>JAQBNS010000024.1 GCA_028288405.1 Chitinophagaceae bacterium
GTTGAGTGATGAAGTATATGCATAAAATAATTATTAAAGAACAAAGGCGGGGCTCTTTGGGCGTTCCCTTCGGGCCGGGCTTTCGCCACTCGCTTTTTTCTTTGAATCAAGCTTCAAGTATAACCACCCTGGAGATCAAAGAAAAAGAGCTCAGACAATGGCTCAATCCCTAACGCAAATCCGTATATTTTTACTAACAACCAAATCTTAGACAATAGTCTACCCTTTAATAATCCCTGACTATATCATCAAATAGTTAGGGATTTTTTGTATTATTAGTTATACGAAGAGCGTGCCTTTATCCATTCCAGCTATGTCGAATCCTACTTTTCATAAAACCCAGGTTGTCATTGCCGGCGCAGGTCCAACAGGCTTGAGTCTGGCAGCGCAATTGATCCGTCACAACGTTGATTTCATACTGATTGAAAAGAATGAAAAAACGACAGAACTCTCCAAAGCAGTTGTGGTGCAAGCGCGAACACTGGAGATCTTTCAGGAATTAGGCCTTTCCGAAGAAGCGCTGCAACGAGGTCAGGTCACCACCGGCATGCGTTTGTTTTACCAGGGTAAACAAAAAGTATCGCTCGATTTGGCCGGACTGGGCAAAGGCATCAGTGAATTTACTTTTGCCCTTTCTCTGGAACAAAGTAAAACGGAAAAGCTATTGGCTGAATATGTAACTGCTCATGGAAAAACAATACACTGGAAATCTGAATTCACTCGCTTCGAGCAAAAAGCTGATGGCGTAACCGTTTTTTACAAAAACGAACAAGGCAACGAACAACAAATCAATGCAGACTATCTCGTAGGTTGCGACGGGGCGGGCAGTCCCGTAAGGCATCAATTGAATTTATCTTTCGAAGGCAGTACAGAACCTAAATTATTTTATGTAGCGGATGTGTTGCTAAAAAGCCCGGTCATTAACGTCAATGCCTTGCACATGTACCTGATCAAAAAAGGATTTGTGTTATTCTTTCCAATGGAAGGTTCGGGGCATTACCGTATAGTCGGTATTCTGCCGCAAGGAAACACAGACAAGGTGTACCAATTTTCCGATATCGCGCCGTTGATTAAAGAGTCCATCATTTCTCCCGTTACCTTTGAAGAATTGCGTTGGTTCTCTACCTACAAAGTACACAGCCGCAAGGCCGGTGCCTTTATGAAAGACCGTTGTTTCATTGCGGGAGACGCGGCACACATCCATACCCCTGCAGGTGGACAAGGCATGAATACAGGCATACAAGACACCTATAATTTAGCCTGGAAAATAGCGTATACCTTAAGAGGAGAAACAAAGAGCAGCCTATTAAAAACATACGATACAGAACGCAGCGAAAATGCTAAGCATTTGTTGCAAACCACAGACCGTATATTTGACATCATGTCCGGTGTCAACCCATTTTGGAATTTTATACGGTTGAATTTATTCCCTCTGTTTTTTAAAGTTATTGCAAACAGTCCGCTGGCTAAACGAGTCGTATTTCCTTTGCTGTCACAAACAGATATTGCTTATCCTAACAGTTTGTTAACATTAAAAAGTCATATTGGTAAAGTAAAATCGGGAGACCGGATGCATTACTTTGTTTTCTCTAATGGGAAAAATATCTTCCACTATTTGAGTGAGCCATGCTTCAAACTGCTCTATTTCGGAAATAAAGCAGCAAACAACGAACTCCTCCAGCAAAGTAAAATAAAAACCAGTACGCTCGCATTTACTGAAATTCCGGTTTCCGTTTTTGGCCAGGCTACAGACTTTTATATTTTGTTAAGACCCGATAATCATATTTCTTATATCGGCGAAGACATCAATCAATGTAAGAAGATACTCGATCATCTAGCCAACTAACGATGTACCAGCACACCGTCCACCATACTGTTTTTATTTTTCGCTCTTTGGCAGAGTTGATGGCGAAAGCCACACCACTGCGCTCGGGAGATCAGTTGGCTGGCATTGCTGCAAATTCTTCACAAGAACGAGTAGCCGCGCAAATGGCGTTGGCAGAATTACCCTTGCGCACTTTTCTGGAAGAGCCGCTCATTCCATATGAAGAAGATGAAATCACCCGACTCATTTTCGATACGCACGACAAAGAAAACTTCAAGAAAATATCACACCTTACGGTCGGTGATTTTAGAAACTACTTATTAGAAACCACTACACAAAAAACAGAACTGACAATCCTGCAAAAAGCCATCACACCGGAAATGGCAGCGGCGGTTTGCAAGCTCATGAGTCTTCAGGATCTCATTTTAGTCAGCAGCAAATGTGAAGTCATTACCCGATTTAGAAACACCATCGGTTTAAAAGGTCGCCTCGCTACACGCTTACAACCCAATCATCCCACCGATGACCTAAAAGGAATTTTAGCTTCGGTTGTCGATGGCCTCTACAATGGAAGCGGTGATGCCGTGATTGGTATCAATCCTGCTACCGACAATGTAGCCACGCAAGCGCGTTTGCTGAATATGCTGGAGGATGTGCGTGTGCGTTGTCAAATTCCTACACAAACCTGTGTATTGAGTCACATCACCAATACGATTCAAGCGATTGAGCAAGGAGCGCCTGTGGACCTTGTGTTTCAATCCATCGGCGGTACAGAAAAAACGAACAGCAGTTTTGGCATCAACCTCGCTCTGATCAAAGAAGGTTATGAAGCTGCGCTCTCTTTAGGAAGAGGGACGATTGGCAATAATGTCATGTACTTCGAAACCGGCCAGGGCAGTGCTCTATCAGCCAACGCACACCATGGCATCGATCAACAAACGATAGAGGCCAGAGCCTATGCGGTGGCCCGTGCTTTTAATCCTTTTTTAGTCAATACGGTAGTAGGATTTATAGGACCTGAATATTTATTCGACAGCAAGCAAATCATCCGCGCAGGATTGGAAGATCATTTCTGCGGAAAGCTGATGGGCTTACCCATGGGTTGTGATGTGTGCTACACCAACCATGCCGAAGCAGACCAGGATGACATGGACATCTTGCTTACTTTGCTCGGAACAGCCGGATGCAATTTCATTATGGGAGTGCCGGGAGCCGATGACATCATGTTGAATTACCAAAGCACTTCGTTTCATGATGCACTCTACGTTCGGCAGTTATTGGGATTGAGACCGGCACCGGAATTCGAAAGCTGGTTGATCAACATGGGCATTATCAATGAGAAACTGCAAATCACACCTGCTGATACTTCCAATAAATTATTAAAAATGATCACGGAATAATAATCGCAAGATGGCAAAAGATCTTTGGCATTTATTAAAACAATATACCAACGCCAGAATAGCCATGGGACGTGCGGGTACGTCTTTGCCTACACAAGACATTTTGCAATTTCGTATGGCACATTCTCTGGCCAAAGATGCCATCTATTCAGAGATTAACACTGCCGGTTTAGAAAGTGGTTTGAAGAAGTTGGAATTATCTTCCATAACTGTAAAAAGTCAGGTGGCCGATCGCAACGATTACCTGCGCAATCCGGACAAAGGAAGAGCATTGCATGCTTCAAGCCAAACTGCACTTGAAGCATTGAGTCGAAAACCTGTTGACGTATGCCTTATCATTGCCGACGGACTTTCCGCCAATGCTGTCAATATACATGCTGTTCCTGTACTTGAATTATTACTTCCACAAATCGCCAACATGACGCTCTCTCCTGTCGTCATTGCTCATAACAGCCGGGTAGCACTTTCCGATCCTATAGGTGAATTACTCCACGCACGCATTGCCATCATTCTGATTGGAGAACGTCCCGGTTTAAGTTCCCCGAACAGTATGGGGGCTTATCTGACCTATCAACCGACCAGCGGCAACACCGATGAAAAAAGAAATTGTGTTTCCAATATTCAACCGGAAGGTTTAACTTATCAGGCATCTGCCATTAAACTCAGTTACCTGTTGAATCAAATGTTGGTCAAGCAGATTTCGGGTGTGCAGTTGAAAGATGATCATAGCGATACATCTTTGCTTCAATAACATGTTGTTATACAAACTGAGTATTATAATCTTTTTAGCAATCATTTATCGTTTTAAATTGAAAGCATGACCAAGAAAATACCTCTACTCCTATATATTCTTCTCACTGCGGTTGTTCTTTTTTCTTTCAGTAGTAATCCGCTTGCGGATGATCAAATCATAAGTTACACGGTCGATCTCCATCAAGTTACTCTAAAACTCTATTGGAAGGATGACAAAGGAATTCCACTCAAAAGCATTCAAAATCTCAAAAACTACCTGGACAAGAAAAAGATAAATTTACTATACGCTGCTAACGCAGGAATGTACAAGCAAGACAACTCTCCGCAAGGATTATTTATCCAGGAAACAAAAGAACTCGCTCCTATTGATACTTCTTCGGGTAATGGAAATTTTTACATGAAACCTAACGGTTTATTTTATATCACTACAAGTCATCAGCCTGTCATTTGTGAAACGAGCAAATTTATCACTAACGGAAAAATCAATTATGCTACGCAATCAGGTCCTATGCTGGTTACAGACGGTAATATCCACAAGGCCTTTAAAGAAGGATCAACCAATTTGAATATTCGAAACGGAGTCGGTATTTTACCGGATGGAAAAGTTGTTTTTGCCATGTCGAAAGAGAAAATTAATTTCTATGACTTCGCCAACTATTTTAAACAATTGGGATGCAAGCAAGCCTTGTACCTGGATGGATTTGTTTCGAGAACATACTTGCCAGAAAAAAAATGGACACAAACAGATGGCAACTTTGGGGTAATGATCGGTATAACGGAAAAGAAATAGAATCATGATGAAGATCACCTACACATTTCTCGCATTCGTTTTATGTTTATTATTTTCTTGTGCCAAGCAAGAAGATCAGACCGTATTAGATTTTCAAAGCAAAATATTGCTTTCTGAAATAGAGAAGTCAGAGCAAACATTAAATCAAATAGAGCGAGAAGTAAGAATGGGAGGCACTAAACCCTCAGATACATTGATCTTTCATGCATCCATTTCCCTTCGAGACAGCATAACAAAATTCGTTTCTCATAATGACATTGCGAAAGCATCATCGCTCATTGAAGCAGTTTATAACAAAGAACGACTAATAGATTCGAGCTTTTTGCAGGAAATTGCTCATTTCAAAAAACTATTTGAAGAGACAAAAGATTCCTTTTATCAAACGGATGAGAAAATCGTTCTATACAAAGGGTTAAATATTATTTTGAATAATAATTTTCAATATGTAAGCGGTTCACATTGCCATTTTGGACCGGAACCTGTCGTAGGGATGGTTTATAGCATAGAAAAAGGGAAGAATTTCGATTCAATTGAGGTTTGCCTGTTACCCAATATAGCGGAGAATTTCAACATCATGTCATTCACGAAAAAAAATGGGATTCGTTTTTATAATCTGAAAACCAAAAAAGAAATCCCTTTCACGATTAAGCACATTGGTCATGTTACCCTTATAAAAGCATTAGTTACCAAAGGCGAGTATAAACTTGACGGAAAGATCTTTTTGCAAATACCGGGCAAGGATTACAAACTTGAATGCATCGTATTAGAAAAGATTATTATATAAGAGTTTCAATTATTCTACAATAATTTTACCCGTCATAATTAGATCTTCATCGCTTTTCAATTTCAATACATAAAGACCTTTCGGATACGAAGTCAAATCTGCATCTGTTTGTGTACCACTGAATGTTGTGGAATATACCAGTTGTCCGTTGATAGCATGCACTTCCATTTTCCAGTGTCCTTCTTTCAAGCCATTCACCAATACTTTACCACTGGTAGGATTGGGAGATAAGGAGATCAACTTATTTTCTGCTGAAAAAATTCCTGTTGCAATATTGTCCTGACTAAGCTTTGCAAGAAAACGAGAATTGCCGTGTGCTGAATTATTGGCTAATACTACTGAGCCAAGTGATAAAGTGGCGCCATTCATATTACCTGTAAGGTAAACATGACCATTGTTATCAGACTCCAATTGCTCACCAATACAATTATCTGCCACGCCAGCCCAGCGAATATTACCCGCCGAATTAAAACTCGCAACGAATAATTGATTACCTGTACCGATAGTTTCAAGGGTAGTCGATCCAAGGATTAATTCGGGTCCAATAAAAAAGCCAGCCATATAAACATTTCCTTGTGGATCGGTGCATACTTTAGCGGCAATGTAGGTACATGAAGCATTATACGCATATACTTCCCAGGCATCATTACCGGAGTCATCCAGTTTTTTAAGAAATAAAGAATTTACACGATGAGTTCCTGATAGGTATACATTCGCATCGCCATCCACATCTATACTTCTGACCCAATCATCCGCCGAAGCTGTCCCTTTTGATTTAGCCCAAACTACATTACCTGAAGGAGAAAACTTAATAATAAAAATATCTGTTGTATTACCACTATTGGTCAACGTTGTACTCGCCGTCGTACAAATACTTCCTCCATAATTACCTGTAATTATAGAATTACCATCTGCATCTACTGTTACACCACCCATGAAGATTGCTTCGCCAAATATTCCTTTTGCCCAAACCACATCTCCATCGGTATCATACTTTACATGAAAAAGGCTGTCATCCACAGCAGTGCTGCCAAAGAAAGCAGCATGGCCACTTAAGTTACCAGAAATGAATAAATCACCCTCTTGATCAGCAGCTATGCCTACTGCCTGTGCACTGGCATTGACAGCAGCGGTGATGGCCCAAACCTGAAGTCCATTGGTATTATACTTCACCATAAATAAACTACTGTGTCTACCGGTTGTATCGGCATGTAATGTCGTACTTCCCAATGTGATATTTCCACTTTTGAAACTTCCTACAATATATGCGTTACCATCGCCATCCACTGCTAATCCTTGTATAATAGCAGCCGAATCAACCGGCTGTGCAGGAAATGGAATACTCCAAATCACATGTCCATCAGTATCTATCTTTACCAATAACGAATCCTTAAAAGAAGTTCTAAAAACATTTCCGTCCGGATCTGTCTTTATAAAATCAGTCGATCCAATCGTAGATTGCCCCCACACTGCATTGATGGATTGTGCAGAGGAAACGATCGGAGAACAAACAGTCGACAGAAAGATAAAAACAAATGATAGTCTCAATAAAGTATACATAGGCTAAAAAGTTATACTACAAGATACATCCAATTCACCTGATTTGCCAGTTCTTTTCCACCAAATAATCTAACGCAAAAAAGAAAGAATTCGCTGTTTTAATAATTTCAATACTTATATTCAGGTATAATTATTGACTTATGCAGCCACAGGATTCAACGCTTTTTATGTCATTGCTCGGTTGTAAACCGGCAGGCAGGCATACCGAGCAACATGATATTTTCTTCGGTATTGCACTTTCAATGAAAGAACTTGTTCCGGCAATGAATGCCTTCTGGCCCGAAGCGAAAAACAACCTTCACCTCGATGCCTGGAGAACAGTCACTTCGGTGCAACAGTATACCATTCGCCCAAGACTGAAAACAGAAGATAAAAACAGCAGCAATCCTCTTAAACTTTTCTTCATCAATTTAGGCGGTTACAGAAAAGATGAATTTGAAGAATACCATTATAAAATATTGGTCGTAGCGAAAGACTCAGAGGCCGCAGCAGCGCAAGCCAAGCAAGAACTCTTTTATAAAGAAACAGGATTCAAAGGAGCCTCTGCGCACATCGATGATCAATACGGCATCGACGTAGACGAAGCCTACAATGTGGAAGACATCTTACAGGAAGGAGTCTTTTCACTGTATCGTCTGGAGATTATAGAAAAAGAAGCTCCCGCCGATGAAATCCATTTAGGTTATCTTCCCTTGTGGAAGATTCAATAAAAAACACATGAAAGAAACTGTCAAAAAACTAAAGTTCAAAGACCAAGCCATTGTCATCAATGCTCCGGCCGCTTTGGGAAAAGAATTCGCCAAGCTGGATTTCAAAACTTCTTTTGATAAAAAAGAAAAGAGCAGCAATACGTTGGTGTTCATCAACAACAACAAAGAGTACCTTGACTTTTTAAATAAACAACTTAAACAGATAGCATACGACAGTGTATTATGGTTTGCTTATCCCAAAGGCACATCCAAAGTAACAACAGACATCAACCGCGACACCATCCGTGTGACAGGAGAAGCCTATAACATCACCACGGTGACAGCAGTCTCAATAGACGACACCTGGAGTGCCTTGCGGTTTAGACCCATTGAGAAAGTGGGGAAATAATTTTTAGGATTTTCAGCTCATACCTATTATCTTATCGTATGATCAGCTATCAGCTTAATAGAATGATCAATAATCAGAAATTATGAAAACAATTTATAGTTTAGGACTGCTTCTTTTTTTATTCACCGGCTGCAGTAAATATGAATTTTGGGAGACCTCTAAATTCCATATGGATTCCACGGCATTAGCAGATAACGAAGAAGTAAAATTATTGTATCTCAGCAGAGGACCCGGAGATAATGCAGAGCGGGAATACTATTACCAACTGATCGTCATTTCTCAAAAAACGGGAGACACGGTGAATGTTTTGACCACTGCCGACAATGGCATTACAGCGGAAGATCAAGACAAAATATTCAATTATTTTGACATACATAATCCGGTAACAAAAATCAGTCAGATCAACCTGGACAATCTCGAAAATCTTAGCGCAACTGACATAACAGATTTGAAACTTAAGAAAATAGACAAAGTAGCCAGAGATCCTGAATTCGATTACCTTGCAGATAATCACTACCCTACCGTTATCGGTTCTATTGGTGCTTTTTCAAAAGCAGAAGGTCAATAAACTATAGCATTAATTTGTCCAAATTGGAGCAGATTATTTTTATGAATCGAACCCTTTTATGAGATTTATCCTCTTGCTCTTTTTTTGCATCAACTCTACTTGGGCTTTTTCACAGGGAAAGCTCGACAGCTCCAAAGATGAACTCAAACAAGGCAGTCCCCAAAGAAAACCTAACAGAAATTCCTATGACAATAGTGGAAGTTCCATTGCAGAAGATCTCATTGTGCAAGCAATAGCCAAGGGAATAGTGTATGGAATTCAGTACGGTTTCATCGGAGAATACAAATCAGAAAGAGATTTGAGCAACCGGTTAACACGCTATCCATTCGAGCATCGATCAGCTGGAAACTACATTGATCCTGATTCTGTTACTAAACCAAAATATTTCAGGATAGACATCGAAAATCAATTTATTTACAACAGCGATAATTTATTCGGAGATCATCTGAAAATAAACATTCGTCCTTTTCATTACTTTTACTTTCAGAGCAATATTTTTCTACTGAACGAAATCGACGATTTTAATAACAAACGCTCCAGTCTGAATTTATTTAACCTAGATTTCTGTTATGACAGAATACGAATCGAACGATTTAATCTGGGTTTTACAATCGGAGCGAATTACATTGGTAATGATGTGCAGCAAGCTGGGGTTGCTTTTGGCTTGTGCGCGGAAGTGTTTCTGCTGCAAGCCTTCAGTGTATACAGCTGCGGCAAGCTAAGCGGTATCAATGGTTTGCCGGTCAATCAATTCGAAGTCAAAGGAAGATACCATCATAAAAAATTATTTCTTTCCGTGGGTTACGAATATTTAAAAATTGCTACACCGAGTTATCATTTCCTTTCTGTAGGCGGCGGACTATATTTCTAATGCATTTCAACCTTAATAAGCTATGCCGATGCCGCAAATGCCCCTTTACTCTGTCGGAACAGAAATAAGATAAAATTCATATATTCAGTGAATCATTTCTAAATCTCTGGCACGATGATGATTAAAAAGACAATCAACGCTATCGATCTGTACATCGCTGAATTTCCAGCGGCGACACAAAAACTCTTGCGACAAGTGTGCGACACCATCCGCAAAGCAGCGCCTGAAGCGGAAGAGAAAATCGGTTATGGCATTCCCACGTTTGTACTTCACGGTAACCTTGTGCATTTCGCCGGTTACAAACACCACATTGGTTTTTATCCCGGTGCCTCTGGAATTGCTACATTCAGCAAAGAGATGGCTTCTTATAAGCAATCCAAAGGTGCGGTACAATTCCCATTGGATCAACCTTTACCTTTCACGCTGATTACCAAAATCACGAAGTTCAGAGTGAAACAAAACACAGAGAAAGAAAAGAAGAAAAGTTTGCGCACCTGTCCGCAAGGTCATACCTACTATAAAAGCACAGACTGCCCAACCTGTCCTACCTGTGAAGCAAAACGAAAACCAGAAACCGGTTTTCTGGCGAAGTTGTCTGCGCCGGCGAGAAGAGCACTGGAAGGCAAAAAAATCAAGACATTGAAACAATTAGCGAAGTTTAGTGAAACAGACTTATTAGAGTTACACGGCCTGGGTCCAGGCTCTATTCCTACATTGCGCAGCGCTTTAAAAGAAGAAGGACTGGCTTTCAAAAAATAACAATGCGTAAAGAACGATCGGCCAGTTTGCGTTAGGGATTGAGCCTTTGTCTGAGCTCTTTTTCTTTGATTTTTACAAATGTATAATGCTTACCGATTGATTCAAAGAAAAAAGCGAGTGGCGAAAGCCCGGCCCGAAGGGAACGCCCGAAGCTATTTTAAATAACTTACCGATCGCATATACTTAAATTTTATTGTGTAAAAACAAGCCCTCTTAATCCACTAAATCTTGGAGCAAAAGTATCCTTCCTAAATAGTACTTCAGATCAATAAAATACCATCTTCCTTACCATATAATTCCCCATTTTTTATACCTTGTCTTTTCATTACACGTTCTATTCCCTTTCATGAAAAGATTGTCCACCCTATTGCTGGGCTTGGTTTTGCTTTCACAACCACTAGCCGCTCAAACGCCTAACGTTTCTTCTTCCGATATTCTTCAAAAATTACAAAAACTCAATACCGTCGGTTCAGTACTTTACATCGCTGCCCATCCGGACGATGAAAATACCAGGCTTCTTCCTTACCTGACTTACGAACGTAAATTGCGCACGGCCTATCTGTCGCTGACACGCGGAGACGGTGGTCAAAACTTAATTGGTAAAGAACAAGGCGAACCGCTTGGGCTCATTCGCACACAAGAACTGCTTGCCGCCAGAAGAATAGACGGCGCCGGACAATTCTTTTCCCGTGCCAATGACTTTGGCTTTTCTAAAAATCCTGACGAGACTTTTGCCATCTGGAACAAAGACAGTATCCTCGCTGACATGGTTTGGGTCATTCGTAATTTCAAACCCGATGTCATCATCACACGCTTCCCTACTACCGGAGAAGGCGGACACGGGCACCATACCGCTTCCGCTATCCTGGCGGTTGAAGCTTTTACTGCAGCGGCCGATCCGAAACGTTTTCCGGAACAATTGAAGTATACCGAAGTGTGGCAAACCAAACGTATTTTTTGGAATACCTTCAATTTTGGCGCTGTCAATTTAACGTCTGAAGATCAAATCAAGCTGGACATTGGAGGTTTCAATCCTTTGCTGGGTAAGTCATACGGAGAACTCGCTTCTGAAAACCGCTCCATGCACAAGAGCCAGGGTTTTGGTACCGCCAAAACACGCGGACAAACATTTGAGTACTTCAAACAATTGGGCGGAGATACGGTTAAAAAAGATTTGTTTGAAAACACCAACATCACCTGGAGTCGTTTCGCTGCCGGTACCAAGTTTACGAAAACCATTGATAAGCTCATCGCCAAATTTGATCCTTTACATCCAGAGCTTATTGTAACAGATTTAGTCAATCTGCACAAAAAATTGCAAGCATTGGATGAAACAGATGCGGTATTGCGTTGCTGGAAAAAAGAAAAACTAAAAGAAACCGAAAGCCTCTTACTGGCTTGTTCCGGTTTGTGGATGGAAGCCTACGCTGCCGATTACATCGCCATTCCCGGCAGTGATATTGCAACGACAGTGCAAGTGGTGAATCGAAATAAAAATCTGGTCACGTTAAATACGATTCGCTACATCAATCAGGACACTACACTTTCATTGGCGTTGAAAGCCAATGAACTCTATACCTTTAAACATACGGGGAAATTACCGGCGCGCTTTGCTTATTCCAATCCCTATTGGTTAAATGAAAAACACAGCAACGGGTTGTACAGCGTCAGAGATCAGCTGCTTGTTGGTAAAGCCGAGAACGATCCGGAAGTGTTTATCACTTTTAACGTAACGATTCAAGACTTAAACTTAACCGTGCTAAAACCGGTGGTATACAAATACACCGATCCCGTTAAAGGAGAAATTTATCGACCGTTGGAAGTATTGCCTCCGGTCACTGTAAACTTGCTGGAGAAAGTATACGTGTATACAGACACGATCGCCAAACATATTCCTTTTGTCGTGAAAGCCAACAGAGCCAATGCCTCCGGCACCTTGCACTGGAGTTTGCCTGCAGGATGGACAGCCACTTGTGCACAACCGCTGTTCAAGCTTAACGCCAAAGGAGACGAAGCCACTATTGAGATTTTGGTGCATCCGGGTGCAACCAGTGTCAATGGAAAAATTTCTGTTTCACTGACTCTCGATCAGGATACCTTAACGAAAAGCATCACCCGTTTGGAATACGACCATATCCCTTATCAATTTATACTGAGCGATGCGGAAGCAAACTTAGTAAGCATTCATTTAAAAACTTCAGGCAAACACATTGGCTACATTCCAGGTGCAGGAGATGATGTAGCGGCTTGTCTGAGACAGGTCGGTTATCAGGTGACCATACTCACCGATGATTTATTGGACAAAGGAAAACTTTCACAATACGATGCGATCGTAGCCGGCATACGCGCTTACAATACCAACGATCGTTTGCAAGTGTACTACAACACCTTGATGGAGTATGTCAAAGAAGGAGGAAACCTCATCGTGCAATACAACACCAACAACCGCATCGGGCCTTTGCTGGCTAAGATCGGACCTTACCCCTTTACCATCTCCAGAGATCGGGTGACCAATGAACAAGCGGAAGTCCGCCTCTTAAAACCAGAACATCCTGCTTTCCATTTTCCCAATGAAATACACGCAGAAGACTTTGACAATTGGGTACAGGAACGTGGCATCTATTTCGCCAGTGAGATAGACAAACAATACGAAAACCTGCTTTCTTTAAATGACCCGAATGAAAAACCCAACGAAGGAAGTTTGATCGTCACGAAGTATGGTAAAGGAAATTTTGTTTACACGGGACTGGTTTTCTTCCGTGAGCTACCGGCTGGAATTCCCGGGGCTTACCGTTTGTTTGTGAATTTACTCAGCCTTCCTAAAAATAAGTAGCATGTCGCACAAAGAAGAAAAACCACCCTTCTTAGGCACCTGGAATAATGTATACGCACTTGTGATCGGATCGCTGGTGCTCATGATGGTATTGTTTTACCTTTTTACCCGATACTTCGCATGAGCCTGTTAGACTGGTGTGTGCTTGGATTGACCTTGCTCTGCATCGTATCCTATGGCTTATGGAAAAGCCGTGGCGCTAAAAATATAGAAGGTTATTTGTTAGCCGATAAAGAATTGCCCTGGTACCAGGTCGGCTTGTCGGTCATGGCTACTCAAGCCAGTGCGATCACTTTCCTTTCTGCCCCAGGACAAGCTTACAGCGATGGTTTACGTTTTGTACAATTCTATTTCGGTCTGCCATTAGCGATGGTGGTGCTGTGTCAAACATTCATTCCTATTTTCCGGACACTCAATGTTTACACGGCTTACGAGTATTTAGAAAAACGATTCGATAGTAAAACAAGATCGCTTACCGCCTTTTTATTTTTGCTCCAACGCGGATTGTCTACAGGCATTACCATCTATGCCCCTTCCATCATTTTGTCGACCATCCTGAACATCGACATCACATATACCACCTTGTTCACCGGCGGTATTGTGATTTTGTACACCGTATATGGAGGAACGAAAGCTGTATCTTATACACAAATGTTTCAGATGGGCATCATCTTCACCGGCCTGTTCATAGCGGGTTACATGGTGGTACACTTATTACCGGAACATGTAGGCTTCCTGGATGCCTTACACATTGCCGGCAAAATGAATAAACTCAATGCCATCGATACCACCTTCGATCTCAACAACCGATACAACATATGGTCAGGAATTATTGGAGGTTTTTTCCTGCAACTTTCTTATTTCGGAACAGATCAATCACAAGTTGGGCGCTACCTCACCGGAAAGTCCACCACAGAAAGCCGACTGGGCTTGGTGATGAATGGCCTGGTAAAAATACCCATGCAGTTTTTAATCCTGTTGATCGGAACCTTGGTATTTGTTTTTTATCAATACCACACTCCGCCTTTGTTCTTTAATCCTACAGAAGTTACTCGCATCGAACAAAGTGCATACCGCACAGACTATAGATTATTGGAACAACAACATCAGAAAGCGCATGCATTAAAACAAGTACACGCGAATCAGTTGTTACAAGCAATCGACAGCGATAGAGCGATAGACATTGAGCGTGCACAGGCCAGCTTGCTGAATGATGAACAGCACACAACGCAAGTAAGAAATGAAGCCATCGCATTGATGGAAAAAAACAGCAGCAAAGCAGATCCTAACGACACGAACTATGTATTCCTGAGTTTTGTAACACATTACCTGCCGCATGGATTAATAGGCTTGCTGATTGCCATCATACTGCTTGCTTCCATGGGCTCTACCGCCAGTGGGATGAACTCCCTGGCCTCTACGACAGTAGTGGATTTTTATAAACGTTTTGTTAATACTGCCGCAGATGCCAGCACTTACCTTGCCGCTTCCCGCTGGTACACGGTAGGCTGGGGCATGTTCTGTATAGGCATTGCTTTGTACGCCAGCAAACTCGGTAATCTGATCGAAGCGGTGAATATTTTAGGATCGCTGTTTTATGGAACGATCCTTGGGATTTTTCTTGTCGCTTTTTATTTGAAAAAAGTAAAAGGTACTGCCGTATTCTACGCTGCCTTGATCACAGAAGCATTCATCGTATGCGCCTGGCTGATGGACTTGATGGCATTTCTTTGGTTGAATGCGATCGGTTGTATGCTGCTGATGGCGATGGCTTCGGTGATTCAGGCATGTTCTAAAACTTCACTAAAAAGTTAATCCATCTGTCTGACCCCTAAATCCCCTAAAGGGGACTTACGTATTAGGTCTCAAGACCTGATACCAAAATAAAAAAGCCATCCGCTTAACGCGGATGGCTTTTTTATTAACCTATTAGAAGATGCTATTTTTTACCTTTTGTATCAGCAATCATTTTTTCTCCCATCTTCGTGTAATCTTCATTGCTCGCTTCTTTCGCCAAGGCAACTACTTTCTCTGCTGTAGCAGCAGCGTTTGCATTGTCTTTCAATTCGTACTCGATACGAGATTTCAACATCAATACCCAGAATGCTTTTGGATTTTGCTCTACTGCTTTGTTTACCCAAACCAATGCCTGGTTCAAATCTTTTTTGTTTTCATAGTAGTAGTTAGCCGCCTGAAAGTAAGGACGGGAATCTGCAGCCATTGTGGTTTCAATGTTCTTCATGATCTTCGCGTCGATCTCTGCAGTAATTTTAACCGGTACACGTATTTTGTCCCAAAGGATTTCCAACACCAGACTCGTAGAAGTGACATCCGCCAAATTGATCGTGAATGTTTCAACTTTTGTAGTTAAAGCGGTTGGCTTCACTACTACACGCAATACTTCGTTCTCCGCTTTGTAGCTCGCTACGTTGCCGTTCAACGTAAGATCAGAGTACAACATCACTTCCCAGCTGTCTTTGTTCGGGATCGTGTATAAACCGTAAGTACCTGCTTTCACATCTTTACCTTCTACTTTTACATCTTCTGCAAAAGTTAATTTAGTCGTACCGTTAGCACCGGTACGCCATACTTTTCCGTAAGGAACAAGATCGCCAAACACTGTACGTCCTTTTACAGATGGACGAGAGTAGTCAACCGTTAAGTCTCCTAATGCAAATGCTTGTTTGATGGTTTGAGAAGAACTTGGTGCAGGAGTTTTCAAAGCGGGTGCCTGAGCCTGTACCAAAAGAGTTGAAAGAGAAAGTGCAACTGCTCCGGTGAGCATAACTAATTTATTCATTTTCATTTTTTGTTTAAGTGGACTAAGAGTAGATAAATTATAGGTTGTGTGTTAATTAAAAAGAAACGAATGATTAAGTTTTTCCTACAAACAAAATAAAACTACGAAAGCTTCTCCAACTCTTCCCGTAATTCTTGTTCCCAGGCAGTGGCAATGGTATGAAGTTCACTTAACGCTTTACCAATCTCTTCTTTATTGCCATCCTTGCACTTACCTTCCAGATTTACTAAATTTTGTTTGTAAACAGCTGACTCAAAAATATCTGCTGAAGATTTAAGCATGTGAGCAGTGGCTTTCATCTCAGCAAAATTATTATTTTCATAAGCTGAGCTCAGAGAACCAATAGACTCCGCATTAAGTTCCAATACATCTTGTATAAATTCCTTTACTTGTTCTGTATCGTTCTTCGTAGAATTCATTAGAAATTGAAGATCAATGTATTTAGTAGCCATGCGCGTATTAATTTGGTACAAGTTAAATATTTTTTGTGGTGTAAGTCCATATTTCTCAATGGAAAAAGAAAGGCCACTCCATGTTGCAACACACTGTGTACAATAGAATTACAAATCAGACAGGTTATTCTTACAAATTTTGCCGATTATTTCCCCAATAAAAAAGCGTATTCAGGAAAAACCTAAATACGCTTGAATATTTGCGTGAGGGATAGTAGTGGAAAGCCCGCAGCGAGGCTAAAGGATTGACCTTACTCTTAGCTGTGTTTCGAGCGAGGACTTGGAACGGATAGCCCGGCCCGCAGGGACACGCCCCCAATTTTATACTTCAACAGACTATTTTACCTATTTAGACAAACAATCTAAATCTCTTCATTAATTAATCTATGACTTCTTAAATATCACCTTATAATCTGCGATCGCCTGATAAAGGATTTGTTTGGCGATTTCAGCATTTTGAAAATCTTCTACGATCACCGTTTTATTTTCCAGCTTCTTATAATCTTCAAAGAAGTTTTTAATCTCCGAAATGAAGTGTTCCGGTAATTCTGAAATGTCATTGATGTGGTTCACACTCTTATCGTGTGCCGCTACCGC
Source organism: Chitinophagaceae bacterium (assembly GCA_028288405.1). GTDB lineage: Bacteria > Bacteroidota > Bacteroidia > Cytophagales > Cytophagaceae > JACMQM01. The sequence goes on from JAQBNS010000024.1 coordinate 17,091, forward strand.
TATGATCTTATCATCCGCTTCTCCCCCGTCCAGCATGCGCATCACGCCGATCACCTTGGCTGGCACAATACAAAGCGGAACAATATCAATCTGAGAAATAATCAGGATATCCAAAGGATCATTATCGTCGCAATAGGTTTGCGGAATGAAACCATAGTTGGCCGGATAATACATGGAAGAATACAATACCCTGTCCAGAATCAGCAAGCCGCTTTCTTTATCCAGTTCATACTTAGCTCTTGTCCCTTTAGGAATTTCAATGATGCCATTGACGAAGTTTGGCACTTCTTCTCCGATGGAGACGCTGTGCCATGGATTTGCACTCATAGTAATGTTTTTTATATGGATTGGATCGTCATTAGAAGGTCTTAAATATAGTAATCTTCTATGAAATTAGATGTACGAACATAAAAAAAGTCCCGCTTTTGACGGGACTTTTTTATGAAAATTAAACGAATTAAGCTACAAAATGTGCTTCAGACGTGATGGGTACACTTAGTACTTTGGAGATGATACAATTTTTCTCCGCATCTTTTGTGATGGCCGTAAATTCGTCTGCACTGATACCGGCTACTTTTCCTGTGATGTTCAAATGAATTCCTGTAACACTCAAACCTTCCATAGATACAGTAGCTTCCGTATCCAATGACGTTGGATTCAATCCTTTTTGTGTCATGATCGCACCAACAGCCATCGTAAAACAGCCTGCATGTGCCGCTGCCAGAAGTTCTTCAGGGTTCGTTCCTTTTTCGCCTTCTTCAAAACGTGTTTTGAAACTGTAATTCGTACCGGTCAAAATTCCGCTTTGCGTAGTCAGGTTTCCTTTGCCTTCTTTCAAAGTACCTTCCCAATGTGCTTTTGCTGTGCGTTTCATATTTTATTTCTGGTTTATGTTTAAGAATGCCTTAAATGAGAAACTCAAGGTTGCTCATTTTTTTGTAAATGTCCATACTTATAATGGATTAATTTCAGAATAAACTGATTTAACAATTTATTAAATCTTATAGCTTAAAAAATGGATATGAATTAGTTATATCATTGCTCAGAAGTTTATAAAGAGTTGGGCGTGCCCCTGCGGGTCGGGCTTTCGCTGCAAGTCCTCGCTCGGGTCATAATTTAGAGCAAGATCAATCCTCCAGCCTCGCTGCGGGCTTTCCACTCAATCCCTCACGCAACGATCGTTCTAAACGTCAGGTTGACTCTAGCTATCTTTACTTTTGTTGTCTTCGGCAAACAGTGCTGCCAATGTGTTTGCGTGCTGCCTTTCATCACCAACAAGCTACCACTTTCCAATACGAGTGAAACAGTGTCCTTTGTCAATTTATGTTTCAACGAAAATTTGCGTTCCGCGCCGAAGCTTAAGGAAGCAATCGTAGTGTTCTTGCCTAATGATTTTTCATCGTCGCTGTGCCAGGCCATGCCTTCGTTTCCATCGTGGTATAAATTCAACAGGCAGGAATTAAATTTTGATGCGGTGATTTCTTCTACCCTTTGTTTTAATGCCATCAACTCTGCTGTCCAGGCCAACGCCTGTTTGGTCGTGTTGGAATACGTATAAGAATACTTGCTATCGCCATACCACGCTGCTTTTCTTTTGGTGATGATGTGCTTTCCGTAAATGATGGCTTCATCGTTTTTCCATTCGATGTTGTTCATCAGCTTCTCCAAATAGAACAAAACCTCTTTGTCGGAAAAAATCTTTCCGTAGTAATTGACAATGCCGTCTTGTGGTAATAAATTTTCCATATATTTTTCTTGGTGTCAGGTCTGAAGACCTGACACCAAATATTTCTGTTCGCTTTATCATTTTCTTTTATAACTTAGCGAAGCTCTTTATAAAACAAAAATAACGCCAGTGGAAGGATATAACAAACCCGAAACTTGCTCTTTATCATTGATCATATTAATCGTCTAAAACATGTCGTATTGCAGTGCCATAGAATTCATGCCGGAAGAACGAAAAGCCGTCCACAAAAACTACCACGACAATCATTATGGTTTTCCCATACACGATGACAATGAATTGTTTTGTCGCTTGGTGATGGAAATCAATCAGGCGGGATTGAGCTGGGAAACCATCTTAAAAAAGGAAGTCACGTTTAGAAAAGCTTATCATAATTTCAACATCAAGAAAGTAGCGGCTTACACCGAGAAAGACAGGGAAAGACTCTTAGCAGATGCAGGCATCATACGCAACCGCTTAAAAGTAAACGCTGCGATAGAAAACGCGAAAACAATTCTCCTTTTACAAAAAGAATACGGCTCGTTTGAAAAATGGTTGGAGCATCACCATCCTAAAACAAAAGAAGAATGGGTCAAACTGTTTAAGAAAACATTCAAATTCACCGGTGGAGAAATCGTCAATGAATTTTTAATGAGCATCGGTTATTTACCCGGAGCACATGCATCCGATTGCAAAATACACAAGAAAGTATTGAAGGCTAAACCCCTGTGGTCAGAAAATAAAAAATAAGAACCCGCTACCTACTGCACTCTTCTTACGCGTGCGGGTTCTTCATTCACCCAACCTTATCTTTTGAATGCCAATACGCTGACGCAGCATTCCGGTTTATCTACGAAGGAAAAACGCAGGTAATAAATACCGGTCGATTTGCATTGGTAAGCTATAGCAGGAAATATTTTACCGGAAGCTTTATCCTGATTGGTAGCAATTTCCTTTCGCTTAGAATCGTACAAAGTAACGATGATATTACTTTGAGAACCTCCGCCATTGCACATCACCAGCATGTAATTCGTATCCTTGCTCAATACGTAAGAATACTCCAACTGGTCGCCGACTTTCGACATTTGATACGTTTTAAGAAAGGTATAACCACTATTGATCTTGGCCACACATTCATCCGTCTTGCACTGTGAATATCCTTCGTAAGAGATCATCTGCAACGCAACGAGTATAATTAATGTATATATGTTCTTCATAAGTATAAGCCTTAATTGTTTACTGATTAAGCTATAAGTTTAGCTCTTAACTCTTCTATGATCTTGATGATCTGATCGATCTGCGCATCGGTCACATTTATTTTACTCTCGCTTTCATCCACGATCATTAAGATACCGTCTACTTCTTTCATTGTAGGCTCTTTATAAACCGTTACAATTTCTATTTTATCATAGACCGCTTTCAATTTTTGCAACTCATCGTAGAGGAATTTAATATTGGGTTGCTGTTTATAGTTATCGAGCAATAGCATCAATTGACTCAAAACAATTTTCTGTTCCGCAATCCTTTCTCTGATCTCTTTCTTGTTTCCCTTTTTATATACTTCACAAGAAATATGCAAAGCCTCCAGCCATCCGCCTGTAAGCATCAATACACATTGGTCGGATCTTTTTTGCTCGTAGAGAAAGTTATTGATGTTTTCAAAATTAGTCGTTGTGATGTACAACAAAGAATCGATGTTATTGCTGTTGCTCGCCAAACGTTTGATGGTATTGAAATCATAAAACTGTCCCACATTGAGCTCATCTGCCAATGTTTTGATGGATGACAAATAAGACAGGGCATCGGTACTTTTATCGTAAATATTGATATACCCCAGGTCTGCTCCGTAAATACCAAGGTTCAATGCCTTCTTAAAATTGGAATTGTATTTAGAATAATTATCCTCCGGATTCAAGATCTTGCTGTCGTAAGCGTTACCTGATTCCTTGATCAACATAGAAATTTCTAAGGGTGATGGAATAGACTTGATGATCTCTCCGATGGCCTGATCAGAAATTTTACTGTATTTCTCCGAAGAAGAATCCAGTGAACTGGCCAACATGTTTTCATCGGACGTTTTGCTGTCAGAACTACATCCTGCAAACAGTATGCTGGCTGTCAACAGCGCTGCGGGCCATAAATATAGAGTTATTGAACGTTTCATAGTTTTATAATTTATTAGTTTTAAAGACGAAGGATGATAATTTCAGATCCATTATTTTTTTGAAAACATCCAGGTAAAGGACGATGAACATGAGTATGGTCAATGTCCATACAAAACAGATGTTGAACCAAAACGTATCGAAGTACTGACCGGCGATTTGTTTCGTAGGAGAAAAGAAATGTGTCCTGTAGGATAAATCTCCTGAGAGCTTATCCGGATTAAAATACACCGGATCTACTTTAGGAATAATTCTGGACTCTGTAATCACATATTTCTTTGTGGCTGTTTTATTTCTAACCAAATCTTCCAGCGACTCATTGTAATAGTCATCTCGCATCGCTGTAAACTGCGCCGCCTGATGGTTCATTTCCAGCTTGAACAATAATTCTTCTTTGTGTTCAGAAGCATTGTTATAAATGTCATGGTATTTATCTTCCAACTTCTTCACCATTGCTTCCAACGTGATTAAGTTTTTAGACAGCGCAGTACCATTGCATAACTTTTGCAACGAATCCGGCCGGTCAATACCCAACAACTTATTTCTCAACTGCAATTCGTTTTGAATCAAACTCAAGTCTGATTTAATTTCATTCTTATCGGTAGACGATTCCTTTAAGCGAGTGATCTTATCTCTCAATACCGGTACTACATATACCATGTTGTAATTGGCAATAGCTTCCACGTGATCGTATGCATAGAAAACAGTTTGGTACTTATTGTCTTTAAACTGTTTCACAGCGAGCGCTTCGAAAGCCCATCGTGATGCCATCAGATCAGCGACCATTGGTACTTTTTCATCGTTTCCAAACCAGTCATTGATCTTGTCAAAACTCAACATCGCGCCGCTCAAAATCATTTGAGGAATCAACAGTAAAGGAATCAAAATGTAAACGGTCACCGCCGATTCAAAACCGGAGGATACAAGAAGCCCCAACACATTGGACATACAGGCACAGGTGAATAAAACCAACCAGTATGATAGCGTCATGTCTTTTATACCAAGTATAGAATTTCCAATGACAACAAACAGCAACATCTGAATGGCCGAGAAGAAAAACAGGATAGAAATCTTGGAGGAGAGATAGCTTAAGCGACTGAGGTTTAGGAAAGATTCCCGTCTGACAATTTTCCTGTCTTTTATAATTTCATCTGCGCTTAAACTTAAACCGATGAACAGAGAAACAACGATACACATCAGCAAATACGCCGGTATGTTATCGTTGTAACGGTACACATACGATTTACCATCCGGAGTATTGTTGTAGCGAACAATAATGGCCAGTATGAAAGCCAGTAAAGGCGCTTCGAACAGGTTGACCAGTAAGTATTGTTTATTATTTAATTTTGATTTAATGTCTCTTAACGTATATACCAGGAACTGCTTTACCCGGGAAGGGGTAATGAATTGTTTAATGGGTACATTCGTTTTGTCTTCTTTGGTGGTTATTTTTTGATGCGTCAGGGAATAATTGTACCATTCCTCCGGAGATACTTTCCGAAGGGGTGTATAATTGCCCAATTCATCTACTACTTTTTCTTCAATGATATTGAAAATCTGTTCCGGATTAACATTGCCGCACTTCGGACATTGTCCGTTGGCTGCGTCAATCTGGTTGGATAAGTGTTTAAAATAAGAAACTGCTTCTACCGGATTGCCATTGAATATTAAATAGCCACCGGTATCCAGGATGAGCATCTTATCGAATATTTTATAGATATCAGAAGAAGGCTGATGAATCACCACAAAGATCAGAGCTCCTTTTTTGGAAAGCTCTTTCAACAAGTCCATCACATTCTCCGAGTCTCTGGAAGAAAGTCCTGACGTCGGTTCATCGACAAATAATACTGCCGGCTCTCTGATCAACTCCAACGCAATGTTCAGCCGTTTCCTTTGTCCACCGCTTATTTTTTTATTCAATGGATTTCCAACCGCCAAATCTTTGATGTGCAACAAGCCCAGATCACTCAATAGTTTTTCAACCATGGTCGTGATCTCCAGTTGCGATCTGCCTTTGAAACAAAGTTGTGCATTGAAATACAGGTTTTCAAATACAGTCAACTCTTCGATCAGCAAATCATCTTGCGCGATGTATCCCATCATGCCTTTTACACGATCCATGTTCTCGTGCACATCCACACCGTTGATGCGAATGGTTCCTTTGCTCGGTTTTTCAAGCCCAGCCATGACATTCAGCAAAGTAGTTTTACCCGCTCCACTGGCGCCCATGATGCCTATTAACCGTCCTGCTTCTTCTGAGATATTAATGTCTCTTAATCCTATTTTTTGATTAGGAAACTTAAACTCCAATTCACTCACATTGAAAGAGAGTGTTACTTTGTTGGAGTCTTTGATGAAGGAAGAATGAATATCACTGTAGTAAAAACATTCTCCTCTCGCCATTTTCAATATACTGCCCTGCGAAAACAACACCACTGCGCCTGATTCCATGACGTAACCGTTCAATGAAGCAGTATCCGTTCCTACATACTTCACGAAAATCATATCCGCGCTCGGTACTTTCAGAAATTGAATCGTACCGTGAAGATGACTAGAAGGGAGATGCTGGAAGGTAATGTCTTCGTCAATGAGTTCATTTTCGTCAACAATCAACAAATTCTTATCGGCCAATTCCTCCATCGAAGATTTGAGGATGAATTGTTCTATTTGCTTATACTCTGCAGCAGGAATGCTAAACTCAGACGCCACCGTATCAATAATCTGAACACGTTGAGGCGTGAAGTTGCCATCGGAACGAATCAATTCCAACAATTCCAACAGCGCTACAATCTTTTGCTTATACGAAAGTGTTTTGTTGATTTTTCGACAGATACCCAATGTCTTCACCGAATCTTTCACAGAAGTGAGTGAAGCTTTCCTTTCTGTTGCATCGGATGCACTTCTGTTGTCACCAACGAGCTCATCGTACAATTCAGAATATTTTCGTACCAAATCATGACTCAGCTTTCTTTTGAAGGAATTGATGACAAACTCTCTTTCTTTGTCTGTCACTCCTCCATCCTGCTTTGTAATGATGGCATATAGCTGAACCAGCGCTTTTAGTATTTCTTCACTCATGGGTTAAATAAATTAAGGTCGTATCAATACGTCTTGAATTCAAAAGGCACTTCAATCAATTCCGCAAACTCTTCGCCGGCTTCCTGCATGTCGTCGTCTCCGCTGAAGTAATACCAAACTACTTTCACTCCCGGTATGGACTCAACTTTGCCCAGTACATCCAACAAGAGTTTGGAAGAAGCAGTATTGAAGTACTCCAGCTTAATGTTTAATTCTGTAACAGGATTCGGAGCTGATGCATACTCCGACAACCACTGTAAAACCGGGTGATAAAATTCCGCGGCATCTTCCGGAAGAGATCTTCCCGACAATTCAAATGTATTGCCTGCTTTATCCAATAGGATACTCGGCGTATCTTCTGTTCCTGTGATTTCTATTGCTTTCATAAAATGTTGATTAAAGTTTTTAACTAGTCGTTAGATCTGATGATTTTGGTTTTAAAAGAGAAGAATGAATTTTCATCGTTTACCGGTTCAAAATCAAATTCTAATTTCTGTCCTGACTTTCTGGCGATGTCAACAAAACCCAAACCGGCTCCGCCTTTCTCAGACAATTCACTGGTCTTGATTAATTCTTTGTACAAAACCTTTAGTCCTTCTTTATCCAGGCTATTGATCTGATCCAGCTTCGCTCTCAAGCCTTCAATGCTTGAATTCAGGATGTAATTTCCGGATGTAATTTCATAAGAATCATTTTCTTTACCGATCATGAAGATGGCTCTGCGCTCTTCTTCCCGTTTCATGGAATCTGCATGTTTACAAATGTTCTGTAAACATTCTACCATGACGTTAAATACTTTTCGTTTGATATTTTGCTCTTCTCCGGTAGAATCCAAATTCTTTTCTGCCATAGACAGCACAGACTTTGTGATTTCCTGCGTAAACTCTCCTTCGTACACAAGGATCAGGTTGTGCTCAGACATTGTCTTGTGAATCAAATAAACATGCTTCATTTTTTTTATGTTTTTCCGGTGATCCGATATCCGCTTTATCTTACACCAGGTGATTAATAAACCTGCGGCTTTACTAGTTAAAATCTAATTCCTATCAAGAGTACATCATCCGTTTGCTTACCACTTCCTTTCCAGTCTTCAAAGGCTTGGGTGAACAGGTTTGACAATTCTTGCATGCTTACTTTTTGATTCCCTTCGATCAACTCTTTTATTTGTTGTGTTCCGAATTTTCTTTTATCAGGTCCGCCAAACTGATCGGGTAATCCATCAGAAAAAAAGAAAACAGATTCTCCCTTCTTCACATCAATTTTATAGTTTGTAAACAGGGTTTGATTCTTGTAAGTCCCGCCTCCTATGGCCCAACGGTTTCCTTTCAATTCTTGTAATACTCCTTTGGACAAATGGTACAATGGTCGATGTGCGCCGGCATACTCCAGCACTTTCTTCTTCATGTCAATTTTACAGAACGCTACATCCATCCCGTCTTTGATGTTGTCGCTGTTGCCTGACTTGATCAGTGTATGATTGACTTTCTCATCCAAAATATCCAGGATCTTACCGGGATCTAAATCCGGATGATTCTCTACGATATTGTTCAATTGAAAATACCCTACCAGTGACAACATCGCTCCCGGCACGCCATGACCGGTGCAATCCACTGCGGCAATGCAAAGGCTGTCATCCGTTACCGAAATCCAGGGGAAATCGCCGCTGACTACATCGCGCGGTTTATACATGATAAACGATTCGGGAAATGCTCCCTGAAGAATTCCATTGTCCGGAATGATCGCGTTCTGGATACGTTTGGAATAATTGATACTTTCGTTGATGCTCTTATTCTTCTCCTTGATCTCGCCTTCAATCAATTTCGCTTCTGTGATGTCATGAGAAATGATCAGGATGGATTCCAGTATTTCATCATTAAATTCCGGTATCGCGTTGATTTGCATGATGCGTTTACCCATCGCGGACGTACAGGTTGCTTCTGTAGAAATTTTCTCGGCTGAGGCCAACACTTCTGTCCATGCACTTTTCCAATTGCTGATGAACTCACTGCTGATTGCCGTTTCCTCTAAATATTGATTGATAAATTCCTCCGCCAAATGACCGGTATAACTTTCGATGACCGGATTGACATAGGTAATTCTGCCTTCGACGCTGATTCTGGTAATGAGGTCAGGACTGTTCTCCGACAAAGCCTGCATGTTTCTTCGCATGCGTTCTTCCACTTCCGCTTTGCGCTTCACAGTAATGTCACGGCAATTGAATACCATGCCGGCCACAGACAATTCCGATAACATGTTTCTACCGATGGCTTCCAACCAGATCCATTCGCCATTTCTTAATTTATAACGGAACTGAAGATTGGTAATCAAAGCAGGATCTTTCAAAATAGAATCGAATGCTTTTTTGAATTCATCGGCATCGTCTTCATGAATGTTGATCAATCCATGCGCACCAATCAGATCTGAAGAAGTGTAACCCAGAATACTTTCCAGAGAAGGACTGACATATTTCACCACAAATGATTCATCGAAAATGGTGATCACTTCCGAAGCGTTCTCCAACAGCGATTGCATTTTAGTTTGTGCATGCTTCACTTGTTCGATCTGTTCTTCCAACTGCACGTTACTTCTTTGCAGTTCTTCCTGTGTGGCCTGCATCTCTTCGGCATTCTGTCTGAGCTCTTCCTGCTGTACTTGCAGCTCCGAACTCATGCGCTTGGATTCTTCCAGGTGCTTCTGTGTATTCTCACTCACCTGAATATTAAATATTGTTCTCGCGATGATCGGCCCGGCTTCGTCGATTAATTGTATTTCATTGGGTGTAAATACATTCAGGCCTGCAAATTCCAATACCCCAAATACTTTTTCATCACTGATCAAGGGGCATATAAAAATGCAGGAGGGTTTGATATCACCCAAAATTCCGGTGGTGATGGAGAAATAATTATCGGGTACTTCCGTACGCAATATATTCGCCTGCTCAATGGCTGCCTGGCCTACTAAGCCTTCTCCAAACTTAAATACCTGGTTTAAATATTTCTTCCTGTTGTAAGCATACACCGATTTCAACTCAATGATATTCTTACCCGCGTCATCGATGCCTGTAATGTAAAAGGCACCTTGTACCGCATTGATTTTTGAAACCAAAAACTTAACAATGCTTTCACCCAACACATCCAAGGATTGCGTTTCTCTTAAAATATCTCCGATGTCCGCAATACCATTGATGACCCAGTTTCTTTCTTTTTCTCTGGTATCCGCTTCACGCAAGGACTTGGTCATGCCCAATAAGGAATTGCGCAGCAAATCCTCTTCACTCAAAGGGCGGAACACCTGATTAAAATCACCCTTTCCAACTTCTTGAGAATACTGTGCGGTTTGTTTTAAACTTTCCGCAATAGAATTGATGCGCTCACCAATGTCTCCGATCTCATCGTTGCTGGAAATGGAAAGTTTTTCAGGCAGCATACCTTGTTCGAGAAATTTCAAACTGTCATTGATGGTAATGATGTTCTTCACAAAAGAAGAGCAAACAAGAAAGACAAACAAAATAGCCATCGATACTAAAACGCCGCCAATCACTATCGATCGCATGGTCATTTGTGCGATGAGGTTTGTGAGACTGCTATCTTTAGCTACTGTACTCAGTGTATTTTCCAATGTCACGTGCACCAGAAACAAAATGAGCGCCATCACTACAGACAGCAAAGCAATGGAAAGAAGGAGTATTTTACTTTTAATTTTAATTCTCATAATACGGTTGTTCTGTATAGCTAAATAAATGTTAGAGTAGGCTTCCGATCTTCGCCATATTATCGTGAATGAATTTCTGCACGCCTTTTTTATCTTGCTTGCCGAAGAAACAAAGCTCTATCGCGCCTGCAATCTCTTCACCCAACTTCACAGGAATAATCACTACGGAGGCATTGGAAGTATTACCCAATCCGGAAAACACTTTAAAATTGGCACGTGGAATATCATTCAACTCTACCTGTCGGTCTTCTTTCACGGCCAATCCGACTAATCCGTCTGTAGTCTCAAACTCGTAAGCGTGTTCTTCTTCGCTGGGCACAAAGGCATAGCTGGAAAACAGGGATAGTCTTGGTTTTTCTCCTTGACCTAAATAGGTATACAAAGCACCTTGAGAAGCATTTAGTCCATTGCAAATCACCCTCAATATTTTATCTGATTTTATTTTATTCAGTTCCTGTGACTGGTATATTTTATCCATTTGAGAAACCATAGAAGGATAGTCAATGAGGCCATCTTCTGCCGTCGCGGCATCAGATAGGCCTTCTTGATCTCTCGTATTTATATGCTGCTGTCCGATGGTAGTATCGGCATGGATATAATTAGATAAGGTGGCCATTAAGCCAAAGAAATAGCTCATACTGATGACCACATGCATATGATCGCCAAAACGCTTGGTCAGAATACCATTGGCATCTGTCCAATAGATAATAGTCAGTGCTATTCCCAATAAAAATCCCGCAATGCCTGCGAAATGAAGAATGTTTTTGTACTTGATTAACATATCGGTCCTTTATTTATTCTAATCAATTTGATATACAATTGTACGCAATGATTCACTGCAACAGTTAGCAAAAATGAGCAAGTGGTAACGCTGGTTTATTAAGTGAACCTATTTGCGCATTAAAAAAACAGGACATAAAAAAAAGATTCGCGCGGTTCGCAAATCCTTGAAAATAAAGGAGGATAAGGGCTTTAGCTCTACCCCTGTACTCACTACAAACTGTCTTACCCCTAAATCCCCTGAAGGGGACTTTAAAAATAATAAAATAATAAATGTCTATAGATATTTCGTCCCTCCGGGACGTTGCACGTTTTGATTTCCCTATTCGTCCCAGAGGAACGAAATCTCTATAGCAACGAAACAAATAAAAAGAAAAGTCCCCTTCAGGGGATTTAGGGGTAAGACAGTTTGAGTTAACGCAAACAGTTTACTACAAGACGACAGTGTCAGGTCTGAAGACCTGACACCCATACAAATCGAGAGCGAAGCGGAATACTCTTCCTTCTTAAATAGATTGGTGTTTGTGCAACTGCTTGAAAAAAGAAATCAATTCTTCGATACGCAGCACATGATCTACCGGTGTAACGCTCAAGGCAGCTCTCGGCATGGTATCCATCAGGCATTCTGCAGGGTCTTGTACGATAGTCAATCCTCCATGATCAGCAACCGCTTTCATACCCAGCGCACCGTCTTTGTTGGCGCCGGTCAGTAAAATACCAATCATCTTTTCTTTGAATACATAAGCGCTGGTTTCAAACGTAACATCAATAGCCGGCCTGGAATTATTGATCATTTCTTCAGTGGACAAAGAAAAGGTATTGCCCAATTCTACACTCAAGTGGTAATTGGAGGGAGCCAGGTATACCTTACCTTTTTTAATCGGATCTTTATCCTGAGGCTCTTCAATGGTCTTGATACTTTTTAAAGAAAGCGCTTCCACGAAACCACTCCGGATGTGTTTCAAGCGATGAGACGCGATGATGATGGGCAATTGAAAATCCGCAGGAATGGTGCTCAATAATTTAACAAGCACCTGAAAGCTCCCGGCCGATCCGCCAATGACAACCGCTTTATAACGGTATTTAAATTCAAAGTCTGCCATCTGAAATTAAGATCGATTTTTTTTGAAAATTCTTTCTTCTGCATTTACCGTTAAAAACTTGTTGGAGATCTCGCACCAGGATATGGATTCTTTCGCTCCTATGGCAAGCATGCCTCCATCAAACAGACAATCTGAAATTAATTTCAATACATCGTTCTGAAGATTGTTGTTAAAGTAAATCAATACATTCCTGCACAACACGAAATCAAACTTTGAAAAAGGAATCGCTCGCACCAAATCCACTTCTCTGAAACTTACTTTTTCGAGCATGGCCTTATCAAACACGTACACATCACCCGGTTGTTTGCTGAAATACTTTTCAATGTTCGCACTTCCGGAATACCTTTCGTAGTTGTGCTTGTGTACATCCATGCTCTTGGTTGGAATTTTCGCCTCTTTCGCTCTTGCTAAAATACTCTTATCGATATCCGTAGCGACAATCTCTGTTTTATCGAGCAGTCCTAATTCTTTTAAAACAATCAGCATCGAAAACACTTCTTCGCCTGAAGAACAACCGGAATGCCATATTTTTATTTTCTCTCGTGATGCGGCAAGACTCGTCAATAGGGTCTTTGTGGCTTTCCAGAAAGAAGGATCTCTGAACATCTCTGTTACATTGACCGTGATTTCATGCAGGAAATCTTCTTTGGTAAAGCTATTGTTATTTACTTTCTCAATCAACGTCTCTACATTGATTTTATTCCTATCTAAAATGCGCAACAACCTGCGCTTAAAGGAAGAAGAAGCATAATTAGAAAAATCGTATCCAAATTTTTCCCTTATCGCATGCGTAATGTTTTTAAGTTCTAAAATGCTGATATCGGTCATAAACTAATTTCTAATGTTTTTTTTATTTTGTAATTCCACAAGGGATAGTGATTATAAGCGCGGAAGGAGAGCCTTCTTCTATACGTATCTTTGATTCAATAATTTCTGAACAGATCTTTACAATTCTAAAGTTAAGGTAATGGTATCCGTTCCTGCCTATGATTTTACCGGGATGCAAAGAAAGACCTTCGTTCATGTATTCTTTCACCACCTCCGTCAAATAATAACTTTGTACTTTTATTTCAACATATCCCTCATACAAAAAAAGCTCTATGTTGTACTGTTCTTTATGTTCCTCTTTTAAAGAGTTAACAATTAAAATTAAATTTTCTATTAATATACTGGCGAGAAAAGGACTGCTGTAGAACACGCCCTTGTGGAAGTTTAGCGATGGAGCGTATTGAATATCCAGGTCATAAATTTTGCTCAGTTTATTGATCCGGTCTGAAAGTTCCAAAACAAATTCTTCCACATCGATGTAACAAAACTCATGGTCTTTTCTCTTGATAGATTCTCTCAGGTATTCCAATACAAGATCCAGTTTGTCCAACACATTTCCGATCAAGTCCAGGTAGTACAGGATGCCCTCGTGATTATCCTCACATTTCGCTGCCATCACCAATCCTTTGATGGTAGCCAATGGACCGCGTATGTCATGAGCGCTTCTATAAACCAATTCGTTGAGCTCAATGATTCTTTTATCGAGCTTCACTTTTTCTGCCAGTACATTGTTTCGGGACTTGACAATGATTACAATCTTGCCGTTGATGTCACTGATCAAACCGAGAAAATAACCGGACAATAAAACGTCTACTTTAAATCCTGTTTTATCTTTTAAGGAAAACTCCGTATGCACGAAATAACCACGATTGAGCAACGAAGTGAAATTCAAATTATGCTCATCGAAAATCACCGATATATCTTTCCCAATAATTTCGTTCTTTTCGTAATCGAGTAAATCCAATACAGAAGAGCTGACATCTGTGATCCGGTATTGAGTATCCGTGATGATAGAATCCAAAAAGATATGGACAAGATTTGCCTCAATATCTTTGTAGTGAATGATTGACTCAATAAAACCTAATCTTTTTGTCATCCGATTATCCCCTGCTGCAACGTGTCATCACGATACCTGAAATGATAATTCAGTGTATCCTGTTTAAATCATTGATCAAGTTTACGGATTAAACAGACCTTTAATTACCAAGAATTAGTAAACGGGAAGAACCAACCAGTAACTGGTAGAATGGCGGCAAAAAGCTAAGAAACAGGGGGAAACAGACTAGATTATTTTGGACGTAGAGAGCTTTGTCAGGAAAAACTCCTTTTTGCGCTTAGAGACATCCAGCGACTTGTCATTGCTCAACACCACGTAACCGCCATCGCCTTTGACGTATTTAACGATCTCTCTGAGATTGATTAAAAACGAATTGTGAATTCTAAAAAAATTGTAATTGACCAACAGGTCTTCGTATTCTTTCAAGGTCTTAGAGACCACGTATTTCTTACTGTCGCGCATGTGAAAAATAGTATAATTACTGGACGCTTCGCAATACAATATATCCTTGAAATTGATAAAGATTAATCCTTCAGATGTCGGAAGAACGAGTTTGAAATTATCAGAATTATCTACCTTAAAATTCTGCAATAAGAAATCTACCTTTTCCTTTAAATCATCGCCTGAAAGCTTCTTCTGGGCCTTGGCAATGGCGCTTTTCAGGTCTTCAATATTGATGGGTTTCAGCAAATAATCCAATGCGGAGAACTTGATGGCATCAATCGCATATTCAGAATAAGCGGTCGTAAACACCACTTGAAAATCAATGTTGCTGCATCTGCTCAAAAAATCAAAACCCATTTCTTTGTTCATCCTGATATCCAAAAAAACAATATCCGGTGACGAAGCTGTTAAAGCTGTCAATGCCTCATCAACCGAAGAAGCCATGGCCACCACTTCTACACCGGAGCAAAAATCTTCGATGAGAATTTTAAGGCTTTCACGACTTTTGTTTTCATCGTCGACAAGTAATGCTTTTAACATAAATTTTTAACTATATTTAGGATAAACAACATACTAAGGTATAATTAAATTATTAATTATCAAACAGTTGAATTTTTAATTAACCTAAGCTTAATTCTCAAAAACAAAGGGGCTCAGTTCAAAATTTCAAATAATTATCACATTTATTGAAACTTCAGACCCCTCCATTTTACATGACACGAACTACTATATGAGTTTTTATAACACGTACAGGCCTATATTGTGGCTGACATTTCTGTTGATTTCTTTTTTACCGGAAAAATTGAAGGCCGATTCAAAAGCTGATTTTTACTATCAAGAAACGAATACGAAAACTTACAAGGCAACGGATATCCTGGCGCTTTACAAAAAAAGGCAGCTCGTCCAAACCGTCAATTCCATCAACCTGGGATTAAATGTTCACAATGCCTGGCTCGTCATCAAGCCCACGACCTTGTCCACCAACAAATTTCTGGTGTTTGAAAATGCACACCTTGACGTCATCGAAGCCTATTTTTATTCCAATGACGAATTGATCACGATAAAGAAAACCGGCGATCAGGTCGATTTCGATTTAAGGGATCTGAATCACAATTTCCCTAATTTAAAAATCCCGCCTACTACTTCTTTAATCATTCTCAATATCAAGACTGAAGGCCCGATGCTCGTGCCCACCCATCTATTCTCCTTGGAAGAATATTTTGATTACGCTTACAAATACGGCATTTTCCATTGGACCTATTTTGGTTTTATATTCCTCATCCTGATCTCCAGCTTCATTGTATTAATGTGGCTTAAAGAATCTATTTACTTCTACTATATCTTATGTGTATTAGGTATGGGAATAGTAACAGCTATAGATTATGAATATACCTTTCAGTACCTGTGGCCATCACAACCTTGGATTAATGAGTACAATATAATCTTCTACATGTCCTCTGCTTTTTCCATTCTATTCTCTGAAAAATTATTCAATACAAAAAAAGAACTGCCGAAATTATATATCGTTTACAAACTGATCTATGCATCCCTTGCATTGGTAACCATTCTTTTATTGATACTACCCTATAACACTGGTTTGCAAATTTTCTTTTACTATTCTGTAATCATTAGGCTCTTTTCCATTGCAACGGCTATTGTATATTACATTCACTTTAGAAATTCAACCTCCAAGTTCTTCTTATTGGGTTGGGCAGCCTTTACCGGATCAGATCTGATTTACTCCATATACCTCAGCGGAATTTTACCTTTCTCTGTTCTATTCAATAACATCGTTCAAATTGGATCCGGTATTCAAATCATCTTATTCAATACCGCCATACTAAGCACGATCAACAGCCTGAAAAAGGAAAAAGAAAATTTGACCATTGAGAAAAAAGAAGCTGTCATTAAAAATGAGATCACATTGAACTCTATATTGAACGGTATGCTCCAATCGGTATGGATGGTAGACAAAAATTTAAAAATCATTAAATGGAACGACCGATTCAAGGACAATGTAAAGAACCTTTTACACATTGACTTAGAGGAAAGCGATGTCAATAAAACAGTATACGAAATATTCGCAGAAGAAGAAATTAATTTATGGATTCCACTTTACGAAAAGGTATTTAAGGGCGAAGATATTTACTTCGAAAAAAAATACGAGAACAGCGGACGTGTCATAGAATACTACATGTACCCGATCGTGATCAACCAGGAAATATCTAATATATTGGTTATTTCAAATGACATTACAGAAAAAGTAAAGATCAAAGAAACCGCTGAAAAAAATGAAATTACCACCAACTCCATTCTTAACAGTATCCGTCAATCGGCCTGGATGGTTGATAAGGATTTTAAACTCATCAAATACAATGATAAACTGGCAGAAAATTTAAAATCCATACTAAACATATCCATTGAATCGCTGCCCGATGGAGAAAGAGTATCAAACCTGAGTAAGTTTACCAATTCGGATTTCTGGGACGACAAGTACCGCAGCGCGCTTAAAGGAGAAGACATTTACTTCCAAACCAAATGGGGAACCTCTGAAAGAATATTCGAATACCAAATGTATCCCATAGTTGTCAATCAGGAAATAGTCAGTGTATTCGTACTCTCCAATGAGATTACAGAGAAGGTAAAACAGCAGGAAGAACTAAAATTAAGCGAAGAAAAATACCGCACCTTATCCGAAAATGCGCCAGTGGCCATTCTTGTCTACGAGGTCGATGAAAACAGAATTGTAGAAGCGAATGCCGCAGCGATTAATCTCTTCAAGCTCAGTAAAGAGGAGTTGTTCAATACTGATCCAACTCAACTTTACCCACCTTTCCAGGAAGAAGGTTATCCTTCCATAGAAGAAGCATTCCGCCTGGTGGACAGAGCCATGGAGGGAGAGATCATCAGTTACGAATGGATATTCAATGACAGTACAGGAAAATCAATTCCTACTCAAGTTTGGCTCAATAGACTGCCCACACAAGGTCCTCGCCTGTTAAGAACAAGTATCGTTGATATCACAGAAAGAAAAAACAATCAAAAAGAGCAGAAAGAATTGATCGAATATCAATCTTCTTTAATTGATAAGATAAAGGAACATGAAGCCGGTCTGGCGGCTCTGATCAACAGCACTTCGGATTATATCTTTTCACTCGATACAGACTTAAACCTTACAGAGTTTAACGATTCCTTTAAGCAGGTCATCTCTAAAAGCATCGGATCGGAATTAGTAAAGGGAATGAATCTGTATTTATTTACGCCTCCTGAACTCCTGGCTCAAAGTCGCATCAATGTAGCCAAAGCCTTGTCGGGAGAAACGGCAAAAAGCGTCATAGAAAGTATAACCAAGAATGGCGAAAAAAGATATACAGACCTTGTCTATTCTCCTATCTTCTCCGAACACGATAAAGTAACTGGAATAACAGTCATAGCCAGGGACATTACAGAAAGTAAACAGGCGGAAACCGAACTATTGGAAATCAACAATCAAATAGCAGAGTACAAGTTAATGGCTTTGCGTTCGGTGATGAACCCTCACTTCCTTTTCAATTCGCTCAATTCGATTCAATATTTTGTAGCGAAAAATGAAAGACGACTGGCATTGGATTACCTGTCCTTGTTTTCTACTTTGATACGAAAAATACTGAACAGCTCAGTCAACAATACGATTCCGCTCAATACCGAAATTGAGATATTGAACAGTTACATCACACTGGAAAAACTACGGTTTGAAGGCAGGTTTGATTATACCATCACCATCGATCCTGCCATTGAGACGGATACGATTCAACTCCCTTCTCTCCTTATACAACCCTATATTGAAAATGCCATCCTGCATGGCTTGATGAATAAAGCAGGACAAGGCTTGTTAAAAATAGACATCTCTTTAGACGACGATTTCTTATTGTTTATAGTGGAAGACAATGGAATAGGAAGAAAGAAAGCAGCCACCATAAAAGAATCCCATATCATTAAAGAAAAATCGTATGGCATGCTGTTGACGAAACAAAGGCTGGAGATCATCAACAAGAGGGCTTCGGTATCTGTTCATATAGAAGACCTGGAAGACGAGCAACAACAAGCAGCCGGAACAAGAGTTACGGTATCGATTAAGATATAAACAAAAAAGGGAGCGTTGCTTTCGCAACACTCCCTCAACAAACCAACCATTAAATTTTTTAATATTTAAAGCTTGCTCCCACTAAAAACATAAGAACTGTTTTATCTGTCTGAGCAAACTCAAAAGAAGTTTGATTCAACGCATTTCTTAAGTTCACAAACAGTTCCAATTTTTCAACCGGCTTGTAACCCACTCTTGCATTCAACAAAAACTTAGAAGGAATATCCACTATACCATTGCTCTGGTTTGTATTCAATTGGCTATAGATGTTGTTGTATTGATAGCTGCCGAAGTAGTACATCGATACATTGGCATTGAACTTTCTTGAAATTTTATAGTTCACATAAGCCCCTCCGAAAACACTTGGGGATCCTTTATGCTCACCATTGTAAGTAACAGTAATATTGTTTGTAGGATTCGAAGCTACGGAGTTTCTGTATTGAGGCATATTCTGCAACTGAGTAGTTTGAATCGTTACAAAGGGTTTAAACTGAAACTTATTCAATACATAATTGGCAGAGATTGTAACACCATCCTGTATCATTCTCAAAGAGATATTCTCAACCGTTTGCGGAATAGTTACTTTTCCATTCGCCAGATCCACTTGATTCGGTTGACCTACTAAGTAGGTAAAGTTTTGTGCCGTTTGATGAAATACATCCAACTCAATGTGGAAGTTATCAGTAATTTTACTTCTGTATCCTACCTCAAACAAATCGATGCTCAATAAATTCAAATTCTGATCACCGGTCACTTTAGCATAACTTGGGAAAAACACGCCGGGAGCCACTTGCACAGAACCCACCAAAATTGAACTCGAGTTATAGGTATCATACATGTTAGGACCTCTGTACGATCTTGAATAGTTACCTCTTACAAAATGGCGATCTGAAATTTTATAGCTCGGAGCAAATTGGTAAGACGCATATAGTTTATCCGGATGATTGTATTGATCAACACGCACAGCAGCAATGATCTTTAATTTCTCTTTCAATTTATACTCTGCACGTAAGGAAACGGCACCATTGGTTAAGTTCTTGCTGCCATTGATAAAACCTTCCCCTTTTTCAATACTTGCATATTTAGAATCATCATACGTTGCACTTCTATAACTAAGGCCCGGTTTGAAGGTGAAGTTTTTAACGTTAATATCGTACTCCGTCACAATATCAACCGTATTGAAGTTGTACTTGTAGCCATTTGAACCTCTTGCTACGTCTTGCGTTCCAAACTGGTAAGCAACCATCGTATTCCAATTGTTCAATTTCAATCTTGCATCCGCGTAGTTAGTCGAAGACTCCGCAGTCGACAATGGAGTGGCCAGGTTTTCAGTAAATACTTTTTGTACTTTAGATTCCTGTCCGCCGAAAGATAACGCTACGTTGCTTTTTTCTGAAATGCTATAATTCAAAAAGGCATTATATCCGTATTTATTCATCGCATTTTTAGGATCCGGATAACGCGTGCTTACGTTAGGTTGGCCATTAATATCTACCAATGGACCGCCCGGAGCATAAGATACAATAGAATCTGAAGGACCTTTTCTTCCATTCGCCCAGTTGTAATAATCTGTCTCCGTTCTTTGTCTGCTTTGGTAGTTACCTGAAACGATAAAGTCGAACTTATTAAATTTATAACCAACAGAAGCGTTACCGATATAAGTAGATGGATTTCCACCTTGAGCATTGGCGGCCGCATACAATCCTTTTTTGTCGATCTTCTTTGTGATGATGTTAATCACGCCGGCAGCAGCGTTAGGACCATAAAGTGCAGAAGATGCACCACGTACCACTTCTATACGCTCTACATCATTCAAATCAACCGGAATGGTTTCCCAGAATGTACCTCCATTGAAGTAATTGTACACCGGTCTGTTGTCAATCATGACCAATGAAATAGAGTTAGCCACGTTGTTAATAGATGAACCGGGAGGTGTATTGTTCAACCCTCTGATGTCTACCTGGTAATTACCATTCGTACTTTCCGTGACTAAAATACCCGGAATCAAACGCAAGGCTTCCACAATAGAAGTTGCACCTGCTCTTTGTATTTCTTCTCCGCTTACACTTCCAATAGAAAGTGGTGCTTCAAAAACGGATTCGCTTTTCTTAGAGGCCGATACGACCTGCACGTTCATTAGTTCTTCTAAACTCATGTCCGTCATGATAAGTGTTGAATCAGCTTCCTGTCCATATCCTGCATAGGAAACGAGAAACAACATGGCAAGTAAAAGTATTTTTCTTTTCATATTTATTTCAAAATTTAATTGGTGTTAGCGTTTTAGTTTTTGTCCCGAATTTTATCTTCCAGTCCTTGAATCTTTGTTTTGTAATCGTTTTCTCTTCGCTGCATGTCTTCTTGTGTTGCAGTCAATTCTTCCAGATTCTGTCTCATCTCTTCTTCATTCTCCATCATCTTTTGCTGCGAAATTTTAGCGCTGTCCAAAAGCATAATGGTTCGTTGATTGATTTTGACATTTGAAATGGTTCCGGCAATGTTTTCACAAAGCTTCTTGATGAAATCAATTTCATACTTATCCAGGATTTTGAAAGAAGCCAATTCGATCACACCCATGATTTTGTCGTTGACAATAAGAGGGAACAACGACAAACATCTTGGATTGGCATCACCCAATCCGGAAGTGATGTTGACATATTTGTCCGGCACATCCGTCAGGTAAATGATGTCTCTTTCCACGTAACACTGTCCAACCAAACCTTCACCGGGATAAATACTTTTCTCTAAGAATTTTTTGCGCTCGTAAGCATAGCAGGCAGACAAGGTCAATACGGTTTCTTCTTCTTCCGATTCATTCACCAAAAACATCGCCCCTTGGTTAGCACCTACATATTTCACCAGCTTAGACATGATGTTGTCAAACAACAACTGCATGTCAGAATTTTCTCTCAACAGCTGAGCAAATTCCGCCAGACCGGTAGCCGCCCAGTTTCTTTTCAGGTCTTCTTCGTTGAGTTTTTTCAACT
>JAQBNS010000026.1 GCA_028288405.1 Chitinophagaceae bacterium
GTTGAGTCATCCCTTTTTCATTCGTATGCCGACAGTTTACTGACACCGCAGGTTTTTACCTATGTCTACAACTATACGATCAATCACCTCGATGCACCGGATACTACCATTTCAAATCGCCTGGCGAACTGGATGAAACCATTCGACAATGCCAGTTATACAGAAGACTTAACCGTAGCACGCAGCTTGAATCAATACTATGCGCGTGAAGAAGCACGCACTGCATTGATTAACATACACGAGTTGGAAGTTCAACACCCCACTACGGCTTATTATCCGACACTTCTGGCACACTGGTATGCAGAAAAACACCGGTTTGATCTGGCTGCACTTTGGTATTTGAAAGCCTTTAATAACCGCTCCGCACAAGCACAATTGTATTACATACTGTGCTTACTGGAATCTAAACAATTTGACAAAGCAGCCTTGTATGCAGATGCCTGGTTGAATTCTCCCGAAAAAGATAAACAAGAAGTAGCCAAGCTGATTAAAATCATAGCCTCTCTAAAAGATATACCGTCGGCCTTATCTCAAAGTGAATTGATCAAATTGAGATTTATCCGTTGGAATGCCTATGGTTTCTCTGTGAATGAACGCCTGGAAGTAGCCAACACCATCGCTTCCAAAGAAATCAAAGCACAGGCTTATTTGAGTTTGATTGAAGAATACCTCAGCAAACAACAAGCGGCAGAAGCGCTGACACTTTGGAATAGTTTGGACAAATCGAATGAAACAACAGCAGCAACCATTGCGTGGGGAAATGAATTGTATTTAAAACTATTGGTTTCACTGCAAGATTGGAGTACACTCAAAGCAGAGAGTAAACGTTTACAGGAAAACAAACTGGCTTATTACAAAGGCATAGATGCTTTGGTCAACAAAGATTCTACCGCTGCGGCCAAGAATTTTATCAAAGCATTATCTGCCGATCCTTTGGAAGAAGAGTTGGCCGCACGTGCTTTGCTTTTCTTAGGAGAACGTAATTTCTTAACGTATTACGATCTCATCTTAGCACAACTTCTCGCCTATCCGGAATCGGTAAAACTATCTGAAGTCTATATGCTGCTGTGCATCAGCAACGGCATGGATTCTTATGCGGAAGGAGAACTTCAACGCATTGAACCGTACTTGTCCGAAGACAAATACAAGTATTGGAAGCAAACCATCAATACCATGATGGACGATGATGATGTAGCTATTGAATAAGGGTTATGAAAATCTATACTAAAACAGGTGATAAAGGTTCCACTTCGCTTTTAGGAGGCACGCGTGTAGAGAAGTCTAACGAACGCATTGAATCCTATGGCACCATTGATGAATTGAATTCATTTGTGGGTTTAGTAAGAGATTGTACCGATCACTCCCTGATCCGTGAAGAGTTGCTGCATGTGCAACATACTTTATTTGTCATCGGCTCTCACCTCGCTTGTGAAAAAGAAGAACTAAGATCCAAGCTTCCTTATTTTGCGGAAGCAGACATCACGATACTGGAGAAAGCCATCGACCGCATGAACGAAACACTGGAACCGATGAAACACTTCATCCTTCCAGGCGGACATACGACGGTCTCTCATTGCCATGTAGCCCGCGCCGTATGCCGAAGAGCAGAACGCAATATCGTGGCGCTTTATCATGATATCCCCAAAGATGTGCTGATCATCACGTACATCAATAGATTGGCGGATTATTTGTTTGTGTTGGCGAGGTACTTTGGACATTTGTTGAAGGTGGAGGAGATCGCTTGGATAACGAAAAAGTGAAGGGTGAGCGGTGAAAAGTGAGTAGTAAAAAAGTCAATATTTATCTCACTATTCACCCTTCACTCTTCACTAAAACATCTCTTTCATTTATACTTCAAAAGTAGTAGTTTTACATACATACCATTAAATAAATAGAACCATGACCAACGACCAACTGAAGGATTTAAAAGGCCGCGTGACGGCTTTGAGGAGGTATCTTTGACTACGATAATAAGATTGCAGAAATAGCTGCGCAAGAAGAATTGACGACTGCTCCTGATTTTTGGGATAACTCCAAGGCAGCAGAAATCCTCCTAAAAGAAATCAAATCAAAAAAAGTCTGGACCGATCATTTCAAATCGGTAGAGAATATTGTCGGTGACCTGGAAACGCTGTATGAGTTTTACAGTGCCGGAGACGTCAGCGAAGAAGAACTCAACAAAGAAGCGGCAAGTACAGAGAAAGCCATCGAGGTATTGGAATTCAAAAAAATGTTGAGCAACGAAGAAGATCAGCTCAGCGCCATTTTGGAAATCAATCCCGGAGCAGGCGGAACGGAAAGTAACGACTGGGCCGAAATGCTACTGCGCATGTACATCATGTGGGGCGAGAAAGAAGGTTATACCGTACGTGAAATCAATTACCAGGCGGGCGAAGTAGCGGGCATTAAATCTGCTACGATCGAAATCGACGGTGACTTTACTTATGGTTATTTAAAATCAGAAATCGGAGTCCACCGTTTGGTGCGCATCTCTCCTTTCAATTCTAACGGCAAAAGACAAACCTCTTTTGCCTCTGTATACGTGTATCCTGTAATAGACGATACCATCACCATCGAAGTAAATCCGGGCGATATCGAGTGGGATACATTCCGCTCAGGAGGTGCCGGCGGACAAAACGTAAACAAGGTAGAGACGGCGGTACGCTTGCACCACAAGCCATCAGGACTCATCATTGAATGTCAGCAGGAGCGTTCTCAAATCATGAACAAAGAGAAAGCGATCAAAATGTTGAAATCAAAATTGTACCAGATCGAAATCGAAAAACAAAACGCGGCAAGAGCAGTAGTGGAAAGCGGCAAGAAACGCATTGACTTCGGTTCTCAAATACGCAATTATGTATTGCATCCTTATAAACTCATCAAAGACGTCAGAACAGGCGTAGAACGCACCGACGTAGATAATGTACTGGCGGGAGATTTGAATGAGTACATTAAGGCTTACCTTATGGAGAATTGAGAGATGAGAGATGAGAGATGAATATTCAATTCTCATTTCTCATTTCACATCTCTCTTTTCTTATACACTCCCATTCCAAACAACGCAAAATCATACTTCACCGGATCTTTAGGATCAAAACTTCGAAGTACTTCTGTTAATTCCAATGCAGCCTGCCAATCGGTGGGCTTTCTTTTTAACAGGCCCAGTTCTTTGGAAACCCTTTCTACATGCACGTCCAGTGGGCAGACCAACTGCGCGGATTTAATTTCTTTCCAGATGCCGAAGTCAACTCCTTTTTTATCCTGACGCACCATCCAGCGTAAAAACATGTTGATGCGTTTGCAAGCCGATTTACGATCGGGAGAAGCGATGTGTTTGCCTGTGCGATGCGGTGCATAGTCTACGTCGAAAAAAGTTTGCCGAAAATGATTGAGTCCACTTTCAATGGTAATGTCTTTTTTCTTCATTCCTAAGCTAAAAGCTTGTTCCAGCGAATCGTGTTCGCTATACCAACGTTTGAAAAAATCGATGAAATATAAAGCATCGGTCGCATTAAAGGTACGGTGTACAAATTTTTCAAATGCCTTTAAATCGGCATCGTTATGATTCATAATAAATTCGTACGGACTATTTTCCATTAAGCCAATGAGCTCTTTGGATTTATTGATGATCGTCTTACGCTGTCCCCAGGCCAGTGTAGCGGCCCAGAAGCCCATGATCTCAATATCTTGTTGGCGGGAAAATAAATGAGGGATGCTGACTGGATCGTGTTCAATAAACGAAGGTTTATTGTAGCGCTCTACCCAATCATCCAATAGCTTCTTAACGTCTTCTATTTTATTTTTTTTCGCCATGACGACAACTATCCAAAAGGACTTTGAGCCTGCTGACTTCTCCTTCTGTTACCATCAATCCGAAGGAGGCCATTTCTTTTTCTTTCACCAACTCTTCCTTGTCGGCTTTTTCATTTCCGGCGTAAAATGCCAGACCAATGATGATCAGCGATTGCGCCAGGCAACACCAGAAAAAAAAAGTAGTGGATTTATAGTCTGTCATACACGTTCTTGTATTTTACGAGCCATTGCAGTTTGCCAGGTAATAGGGAAAAACACGACGGACCATGCTAATAAACGATTGAAAAAGCCGTGTATCGCAACAACTTTTCCTTTATGTAAAGCGTCCACCCCAAACTTCGCCACCTCCATGGATGAAGCGGGTTTCATACGTTTGAATAATTTAGAATCACCCAGATTAGCATGCTGCACAAAATGTGTTTCTGTAGCTCCCGGACATAAGGTAGTCACCGTCACACCTGTTCCTTTCAATTCATTGGCCAGTGCTGCAGAGAATGACAACACATAAGACTTCGTGGCAAAATAAACCGCCATCAAAGGACCAGGTTGAAAAGCCGCAGTAGACGCCACATTGAGAATCTTACCCTGCTTGCGTTGCATCATATCGGGCAATAACAAACGTGTTAAGATCGTCAGTGTAGTAACATTCAAGTCGATCATTTGTTGCTGGCGTATGGCATCGATTTCATGAAATAAACCAAATTCACCGAAGCCGGCATTGTTAATCAATACATCGACCTGTAAGGCTCGCCTGTCAAGTTCCGCTTTCAAATCAAACGCGGCATTGCTCTTGGCAAGATCGCAAGCAATAACATAAGATTTAACGCCGTACTTAGTATTCAGCTTTCCTTGCAATTCCAACAAACGGTCTTCACTGCGTGCCACAAGAATGAGCTCGTACTTATCAGCGGCAAATAAAGTGGCAAAATCTGCTCCTAACCCAAAGGAAGCTCCGGTAATTAAAACGGTGGACATAGCAAACGGTTTATTTTCTAAAAATAGAAAAACTATTCATAAAAGTACGATCAAATAATACCAAAGCACGAAAAGTTGGTTTAGTTTTACATGAAATTGTTACAACATGTCTTTCAAAGAAAAATTGTTTAAAACAGTCCGTACACTGCTTCCCTATTTAAAAAAGGCTGTTTATGTGTTTTTCATCACCAGTATCCTTTCTGTGATCCTATTTCGTTTTGTTCCGATCCCTTTCACGCCACTCATGATCATCAGAGTATTTGAACAATGGGGAAACGGTAAATCGGCACGTTTGGTAAAAGATTGGGAAAGTTTGGATAAGCTGTCAAAAAATATTCCTCTTGCCGTGATGGCTTCCGAAGATCAAAAATTCATTAAGCACTGGGGCTTCGATACAGATGCAATTGCCAAGGCATATCAGAACAATCAACGCAAAAGAAAAAGAACCATCCACGGAGCCAGTACCATCAGTCAGCAAGTAGCCAAGAATGTGTTTCTATGGTCGGGAAGATCTTATATCCGCAAAGGGTTTGAAGTGTACTTTA
>JAQBNS010000059.1 GCA_028288405.1 Chitinophagaceae bacterium
AATTCGTTTGAAACTGGCACAGCAAGATGGTATTCCGCCTTATATGATTTTCTCGGATGCTACCTTACGTTCCATGGCTGAGCATTTACCGACCAACGCAGAAGATTTACTTTCCATATCGGGTGTCGGAGAAAAGAAAATGGAACTTTACGGCAACGATTTTCTTGAAGCCATTCAATCTTTTGTCGCACAACGTGTAGGTGCACCAAAAAAAGTTCAGAAAGGTGATACGTATAAAATCACCTTAGACTTATATAAGCAAGGCGTAGAGATTGAAACCATCGCTGTACAACGGGAGATGAGTCCGACTACCATCTGGTCACATATCGCTTACCTGGCTGAACAAGGAGAAGCGATTGATCTCAGAAAATATGTTCCCAGAGCAGACGAACAACGCATTCGTGAAGCGGCGCTAGCGGTTGGTAATACCACCGCTTTAAAGCCTATCTTTGATCACCTGAATGGTGAAGTGGAATACCATAAAATACGATTGACCTTGTCATTGATGAAGATGGAGATTTGATTTTTGGTGAACGGTGAACAGTAAACGGTGAATAGCAATCTATAGCTCACCGTTTGCTATTTACCATTAATATACTCGATCATTTCCTCCACACTCATCTGGTAATCTACCGGCGCATTCAAGATGGCTTGTTCAGGCATATAGGGAAAGCTAGCTGTTCCGGGACTTTGAGCGATCGTAACGCCTGACGCTTGATGTATCGCCTTCAAACCATTGGTACCATCTGCGTTCGCTCCAGATAATAAAATTGCTACCGTATTGCTTCCGTAAGCTTCTGCAGCCGAATCAAAAGTAACATCAATACTCGGTCTGCTGTAATTTACTTTTTCAGAATAGTCCAATGCGAAAATATGTTTCTTCTCAAATAACAAATGATAATCCGGAGGAGCAAGATAAACAGTCCCCCGTAATATCGTATCCTTGTCTTCCACTTCCTTCACGGGTAGAGAAGATCGAACAGAAAGCAATTCCGACAAGGTGGAATCGGAAGTTGTTTTTCGATGTACCACAACAACAATGGCCGCCGAAATATCTTTCCTGATATTGGAAATGATTTTCAATACAATATCGAGACTACCGGATGAACCACCGATGATCACTAATTCACAGGTTGGATGAATAATTACATTTTCCTCCATATCTTCTCCTTTCCAAATTGTTTGTAGTTACTGGTAACACCGGAAAATTTCATGGTCTCTTTGGAACCCAATGCCAGGTATGACAGTGTATCAAGACTGGCATCAAACAATTCAAAAACTCTGTTTTGCAAAGGAATGTCAAAATAGATCAACACATTTCTACACAAGATCAAATCAAATTCATTGAATGAACTATCGCAGACTAAATTGTGTGTAGAAAAAATCATGCGTGTGGCAAAGGATTCATCAAATTTTACTCTATCGTAATTAGCCGTATAATAAGAAGAGAAATCCTGTTTACCGCCGGATAAAATATAATTTTCAGAGTATTGCTTCATTTGACTTAAAGGAAAAATTCCCTTGCGTGCCTTTTCCAATACATTGGGATTGATATCTGTGGCATAAATCAATGCCTTATTTAATAGATTAGCCTCCTGTAGCAGAATAGCCATAGAGAAAACTTCTTCTCCCGTAGAGCAGCCGGCATGCCAGATGCGAATAAACGGTTTTGTTGCAATATTCGGAATCACGTCTTCCCTTAATGTTTTATAGAATAAAGGATCCCGAAACATTTCCGTTACGTTGACAGTAATTTCTTCTACAAATCGTTTGAGGTAAGAACTGTCAACAGTTAATCTATACCTGAATTCTGCAAAGCTTGGAAAGCTGTCTAAAATAAATAAACGATTGACTCTACGCTTGAGAGAAGCTCTGGAGTAGCCGGTAAAGTCATATCCATACAACTCAAATAAATCATTGATTAATAGTTCTACTTCTTCATCCTGTATCATCTGCTATACGATAGAAGTGGAAAGTAAGAACAATAACCGGTCTACATCGATGGGTTTTGAAATATAATCATTGGCGCCCGCTTCCAGACATTTTTCACGATCACCAGGCATGGCTTGAGCAGTTACTGCAAAAACAGGGACACGACGACGATGATCCATTGCACGTATTCTGGGTATGGCTTCATAACCGTCCATATCCGGCATCATCATGTCCAACAGCACTGCATCAATTGGAGTTGAGCCTTGTAAGATTTCCAAACCCTTATGTGCGTCTATACAAGATACACACGAAAAACCTTTTGCTTTCAACGTAGCTGTAAGTGCGAAAATATTCCTGTCATCGTCATCAATGATTAAAATATTCCTTTTAGTATCACTCATATCCGGATATTATGCTTTTTCGTAAAGCCAAACACGCAACAAAGACAACAATTGATCGATGTCTACAGGCTTGGTAATGTAATCTGAAGCTCCTGCATTGATGCATTTATCCCGGTCACCAGTCATTGCTTTTGCGGTAACGGCGATGACCGGAAGTTTTTTCCAACGGGATTCGCTTCGAATGCGTTTAGCTGTTTCATAGCCGTCCATTTGCGGCATCATCATATCCAGCAATACGACATCAATATTGGGATATTGTTCCAGTTTCTGCAAGGCTTCTTTACCATCTATAGCCGTAATGACATTCATCTTTAATTTCTCCAATGCCTTGGAAAGAGAGAAGATATTTCTCACGTCATCATCTGCTACCAATACGGTCTTGTTATTCAACACTTGATTCAGGGCACCTAAACTTCTTACATCGCCAGGTTTATCTGCTTTTTGCGTACTCTCTTCCACCAGGTGCAGAAACAAAGAAATCTCATCGAGCATTCTTTGATAAGAATGAGCCGTCTTTACAATAATTGAATCCGCATACTGTTTAATGCGTTTTTCTTCCGCAATAGACAAGCTCTTTCCTGTAAATACAATAATAGGAAGATTTTCAAGCCCGGGATTTTTCTTCGCTTCCTCTAACATTTCGTAGGCCTTCAAGTCAGGAATTCCCATGTCAAGAATGACACAATCCACTTCTTTATCTGTGAGCGCGGCTACACTTTCTTTGATATCGCTCTTCACTTCAGAATGAATCTTATGGGTTTCCAGGAAATAAGCGAGCGCCTTGGCGTGCATACTGTTCTCTTCTACAATCAATACCTTTTTAGGATTACGATTCAAAACAGATTCAATCTTTTTAAAAATCTCCTGCATGTCCTCCACCATCACCGGTTTATTGATAAAATCAATTGCCCCTTTACGCAAGCTTTCATTCTTCATACTGTGAGAAGACATGATGTGCACCGGGATATGTCTGGTCATTGGGTTTGCTTTCAACTCGTCCATGATTTGCCAACCACTTTTTATGGGTAATTGCAAATCCAGCAATATGCCCGTAGGCCTGTAAGACTGCGCCAGCTGCAATCCTTCATCACCTCTTACTGCCACAATCCCTTTATATCCTTGTCCACGCGTATACTTCAGGAGAGCACTTGCAAACAAAACATCATCTTCTATGATTAAAATTATTTTATCACCTGCTGCAATTATTTTTCTGTCGTCTGGAATACTATTGGGAATGACTGCAGAGAGGTAATGGTTCACTTCCTCTTCTTCTTTTTTCTGTCCTATACGCTCCGATTTAGGTGTTCGTTGTGAATCAATGGCAAGTATGTTAAGTTGAGGCTTTACCAAAGGAATATAGATCGTAAACTCACTTCCTTTATTGACTTCACTGATTACTTTTAATTCACCGCCTAATAATTTCACCAATTCACGGCTGATGGAAAGGCCTAATCCTGTGCCGCCATACTTTCTTCTCGTAGAACCATCTGCTTGCTGAAAGGCTTCAAATATTTGATGTTGTTTTTCTGCAGGAATTCCTATGCCTGAATCTCTAACCGTGAAACAAAGAATGTTATCATTCGTCGGGAAGCGATTGACAATCAACTCTACCGACCCTTTGGATGTAAATTTCAACGCATTGGAAAGTAGATTTTTCAAAATTTGAGATAATCTCACTTTATCTGTTTCAATTACTTCCGGTACACCCGGACTGATACGGATATCAAAATCGAGTTTCTTCTCTACCGCAATTGCTTTGAATAATCCTTTCATTTCATCTACAATCTCAGCGATCGGCACATCCAGGTATTCTACCTCCATTTTACCCGCTTCAATTTTAGACAAATCAAGAATCTCGTCAATCAAACCTAACAGTCCCTGTCCAGAACTTTGAATGACACGTGCGTATTCAATCTGATCCGTGCTGAGATTGGTTTCGCTATTTTCAGAAAGCAATCTGCTCAGCAACAAAATAGAATTCAAAGGAGTGCGCAATTCATGGGACATGTTGGCAAGGAACTCTGATTTGTATTTGGTGCTTTGTTGCAGCTCTTCCGCTTTCTTAATAATATCAAGGTTTTTCTCTTCCAACAGTAACGTGCGTTCTTCTAGCTCTCCATTCGTCTGCTGTAACTCTTCCTGCTGTACTTTTAATTCTTCTTCTGAAGCTTGTAGCTTTTGAGACTGTGCCTCTAATTCTGTATTTAAACTTTCCAACTCATTATGTTGTGCTTGGAGTTCCTCCGTTTGTGCTTGCATTTCTTCGAACAACTCTTGCAACCTTTCGTAACTTAATACCGAATTTATGCCAATGCTGATCTGTTCCAGATTGATCTTCAACCATTCCAATTCTTTAGCGGAGGGTTTCCTTAGCAAGCCGATTTCTATAACGCCAATACTTTCGTTATCATGGACAAGAGGCATTACAATCACAGCACCAACAGTACCTTCAACTATAGAAGAATTTATTTTCAAATAATTAACCGGTAGATCTTCCAGGACAGTCATCTCTCTTTTCTTAAGAACTTCTCCTACCAGACCTTCACTAAGTTTGACCGTTTTAGGCAAATCAGTACCGGCATAACTGCCTGTCAATACAAACTCCATGTTTCTATTCAGAATATATACGGCGCCAATTTGCGCATTCATATATCTCGTAATGGACTCAATGAGATTTTCTGACAATTTCTTAATATCCCGTTCTCCTCTAATCGCATTACCAATAACCACAGTTCCTTCCTTGATCCAGTCCTTATATAGTAACTCATTGAAACTATACTCTAAACTAATCGTCATCTTATTCAATGCTTCTGCCACTCTACCCAACTCGTCATTACCTTTATCATCGCTTCGAATGGCATAATCACCATCAGAAACTTTTTGCGTCATGTTTTCAATGACCGAAATTCGTTGAGCCGTCTCAATGTATTTTTGCTCTTCTTTTAATTGTTCAGCTAAACGCTGTTCCATATCCGCCTTGATTCTAATATAGGAAAGCACGGTAATTAAAATAGAAATCAGTGCAGCAGTAATGACTAATATCGGCGTATAACTGATGTATCGAATTTGTTCCTGTGAACGTATTTCTAATAATCTTTTTTCTTCCGTTTTAATTCTTTCAATAACAACACGCAAATCGTCCATCACTTTCTTCCCTTTGCGCATTTCATCCAACCTGGCCGCGACATCTTCCGGACTCACACCAGAACGTTTGGTGCTGATGTCAATCGTCCTTTTCATTTGATTGAATTTTGCATCAATCAGAACCTTCGCTTCTTCTACATTTTTTTGCTGAATGGCATTGTCTACCGTTCTGTCTTTGACATTATGCAGAGCATTCATTACTTTTTCATATGCTCCATTATAAGGCTGAAGAAATACAGGATCATTGGTCACTAAGAAACCACGCTGTCCGGTCTCCGCATCTTTCATATAAGAAATAATCATTTCCGATTGGCGCAATACCTCATTGGTGTGATTCACCAATTTAGAATTGTCAATCAAGCCATTTGTACTATACACAGAGGCTATCAAACTGATCAGTAAAAGTCCTATGGAAACAGAAAATACGACCTGCAGCCTTTGAATAATAGAAGAAGATTTTTGTAGCATACTAAACAATGGAGTATTAAATTTCATTATGTTGTTCTAAAACCGTTTGATGCAAAGGCAATACTAAAATAAAACTAGCGCCTTCGTTTTCTTTACTTTTAGCAGTAATGATACCGTTGTGCTTTTCAATAATTTTCTTAGCAATAGCCAAACCTATTCCCGTTCCCTCGTATAAGCGACGGTCGTTTAATCGTTGAAAAATAGTAAATACTTTATCGAGGTATTTTTCATCGAATCCAATACCATTATCACTTACTACAATACGACAATATTCTCCTAAAGAAGAAGCACGACTGGTAAACATTTTTTCGCTTACCAGTTCTGATGTAATACTCACATGAGGAAAAACATTGGGTCTGGAAAACTTTAAAGAGTTGCTGATCAGATTTTGAAAGACCTGTCTTAACTGGCTATGCACACCATCGATCACAGGCATTTGAGAAGCATTGATAACAGCATGCTTCTCAAGAATAGTTACTTCGAGGTCTGAAAGAATCTCATTCAGTACAGTATTGAGATTTGTTTTTTCAAAAAAAGAAGAGGCCGAAAGACGTGAGTAGTCAAGCAAAGCGTTGATGAGATCAGACATGCGTTCTGACGATTTGATGGTACGATCCAAATAGGACTTCGCATCCGGTAAATCCTTCAAATATTTGTCCCGCAACAAATGGCTGAATGTTTGAATTTTTCTTAATGGTTCTTTTAAGTCATGTGAAGCCACCCAGGCAAATTGCTGCAATTCATGGTTTCTATTTTCCAGTTCCTCGTTTTTGGTAATTAACTCTTTCGTTCTCTCTTTTACTTTTTGTTCCAGTGTTTCATTCACCAATTTATGTTGGTGTATATCGGTATATGTCCCTACCCACTTTAGGATCTGATGATTCTGTTTTACAGGAATAATCCTCAATAAAAAATAGCGGTACTGAGCTGTTGACAATTCTTTTATTCTTAACTCTTTGATAAACTCTACTCCTTCCTCAAAATGCGCCTTCCATTCCAAACAGGATGAAGAATCGTCAGGATGAGTTTCGGGAAAAATAGAAAGTTGATCAGAATAATTATACCATTGTTCATTCACATACTCCACTTCTCCATCCGGTGCAATCGTAAAGGCTATTTGCGGTAAAGACTCCAATACAGAATGCAACTCTTCGATGCGTGTGTCTAATTCCTGCTGCGTTTTTTTTCGGTTTTCAATTTCACTCCTCAAAGAATTTTGAACCCTGATTAGTTCGCGTCTTTGTTCTGAGAGTTTATAAAATGTTTTTACTTTAAATAATAAAATATCCGGATCTACAGGCTTAG
Source organism: Chitinophagaceae bacterium (assembly GCA_028288405.1). GTDB lineage: Bacteria > Bacteroidota > Bacteroidia > Cytophagales > Cytophagaceae > JACMQM01. The sequence goes on from JAQBNS010000059.1 coordinate 7,251, forward strand.
TGACATAATCCATACCACCGGAAGTATATCCTTGTGTAATAAAATGTTTTTCAGTATTGGCTGCAGAAAGAAAAATGATGGGGGTGTCTTTGGCTTTACTAAAACCCAGGATCGCATCTGCCACTTCAAAGCCGTCCATTCCCGGCATTTGTACATCCAGAATAATCAATGAATAGGAATGATTCAATACTTTCTTCAAGGCCTCCTCTCCCGACTCCGCTGTATCTATTCTGAAACCGTGTAGTTCTAGTAAAGTTTTTAGAGAAAAAATATTTTCAGGTCTATCGTCGACTATTAAAATCATGGGGCTATTTAAGGTAGTATCTCTAAGAGTAGAATTATTTTTTATCGCTTTGACTGGTGAAAAATTCATTTAAGACGGTAACCAAATCACTGATGCGAGAAGGTTTAGTAATGAAAGTGGCTGCACCATGATGCAGCGCATCATCAATAAAACTCTGCCCGGAAGAGGTGGAATAGATGACAACAGGAATATGTAATAAACGTTCTTGTTTTTTTATTTCTGCCAGGCATTGAATACCATTCATGCGCGGCATATTCAGATCAAGGAAAATGTAATGAGGTAGTAACGTATCATGGCTTAAGCGTTCCAAGGCTTCTATTCCATTCAAGGTATACGTGCAATCGTATTGTCCATCCAATTCACTGACAGCAATAGAAAAAATCTCCTGGTCATCAACATCATCTTCGGCAATCAAACAACGAATGGGAGCATTCATAATTTATAAGGAGACATTATAGGTTTTTCAATTGAACTCTGGAGAGCATAATTGTATCCTTCTTTAAATACAATAAACAACAATTGAATCATTGGGAAAATATAGGATGAATTGACAGGAAAAGTCATTTTTTCATCCTCTTGTTTACAACACAGGATGCCAAAATAATGCCAAGGAGTATTTGAGTTTTATTCTCCTGTAGACTGGGCGCCAATCTTTGTGTGAAAGAACAACGGGTTGAATCTGAAAAACAGGTGGAGGCATCTCTGTTTTATGGATGTAAACGTCTCTGTATTCTTCCATTGTAATGGCAGGTATATCGTAATGACGCTCATTCACAAGCATAAACATATTATAAGCAATCATATAGTCCAAACCATTCCAGGCACCTTGATCCGGAGCATGCTTTCTGGATGACTTTTCCCAGCGGTTATCCTGTCTCCACCAGGGCGAACCTTCACTTGTACTTCTTTCATTCCAATCGCCATTGGCTGGAGGATTGTTGGGATCGCGAAAAGGTTGATAATGGGGCCCGGAAACAGGTGCCTCTTTCAATAGCATCAGTAAAAATTGATGGTCATAATTATAAATACCAGAACCGTGTAGAAATTGATGCAGTGTAGCAAAATACTGTATGTCAGCCATGTCGCCATACGCACTTAACGCTACAGATGTGGTATTGATAGAGAGTTCAGGCAAACAACCATCGCATGGAACACTGATAATAGGAACTGCCGTAGTGATTTGAGCGACCGCTTTAAGAAAAGGAAAGCGATGCATATAAGACCCTAATGCGCCAATCACATATTGAGGTATATTTCCATCGTAGCACGTCAATGGAATCGTCTTGCCCCATACTTTAACTTTCTGTGTATAAGGAATAACGCCTATACGAAGTACATTGGCAATGGCGGCCGTCTGAGCAACCACTGCATTATTGTAATCGTGTGCATCGGTATAACCATAAAGTCCACCTGATCCTATGACCGCATCCGTAAAACGCATAAGGCCATTCCTCTCCTGATCCAATGCTTCGAAATTCTGTTTGAAATAATCTCTTCCCTGAGGATAATTGATGTTGTTTTGCCAAACAGCGGATGATAAAAAGGTATTGGATGATTCGTAACGGGTAAAATTATTTTTATCAAAGCCAATCTTAATCATAGGATCTTCCCCAAATCGCTCTTCTACAATGGCCTGCGCAGCATGCGCCAATCCATAAGCCAGCAAATACCCCCCTTCATTGTAGCGCACCGGACATCCTTCTGTCGGATGTTTGATCAGGTAGTTGACCTCCTTCATGTAAGTCATGATGGTGTGTGTATAGGTTTTCGCTTTTTCCTTGAATGGATATAACTCGTTGGCAGATTGATAACTTTCATCTCCCATACATTTCACCACGAGTGCAAACCCAACCATTAAATTGGAAATCTGATCTACCGTAGGAAAACGTAAGGCATCAGACGTACAAGGATCAGCATCTTTGGCAGATGTATAATCGGATATCACCGTTTTTATTTCACCGGCAGGATCGTAAGGACTTTTAAAATCTGATAAATAACTATTTACATCGACATCGTCACGTAAAAAGAAACCATTCAATACGGCGCCGGTTGTATCCTTTCTTGGAGGAACAATGATTTCTGCATTATAATCCAATCGCTCATAGGCTTTCATGGCTCCATACAGTTCCTCCTTTATGCCCTCTAATTGTTCCTGAGAGGCAGCACTTCTACTCATTAATAAATATTCAGTAGCCAGGACGCCAATGTAATTACCCAAAAAACTCGTTCCATCACCGAAATGCAACATATCCTGCTTGTCTTTGTAAGCCTGACAAGCAGGAATGCCATAACCCGATGGTTGTCCCATCGCGGAAGTACCCACCTTAAGAAATTCTGTTTTGAGACGGTGACGATAAAACCAATACTTATCTTGCAAGGCTTTCTGATCTACAGCAGGTACATGGGTATCGTAAGAAAATGTCGCTTGTTTGATTTTTTGAGAAAACCCATCAGAGGCAATCATCAGAGACATTGCCAGGGTATTGAAAAATGCTATTTTGAATACATATTCTTTCATGAGGATAAAAGAAACATTCGTGATATAGCATGCGTAAATAGGGATGTTGGATTTTTATTCACAACACTTTTAGTTCATACGTTATAACATAAGTATTGTTGCTGTTCTTACACAAAAAAAACTCTTATTGGGGAATAAAATACACAGTTTGTTTAATATTCATAATTCAATTTAGAGTGAAGAAACTCTTTAACCCGTTACAAAATGGTAGTAAGATTTAGCTAATGGCATTTATTTTCTTTCCTCCATATTTTTGTTGTCATGTCCAACTCTTCAATTGCTTCATCACTGAATCTTGACAATGCACTTCTTCTTAATTCATTCAGCTGTGCTTTACTGATCATCTTGAGATAAGATTTTTGATCTTTGCTAAGCTGAATGTATGCTATCATTCTTTTAGCATAGTCACTTATTTCATTTGGTAAATTTTTATCCATCGAAATAGATTGAATAAACTCATCACTTTTACAATCACAAGAAAACCATAAAGTCGTTATTACGGATTTTTGAGCAATTGTATCGAGGTCTTTAAAAATTGCTATCAGTGTATCGATGTAAAATTTATTGTGTTGAGGTACCAGCATATAGGTTAAACAATAACCTTGATTAAATACCATGGCATGCTGGGGGATAAAAAATGAGTATTTATTATCATACAAAATTTTAATCGCAGGCTTTGTTACGTTAAACCCTTCATTAGCTAAATGATTTAAAGTTCTCACATAAATTCTCCTACTAATATCGTTAATGTCGCATTTGGCAATGGCTTCAATAGCTAATTCTTTGTCTACTTTATTGTTCGTAAGAGATAAGAGCAAACCACTACCATCGTAATAAAAAAAGGGATTGTGGTTATCTGTTTTCAATTCAGTTCTTAATTGAGGCAAGTACTGAGTAGTATCCCCGCCTACTTTATTCCAAAAATTATCAAGTGATGGCCCTTTAAGTTCTTGCTCTTTATCGGTCAATTTACTGGGTTGAAAGTTATAGATATTATCAATTTCTTTTGTGAAGGTTTGTCCAAATGCTAAACTGGATAGCAAAACGAATAATATGATTGCTGTTATTCTCATTTGATCTATTGTTTTATGATGGTTACTAAAAATAGCTAAGAGAAGTCAGCTTACTTATTTTAATTTTTAACACCAAAAACTTTATCATAACCCTTCTTTAAAAAGCCAGGCGCTTTGAAACGGTAGCCTACTTCAAATCCGATGTAACTGTACTGAGTAGTGATACGCACATGATCTATCTTTGCACCGCGACTATCCCCTTCGTATCGAAGTCCGATATAAAACCGTTCGGATTGATAACCTAAACTTGCACGCCCGTCAAACACAACAACAAAGCTTTGTCCATTCTTGGAAGAGCCATCACTGAAGCGTGTGTACTTGTACAGGTATAAATCGTATGCAATAAAAAAAGCAGCGGATAAATACATGCGCTTAAAGAAGATCAAGTTGCCACCTACACCCGGAGCTACTTTAATAGAAATACCACTCAGCCTGCGCACATCATTTAATTCTTCGTAATAAGGTTTCTGCCTTGCGCTAACAATAGCAGAGTCAGCAGACAGCTCGCTGTATGACAAACCTGATTTCAATAAAATACCGACATGACTTTTAAGCTGGCGTTGTAAAAAAGTAAGAGGTGCCGTGTAGGAATATTTTCTCCAACTGAAATTATAAATTCCTTCAAACTGATAATCCGTACTGCTGATATCTCCGCGGCGTAAATACTTCGACAATGTATCCGCCGGGTTATGGTTAGCGACATTCAAATCTGTCAATCCTTTTACACTGGAATACCTGAATAATAAATAATAAACCGGATGCCTTAGCCGCACAGTTAAAGTGCTGTATGAACTTTTTGCATACTCCTCATTCTTTTGGTCTTTTGAACCTACTTTAAAACCAAAGGCTACGTTGATTCCACGGTAACCAATGGTGAAGCCAAGGATGTTGGAAATGTTTGCCTTGAAATCAGAATTCACATTCTTATCTGCTGCTTCCTTAAGTTCAGAATTGAACTTGTAGTTAATCGTAGGAGCAATCGTAAAAACACCTAACGACAAATAACTCGGATAAGATTCTATGTATTTTTTATCCGGTTGAAAACGTTTCTTTTTTGTTTGTGCATTCGTATTTAATGCGCTTAACAAAGCAACCGTGATAAAAAGACCGACTAAATATGACTTGAAAAAACTCACGTTTCTTTATTATTAATCCCAACAACGTCTAATGTATATCCAAAATGTGCAGCTCTACCCTTCTATTGAGTGCTCTGGCTTCTTCTGTTTCTCCCTCTGCTCTCGGTTTCGTTTTGCCGAATCCCTTCGATTTCATTCTGGCAGATTGGATTCCTTTTTTATTCAGGTATGAAACAATTTCTTTGGCTCTTTTATCTGACAGGTTGCGGTTAAATTCTTCCGATCCGATGTCATCCGTATGTGCTTCGATCTGAACCATTACTTTTTTATTAGTTTTCATCCATTGCACCAGCTTGTCCAATTCTTTGTAGGAATTAGCGCTCAACTTATAACTGTTGTAATCAAAAAAGATATCTTCAATCTCTAACGAAGTACCCGATTTAATCTTGCTCACAGGGATAGAAAAATCTGCTGTGGCATCTGCCAATAAGTCCTTTTTAATAAAATTATACCCTTCCACGTTATTTACCTCCACAGAATATTCATCTCCTTCCCTTAAGTGAACCGTATAACGACCGTCTTGCTGATTGCTTTCATCCAACAAAATTTCTTCACCGGTATTCTTATTGGTTATTTTCACTTTCACTTTTAAGTTTTTACCATTGTCTTTATCGGATACATCGAACACCATTTTCTTTTTACGGTGTTGCAAATTGATGTCTTCATTCTTAATGGTAAACCATTCTCCTTTTGCGACATGATACTCTTTAATCAAGGTGTCATACTTCTCTGCGGTAATGATGGCTTTCACACTATAATCTACAGGGATGTAGAACCTGTAATAACCTCCCTCTGACGACAAGACGGTTTTGAGATTTGTTTGTGCAGAATCACTGATTACAAATTTTGCCTGCGATAAGACGAGGTCCTTCTCTGCATCTTTTACCTTGCCAACAAAAGAAGTTCCTTTGATATGCGTATTATAAGCCAGCGGTGCAGTGAGTATATCACCGTTGTATACATAGATGATTTCCTCTTCTTTCGGTGCCACCCAACTCGTTTTATGATTAGACTTCATGGTAGTTAAATAAGTACCCAACGCTTCTTGTTGACGCACACCACTCCCTACCAATCGAACCAGTTGTTGTCCGGCATTACCATCTGCCCAGTAATATCCATTGGCATACGTTTGTTGATAGCGTGCATAACAATCGGCTTGAGTTGCCGGTAAAAGAAGTGCTTCACTCCATTTGTCCTCTTTCTTTACGCTATAGTATACTTTGCCACAAGTCGGCGCAGCTTCGTTTGTTCCTTTACGAATAAAGAACAAGGTATCTTCTGTTGGGTTGATAGAAGGAGCGGTTTCAGGAAGTTTTGTATTGATCGAACCAGGAATATGTTCCGGTTTAGACCAGTTGTTATTCTTTCGAATAGAATAATATAAATCCAGATCACCATACGTATCTTCAAAAACAGCCGCGTAGTACAATGTATTTCCATCGGCAGAAAAATAAGGACTCCCTACAATTGTCAACTCTCTACCGGTATGACCATTGATAGCGTCTATAGCTTTGGCTTCTGACCAAACGTTACCTTGCTTTTCACTTTCATACAATTTAAAACCTTTGTTTCTGTTGGATTGAAAGACGAGATATTTCCCATCATTGCTGACTACCGGTGCATATTCTACTGCCCCTGTATTCAACAAAGATACGTCGCTTTGTGCAAAGCTTTGTTGTGTCATGCCGATGAAAAAACTTAGTAGTATAAATAATTTATTCATAGAATATTTTTAACAATAATAAATGTCAATTAAAGAACTGGCTAGGGTGCAAGATTATACTTCTCAAAAGGTAATAATTCCAATGTGTTTTGATCTAAAGCGTAAAATATATCTTGTTCAGAACTATATTTCAGTGAAAACGATTCTTGGTAGTTACTAGAATTGTAGGTGTAGGTTAAATTCAAATTTAGAAACTGCCCACTTCTGTTAGCCACATAATCAGCATTCCATGTCCCTGCAAAAGAACAACTGCCATCCATATAAGTAAAATTATGGTCAGAGTCTAAGGCCAATGTTACAGTTGATCCTCCACATACATCTTTAGAAAGATTGATAGGTGCAACCCAATGCTCAGCAGTTCCGGTAATGAGTTTCGATTCAATAAAACTGGAATTTACTTCATTGTCATTCTTTTTGCATCCGCTAAATAAAATCAGGGGCATTACCGTACAGATAAGTACCGTATTCTTTTTATTCAGAAAGTAGTTATATATCGTTTTCATCTCGTCGTCCATTAAAAGTGATAATGAAGATTAAGTCCTGCGTAAAAGAAAGACACGCTTTGATTCCATTGGTAATCGATATTGGTACCACCAACATATCGCTCCTGCACTTTCATCGCCACTTCATAATCCTGTGCCTTGGCAGAAATACCCAAACCAAAGTGTTTTCCCAGAAGATAATCCAACTTCAGTCCTATGGCGATACCTGCCCCTGTACCTCTGGAAGATCTGTAAATAGTAGTCGTTATATTATTTATATCTGTATAATTAATCTGGTCATCCCCTTTATTAGAAATGCTGATCAGGGAAAGCTGAACAGGAAAAAACACTTTGAACTTCTTTCCCAGATTAAATCCTAAATCAGGACCGATAGAAAAAGTACCATATCGGTAATCACTTAACTTCCCGCTTATACTTTGTATATTACCTGACGTATCTGTTTTATTCTCATACTCAAAATAAGGACCGCTGTCCACTCCAAATGTTCCTACGCTCACATCAGCCTGAGCACCTATAAAACGAAAGACACGCATACGCCCCTCAAAACTCAAAAACGGTTTGGATTCTGCGAAACCGCTTCGTTCATCATTGGCTTCGGCGTGCGCAAAATCACCGACTGGAACACCCTCTCCGAAATAAATTCCAACATAGTATCCTGGGTATTTCGACGGCTTCTTAAAATTAATAACCTTACCATTGTTCAACTGAATCTTTGTGATCTGATCCGTTGACAGCGACTGTGTATTAAACTCCGGATCATCATAAGAGGTATAGCTCACCGATTGGTCATCGTGCTGAGCAATGATCACACTCAATGTATCTCCAGACTTCAGGAAGATCTTATCCTGAGCAAGTAGTTCCATTGAGAATAGTAAACAAAATAAAAAGAGAATGTTCTTCACAAAATATATGTTAGTTGTTAGTTGTTAGTTGTTA
>JAQBNS010000132.1 GCA_028288405.1 Chitinophagaceae bacterium
TTATCCCAAAAGATAAACATGTCGCTGTAGTTCTTATCCAAATAACCTTCATTGGAGCCATGATGCACTCTATGATGAGAAGGTGTCACTAATATTTTTTCTAAAAAACCCAGTTTGCCAATGACACGGGTATGCGTAAAGAAGGAATACAATCCATGCACCAGCAACATGATCACGACCATACTCGTTTCAAATCCCAATAAAGGAATGATACACCAAAAGATATTCCGGATCAATGCCTGAAATACCGTGATCCTCGCTGACACCGTCAGGTTGTATTCTTCAGACTGATGATGTACAATGTGTGCACTCCACAATATATTGACTTCATGCCCCAATCGATGGTACCAATACCAGACTAAATCAGTTAACAAGACCAACACGATCCAGGAGTACACATTGTTTGGTATATCAAAAATCCTGTAATGCACATAGATGTAATCGAATATGCCAATGAAAATAGCGACGGAGTACACATAAATCAACCGTTCAAACAAGCCGATGCTGATGTTGGAAATAGAATCGCTGTAAGAAAAATATTTCTTATCGTGTTTTCTCGAATACCAATACTCAAACAAGATGCAGAGCAGGAAGAAGGGGATGGACAAGGCGTAGATAATTTTCATTTCAGGTATCTGCGATTATTATGTATGTGATCAGGCTAAAATTAATTATTGATGTTGTTCATGTCCCAGCAGGTATAGTTCAAGCGAATGTGTTTGATCTCTGTTTTAGAAACACAGGTTTTACCTGTATAATCAGTAATCTGTAATTCATCAATCAAGCGATACAAGGCTTCCTTTGTGGGAAGAATAAGTGCTTGATCGGGACGTGGCTTAAATGCAGTTCTCATAAATACCTCCGTGTTTTAATTGAAACAAAAACAAAACCAGGTTTACTGGTTTTGCGAGCAGCATGCGTTGCTGATTTATTCTAGCAATAAAGTAGACTTTTTTAATTCGAAATGCCAAATAAAATTTGTATTGATCTTGATTAGTACAACAAAATAGATTATAATTTCTGTTTTATTTATATATACCTATTTTTTCATCTGTTTGTTCCGAATGGGGAAGAATAATGTTTTGAGCTTTTTAAAACGGTTAAGCTCCATTGATACCGGAAAAGGATCCGCTTTAAGAACTATTACTATTTGATTAAGGGCTTCATTCTACCAAAGCGAGGATATTTATTCCCGAAATGTCGGTTAAATTTCTAATTTTGTGGTTCGAAAATACCTTATAACAGATGATACAACTGAGCGAACAAGAGCTGATCAGAAGAAAAGAAAGAGAAGAATTGATTCAAATGGGAGTGGATCCTTATCCTGCCGAGTTATTTGAAGTCAATGTATCTGCACACGAGATTCATCAGAATTACGAAATAAATAAACTGGATTACAAGAATATCTCATTGGCAGGTCGTGTGATGTCACGCCGTATCATGGGTAGCGCTTCTTTCATTGAGTTGCAGGATTCTACCGGACGTATTCAGGTGTATGTAAGACGCGATGACATTTGTCCCGATGAAGACAAAACATTATACAATACAGTATTTAAAAAACTAATAGGCATCGGTGACATTGTCGGTATCAAAGGATTCGTATTCACAACACAAACCGGCGAGATTTCTGTACACACTACAGAGTTCAAAGTGTTGGCCAAATCGTTGAAACCTCTGCCGATTGTCAAAGAAACAGAAGACGAACAAGGCAATAAGAAAGTATTCGATGCCTTCACAGACGCGGAGCAGCGTTACCGTCAACGTTATGTGGACTTGATCGTGAATCCGGAGGTGAAAGATACATTTGTGAAACGTACAAAATTGGTGAACACCATGCGCCAATACTTGAACGATAAAGATTACCTGGAAGTGGAAACACCGATCCTTCAGCCTTTATACGGTGGAGCTGCAGCGCGTCCTTTCAAAACGTACCACAATACATTGGATATGCCTTTGTATTTGCGTATCGCCAATGAGTTGTACCTGAAACGTCTAATTGTTGGCGGCTTTGATGGAGTATATGAATTCTCTAAAGATTTTAGAAACGAAGGAATGTCTCGTTTCCATAATCCTGAATTTACTCAGATCGAATTGTACGTAGCTTACAAAGACTACTATTGGATGATGGATCTGGTAGAAGAGATGATTGAGAAAGTAGCGATGGCATTGCACGGTACTACAGAAGTAAAAGTAGGAGAGCATCTCATCAATTTCCAACGTCCATGGAAACGTTTCACGATGTTTGAAGCGATCGAACATTTTACCGGTATCAATGTAGGCGAAATGGACGAAGCACAACTTCGTGAAGTCTGCACGAAGCTGCAGATTGACGTGGACGCGACGATGGGTAAAGGAAAATTGATCGATGAAATATTTGGGGCGAAATGCGAGCCTTTGTTGATACAACCTACTTTCATTACAGACTATCCGGTTGAAATGTCACCGCTGGCGAAGAAGCATCGCAGCAAACCCGGACTGGTAGAGCGTTTCGAAGCGGTATGTAACGGAAAGGAAATTTGCAATTCATTCTCTGAGTTGAACGATCCGATTGATCAACGCGCTCGTTTTGAAGAGCAATTGGAATTAGGTAAAAGAGGAGATACGGAAAGCATGGTCCTGGACGAAGATTTTCTTCGTGCACTGGAATATGGTATGCCTCCTACAGCAGGCTTGGGTATTGGTATAGATCGTTTAGCGATGATCATGACCAATTCACCTTCTATACAAGATGTGTTGTTCTTCCCTCAAATGAGACCCGAGAAAAAACAAGACTATTCTTCCGAACAAGACTTTATCGATTTGGGAGTAAGAGCAGACTTATTGCCTTTGCTTCAGAAAATGGGGATGCTGTCTGTACACCAATTGAAAGAAGCGAATGCCAGTAAATTGTTCAATGACATTTGCGGACTTCGTAAAAAAATGAAATTGGAAATTGCTAATCCAACCCTGGATGAAGTAAAGGCTTGGTTAGTCTAGTCGTTTTTCTTTACGGCTCTTAACACAAACTCATAACGGGCGGCAGAAGTATGCTGCCCGTATTTTAGCAGAGTAGGGGTAAGGGTATGAATTTTATATTTTTCAGGTTTGCTGCGTTGCCCGGTGTAGATGTATTCCAAAGCAGGGTCTGCATAAAAATAAGTTTCAAAAGATTGTCCTCTGACTGTTTCTATCGCTGTACTATCCGGCGATATTGTCATCAATAATCCTTGATTTCTTTGATCCAACACCCGCTGACCATCGCGGTATACTTGTTCCAATTCCCAGGTTTGATATAAAAAATCAGCCTTTCGGGGAGCGCCTTCTTTTTCAAAAGGAGGCAGGTAATAATACAAGGTGACCAAAGTTAACAGCGTCCCTGTAATCACATGGATGTTCAGGGTTTTGGATGCACTGGAAAAGATGGTCTGGTTAAACATATCGGTGCTATTTGTAACTAATTTAGTAAATCTACTATAGAACTGATAAGATCTAGCCACAAGTTTTGTAATTTTACAGCCTGAATAAAAAAATGGCATGATACAAGCGCTAAAACCCGAACATTGGTCCGATTATCAACTGCTGGATAGTGGAAACTATCAGAAATTGGAAAAATTCGGTGCCTTTATTTTGGCGCGTCCGGAACCTCAGGCTGTTTGGTCGCCTTCTCTTCCCGCAGAACAGTGGAAGCAACAAGCCCATGCCACTTTTACACGCGACAAAGCAAATCCTGAAAAAGGAAATTGGTCGCTGAAACCCAACATGAAAGAAAAATGGATCTTGCCTTATAAACATCCGGAATATCAATTGAATTTTCGCTTAGGTTTATCGGGATTCAAGCATGTCGGCTTATTTCCTGAGCAAGCGGTGAACTGGGATTATATTTACACTTCCCTGAAACGCATGAGTACCCCGCAACCGAAGCTGCTTAATTTGTTTGCGTATACCGGTGGTGCCTCTATTGCAGGCGCGGCGGCAGGTGCAGACGTTACGCACGTGGATTCGGTAAAACAGGTTATTTCCTGGGGACGAGAAAACATGGAAGCTTCTAACCTGAAAGATGTACGTTGGGTAGTAGAAGATGCGGCCAAGTTTGTGCAAAGGGAAGTAAAAAGAGGTAAACAATACCAGGGCATCATCCTGGATCCCCCAGCTTACGGGCGTGGACCGGATGGTGAAAAATGGGTGATCGAAACCGATCTATATCCTTTATTGAAAGAATGTGTCAAATTGCTCGACCCTGACGAACATTTCTTTATTCTCAATTTGTATTCTATAGGTTTTTCGTCACTGATCGTAGAAACGCTCATTCATGACTTATTTAAAGAAGTGAATGGATTTGAATACGGGGAATTATACGTGGAAGATCCTTTTGGAAAAAAACTACCCTTAAGTATATTGGGAAGGTTTTCAAAATTTAAGAAGTAACAGCTTCAGGATCTGTTATTTTTCTATTCGCTTTTAAAGCAAAATCCTGTACATTTAGACTCCATTCAATTATGTTATCATAAAAAAACATACACATGAAACGTTACCTGCTTGTTTTCATTTTCAGTTTCTTTTTTGTAAACGCGTTTGCACAATTACCTGATCACAGAAAACCTCATCAAAAAACACATTTAAAGGAGCCTCGCAAAAAAGTTGTCCATGATAATGTCCCCCATATTCCGGGATGGGTGCATATAAAAGAATTGGATACAGAGTTTATCCATTATGTAAAGCCCACTGAAGTGACGTTATTGGATTGGACGTACTTCATGCTCGATAGGTATAAAACAGAAAAAATTGGTAATGGTACTTATCAGCTCATCATTCCTGAGAAGAATGAAATCAATACCAAGTATTTATATAGCATTCCTCAGTTTGAAGGATTATGGGACGAGACGAAAAGTGTTGATGCTTTAACTCCGGAAATTATTAAAGCAACTTTAGTAAAAACTGGTGCGGATAAAATTCCTGTAACAGGTATCTCATATCAAGCGGCTACTGAGTACATGACTTATCTAACTATTTCTTATAAAGGAACTACAGCCAGCGGTATCCACAATGAGTTTGATCCGAAATATGATCTTAGTAAATACCAGATGATAGCAACTTTCCTGACAAGTGAAGAGTATAAAATTTTATTGTCTCACTATTATAAACTGGATGTAGATTCAACGATTTATAAAGAACATATGAACAGAGGATATGATGATAATTTCTGTCCTATGTTCAATGCGTCAATGCCTGAACAGGTAACAAGCAGCAATTGCCCTTCCGTACAGGCTAATTTCCCTTTGGTAGCGAAATATGGTAGAGTTGGCAAAGCCATTTATCCTGTAGGAAGTTATCCTGCAGATATACATGGTTTGTATGACCTCAGAGGTAACGTGGCTGAAATGACAAAGAATGAAACTGTCGCTATGGGCGGTGGCTACAGAACAAGAGCAGATGGATGTACCGATGTAGCAGCACAAGCGTATTCGCAACCTGCGACCTGGTTAGGTTTCAGACCGGTGATTCAGATTAAGAAGATTCATTAAGAATAAATAGAATATAGGGAAAGCCCTTCTGGTCGTGAACTGGAAGGGCTTTTTTTGTACTATTGTTGCGTGAGGGATAGAAGCGGAAAGCCCACAGCGAGCCTACAAGTTGGTATCGCAAACTAAGCTTGTTCCGAGCGAGGACTTGTAGCGGATAGCCCGACCCGAAGGGACACGCCCAATCTTTAATTAAAATCTAGTAACTCTGAAAATATTAAATTTTATCACCCAATGACAAATACAATAAAAAAGTAATTATCTACTGTGCAAAATACGTCGGACTTCTCTTCGTCAACTTCAAATCCTGTAAGATAGAAGACTTTGCCGTGATCGTGAAAAAATAAGATTGCCTGATACCGAAAGGAACAACCGTCATGGACATCTGCCAGCAATGCAAGTCACGTGTGATGCCGATCGTAGTATAACTCAAACCTTGTGCAACGAAATCATAACCGGAGGTAAGAGTCAATTTCCATTTTTCTGTTAAACTTAAATTTCCATTTGCAGATAATGATTGTGTAATATTTTTTGCTGCAAAACCCGTTTTGGAATAATTGATATTGTAACTCAATGCCAAACTCCATGGAATATTAAAATCAATATAGCGTTCAGGATAGCGATTAATCATGCTTAACTCTGCTTCATTCTCTGCAGTAGGAGCAATCTTCGGTGGTGCTTTCTTCGCTTTGGGATTAAAGTTTCCTCCGATCGACAAGTTGTAGGTTTGTAGTTTGAAACGGTATTGATTCATTCTTGTCTGATATGTGGTTGTCCCAACCACACTATCCAGACGATAAGCGTAAGGATCAAAACTACTGTTGAAACTGATGTCGAAGGTATTAAAGATTCTGGTTCTTGCAGACAGTACAATGTTTGACATGTTCAATGAATCTGCTGCGAAGTTATAAGTACCACCTATATTCACACTTTCCAACAAGTTTATTTTTTTAGTAGGAGCAGTTCCTGTGGTGTCTTTACGATTACGAACCTTTGCTTCGAGATTGTTTGTAATGGAAAACCCTAAACTATTTTGAACTCCATTGGTCGGTCCTCCATAAATAAAACCATTGTATCTGGAATAGGCGGTATGATTGCCTTGTGCATCCAATACCTGTGAAGAGTATTGATAACTGTTACTATAAGACGATGGCTGAGAAAAATCAGGTTTATAAGTATAGGTAAGGACCGGATTGACGGTATGTCTGATTCCTTGTAGTGTCTTGCCTTTGAAACGATAGGTACCATAAAAACGTGTAGTCAAATCCGCTTTGAAGTTAAACTGACCGGCACGTGAAACTCCATTCCATCCTGTAATCGTATCTTTGGGGATTACGCGATGTGAGACTTCGTCGTATTTGTAATCCAGTTTTTCTATGTACCAAAATTCCTGAAGTGTCAGGGTAGGATTCAAATTGAAATACTTGGCAACTTTTAAAGTGGTACTGATGGGAATGGTATGACTCATTCCTGTTTGTCCTTTGCCTATAAGATAGCTTAAGGTGTTATCTCGTACAGGTAAAACGGTATCTCCAGTCAAACCTCCTCCTTTTGCAAATTTATTATGAATGACGTACTTCGTATTCATATTGTACGACACATTTATTTTTTCAAACCATTTATCTCCTCGGCTACTTTTCCCTTTCAAAGGATAAATTCTGTTCATGGTAAAGGACACTTCCGGCGCAGTCAGGTTCATCTCTTTCGTTTGAACGTTTTGATCCTGACGCAAAGCCAAATTCAAGTTGAAAGGACTGCGTTTAAAACTTTTGCTATAAGTAACAGTAGAGTTAAATACACTGCTTTGGTAATTGGTCGGATTGTAAGAGTTGAGTTTGTAATAAGAGTTGGACGTGATGTTGACATTGGCAGACAACTTGCCACTCGTCTTTTTCAACGTGGCATGTCTCCATTGCAAATTGAAATTGGTTGGAAAAGGACCATCGTCAAAACCATCTTTTACTTTACTATAATTCAAGAGCGCAAAACCATCGTACACATAACGCTTTCGGTATTCGCTATTAACAGCTACGAGATAACTCTTGTTGGTATAATAATCTCCGGTAATTTTTATACCAAGCTTATCATTGGCTGCCCAATAAAACCCACCTTGGCTCATGTAGAAGCCTCGGGTTCTTTGTTCACCAATGGTTGGAAATATAATTCCTGATTTAGAGCGCGTCGTAATAGGAAAGAAACCAAAAGGCAATCCGATCGGTGTAGGAATATCACTGACCACAATGTTAAAGGGGCCCGTCACTACTTTGTCTTCCGGAATTACTTTGAGTTTGTGTGCGCTGATGTAATAATGTGGATGCTCTAAGTTACAAGTAGTATAACGTGCAGTCTTGACGTACATGGCTTGCTCTGTACGTTTCACGGGATCTCCGTGGATATAGCCTTCTCCTTGCTGCGTGATCAGATTACGGATCAATCCTTTCTTGGTTTGTATATTGTATTCCATATACTCCGTTTCGTACTGATCACTGCCTTGTTTAAAGGTTGGTTTATCGCGTACCGTTGTATCTCCGGAAGGGCTTGCCTTTACAGTGTTTTTCGCATAATCGATTTCTATTCTGCCGGCTTCCAATGTGAAGTCTTCATACACGATTTTTGCTTTACCATACAGGTATACTTTTTTGTTGATGACGTCCATGGCTATGGAGTCGTTGCAGGAATAAATAATGGTATTACTGATTTGTCCTTGCTTTGCCGGAATGACTAAGGTATCAGTAAAAGTGGCCGTATCTTTTGGTATAGCCGCTGTATTAACCTGACTCGTAGAGTCGGTCTGAGCAAATGAAAAATTTGCCAGCAACAGTAATACAAAACACAATACCTGCTTCAACGTTCTTTTATCTTGGATTTTTTTCAGTTTCTGACAAAAAAAACCGAAATTAGTGCCAAAGTTATTGGATTTAACTCATTAAAACCCATTAGAAGTGAGAAAATTAGTTGTCCCCCTCTTACTGGTCCCGTTTTTCCTGTTAAGTTCTTATACTCCCCTAGAAATCAGCAAATACACCCTGCGCACCATCGTGATTGATGCGGGTCACGGAGGTAAGGATCCTGGCTGCCATGGCAAAAGTGCAGAAGAAGCGGATGTCGCTTTGTCCGTTGCCCTGGAATTGGGAAGGGTCATTACAGAAAATATGCCAGGAGTGAAAGTGGTATATACTCGTAAAAAGGACGAATTTGTAGAATTGCACGATAGAGCGGCGCTTGCCAATAAGAATAAAGCGGACTTATTTATTTCTCTTCACTGCAACTCAGGTCCTACAGACATCGCCGGAACAGAAACTTATACCATGGGCTTGCACACGGCGGAAGGTAATCTGGAAGTAGCAAAGCGTGAAAACGCGGTGATTTTGAAGGAGGATAATTATAAAAATAAGTACGATGGCTTTGATCCTAATTCCCCGCAAGGCCATATTTTATTCTCTTTGTATCAAAATGCCTATATCGAAAACAGTCTTGTTTTTGCCTCTAAAATTGAAAATCAGTTTCATGCAAGATTAGGAAGATCAAGCAGAGGTGTGAAACAGGCTGGATTGTTGGTCTTGTGGAAGACCTCAATGCCTAGTGTATTGGTTGAAATTGGCTTTTTGACCAATGCTAAAGAGGAAAAATATTTAAATAATAAAACGAATCAAGTGTATATTGCATCTGGAATATACCGGGCTTTGAAAGAATACAAAGCTGAAATAGAAACCCGTTAACTCATCAAGCGTGAAAATTTCAAAAGAAGTTAGAGTAGCTACATTAGCCATTGTCTCCGGTACTGTTTTGTATTTGGGATTTAATTTCCTGAAAGGGACAGATATTTTATCTTCTACGAATACATACCAGGTAACTTACCCTAGCATAGACGGATTGACGGTCTCTAATCCTGTTTTGATAAACGGATTGAACATAGGAAGAGTAAGTGCCATTCAATTGGATCAAGACCACAACAATCAGTTGTTGGTAAGTCTTGAAATCGATAAGAAAATTAAATTAGGTGATTCTACCATCGCCTACTTAAGTAATACAGGTTTACTGGGTAGTAAAGCAATTAAACTAAATATAGGACAGAACTCTGTCATCTATGAAGACGGTGCGTCTTTGCGTGGCGAAAAAGAAATGGGATTGGCGGATATGGTGGCGGCAAAAGCAACTCCTGTCGTAGAACATTTAGATTCAGCTATTGTAAAAGTAAATGCATTACTCGGTGCGCTGCCAAACGATAAACTGGCACAAGTCATTAGTAATCTGGAATCAGCTACAGGCGACCTTAAAAAAATCATGAAGAACGATGCTCCTGCCATCACAGGTAATTTCGCTAAGTTATCGGATTCTTTATTGCGTACTGAAGCACAGTTGAGACCATTGATCAAAAAGTTTTCTGCTTTTGCTGATTCATTAAATCATCTTGAATTGAAAGCAACGGTGGCTAAAGCCAATCAGGCGATGGGTAATCTCAACGAGATCACACGTAAGATCAATGCAGGCGAAGGAACATTGGGCGCATTGGTTACGGACAAAACGATGTATACCAATTTAAATAAGGCGCTGAATAGTTTCGACAGTTTGATGGTTGATCTCAAGTACAACCCCAATCATTATTTTGCTCCCCTGGGCAAAAAACCAAAGAAGAAAAAATAGTAAAATTATTTTTCTCTGATGCTAACCGGCATCTATAATTCGTTCGTTACAGAGTAGTTTATTGTTATGGATATACAATTTAATAAGAACGAAGATTCTTTTAAGACTTTATGCTATCAACTCAAAGAACGTTGGAAGCAAGTGGCGTTGGGGGGAGGAGAAAAAAAGATAGCAGCGGAACACGAGAAAGGAAAGCTTACGGCAAGAGAACGCATCGATTTATTGCTGGATCCTCAAAGTGATAGACAAGAAATAGGAGCATTCGCTGCTGATGAGATGTATCAGGAGTACGGTGGTTGCCCATCTGCAGGTGTCGTTGTAATCATTGGAAACATAGAAGGAAAAAAATGCATTGTAGTCGCCAACGATGCTACTGTAAAAGCGGGTGCCTGGTTTCCGATGACTGCTAAAAAGAATTTGCGCGCGCAGGAAATTGCGATGGAAAACCATATTCCCATCATTTACCTGGTGGATAGCGCAGGTGTTTTTCTTCCTTTACAAAACGAAGTTTTTCCGGACAAAGAACATTTTGGAAGAATATTCCGAAACAACGCCCGCATGTCCGCAACAGGCATTCCCCAGATCGCTGCCATCATGGGCAGCTGTGTGGCCGGCGGAGCTTATCTTCCCATCATGTCAGACGATGCATTGATTGTAGATAAAACAGGAAGCATCTTTTTGGCGGGTTCTTATTTAGTAAAAGCAGCTATTGGCGAAGATATCGATAATGAATCTTTAGGCGGCGCCACTACACATAGCGAAATCTCTGGTGTTACAGATTATAAATGCGCCAATGATCAGGAATGCATCAAACAAATTAGAAACCTTGTTTCTAAAATGGGTGACAATACGAAAGCTGGATTTAATCGTGTGGCAGGAGCACAACCCACTAAGAATCCGGAAGAGTTGTATGGTCTGCTTCCATTAGACAGAAGCAAACCTTATGACATGCTGGAGGTGATTCATCGCTTGGTGGATCAATCGGAATTTGAACAATACAAAGAGCTTTACGGTCAAAGTATTATTTGTGGCTATGGCCGCATCGATGGATGGGCTGTGGGTATCGTGGCCAACCAACGCAAGGTGGTGAAGACTAAAAAGAATGAAATGCAAATGGGTGGAGTGATCTATTCCGATTCTGCTGATAAAGCAGCGCGTTTCATTATGAATTGCAATCAAAAGAAAATACCATTAGTCTTCATTCAGGATGTTACCGGTTTTATGGTAGGAAGCAGATCCGAACAAGGCGGTATTATAAAAGACGGAGCAAAGATGGTAAATGCCATGTCTAATTCTGTGGTGCCGAAATTTACCATTATCATAGGAAATTCTTTCGGTGCAGGCAATTACGCCATGTGCGGAAAAGCCTTCGATCCAAGATTGATTGTTTCCTGGCCTACTGCGCAAATGGCTGTGATGAGCGGAGCTTCAGCTTCTAAAACATTATTGCAAATCAAAGTAGCCTCTTTAAAAGCAAAAGGTAAAAGCTTATCGCCAGAAGACGAAAAAGCATTGTTGGCGGAAATTCAATCCAAATATGATCGCGAACTTTCTCCTTATTATGCGGCGTCTCATTTATGGATCGATGCCATCATCGATCCTCTGGAAACAAGAAAAGTAATTTCAATAGGCATAGAAATCGCTAACCATAAACCCATCGATGAGCGATTCAATGTAGGAGTGATACAGACATAATATATGTTGCAGGAAGAAAGCAAAATAAAAGCATTGATCTCTTTGCTGGACGATGAAGATACTGAAGTAACCGTACACGTGAAAAAGGAAATCATGTCTATCGGAGAATCCATCATCCCTTTTTTGGAAGATGAGTGGGGCAAAAATTTCAATCCTCTGGTACAAAAACGCATTGAGGATATTATACACCAATTGCATTTTTTAACTTTAAAAGAAAAGCTTCAACACTGGAAAGAAACTGGTGCAGCCGATATCATAGAAGGGATGTGGCTCTTGGCTAGCTACCAATACCCCGATTTGGAATTGCAAAAAGTAAAAGTCGCATTGGATCAAATCTATTACGAAGTGTGGCCTGACATGAAAGAGGATTTGTCACCCACGGATCAGATCAAGTTGTTGAACAATGCTATCTTTAACAAGCTGAAATTCGGTGCCAATACGAAAAATTTTCATTCTCCATCCAACTCTATGATCAACTCGGTGTTGGAATCGAAAAAAGGAAATCCTATTTCGTTATGTGTAATTTATATGCACATCGCTCAGCGACTTAAACTACCGGTATATGGAGTGAATCTCCCTAACTTGTTTATCCTTACGTATAAAATGGAGGGAGTGCAGTTTTACATCAACGTGTTCAACAAAGGACTGGTGTTTACACGAGAAGACATCGACAATTACATCACACAACTCAATATCGCTAAGAATGATATTTTTTATGAGCCCTGCAACAATGTAGATATCATAACCCGCGTGTTGCGAAACCTGGTAGTCTCTTTCGAAAAATTAGGAGACACAGAAAGGGTAGAAGAAATTAATCAGCTGTTGGAAGGGATAGTCGGCAGAGACCAGCGATCGATATAAAATAATTAATAGGGGGATATACTAACTCAAGAAAATTTTAGTGAACAGTGAAGGGAGAGCAGTAAACGACATTTGCTCACTGTTCACCCTTCACTGCTTACTTAATCTGGCATCCCACTTCTTCTGTATACCTATACTTAAAAGACTTATTGGCCAACAAGGCATCAATGGCTTTTGCAAGATAAGATTCTTTAACCTCCTTTTCTTTTTCAGGAGCATCGTCTATAGCTGCACGGTATTGCATGACGTATTTATTCGATATGTTTTTAAAAACATACACAGAAGGTGTTTTGGTAATGTGCAATTTAGTAGAGACCGTTTTTTGAGGATCTTCTAAATAGGGGAATGGCAAAGGAAAACTTTCCGCATACTTCTTCATTTTTGCAGGTGCTGCTTCTGCATTTAAAGAAGGGGAGTTAGGATTAATTGCAACGACGAATACATCGCGTGTATCGTAATTTTTTGCCAACTTAATAATACGCTCTGTATAGATTTTATTATAGGGACAATCATGCGCAAAGAAAATAAGCACCAGTAATTGATGGTTATATTCCTGTTCCAGATTAAAGGTGCTTCCATTGACGGCATTTGTAAGTCGGAAATTTTCTAATACTTCACCGTGCTGCAACTGCCCATAACTGGCCAGAGAAGAAAAAGATAAGCTCAAATAGAAAATAAACTTTGTCAATCTCATATAGTGTAAGCTACATAATAATCTTCCAATTTAAAAAAAAAGGTATTGATGCGGTCATGGTTGCGAACCAGCACTTCAGCCTTTCCTTTATCAGAAGCATTGAGTTCTAAGATTTGTATATCGTCTTTTAAACTGAGGTTTTCATGATCAGAAACTTTATACACCGCTTCCTTAATACACCATTTTAAGGTTAATCTTTCATGATTTGTTTCTTTTTCTTCATCCTGCAGGTATTTTCCTGCAATTTTCTCGACTTTTGAACTGATCTTCTCAATATCGATGCCAACTTTTTGACGGGTATCCAGCAGAATCGCTGCAAAATCAACGGAATGAGAAATAGAAATATGAGCTTTATTGCCTACTAATAGAGGTTGCCCGGTATCCGTCCTGTAAGTGCCCTGATACGGTATATGCATAAGGTCACAGCAAAACTTAACCGCTAACCTGGAAGCAAGCCATTCGACTTGTTTAGCAGGATGTTTAATGTATTCTGGAATGATTATACCCTGTATATAGACAGAAGCTATACTTAGCAGTTCTTCTAACGATTCCGAAATGTGCCAAATTGCCGTTACCCGATCCGAAGTTAGTTTCTCTAATTTATATAAAGGCATTAAAAAGCGATTAAGGTGTTAGCTTTAAGATTCTGTTAAACTCGTATTAGGCTTTAGACCATAAGTATCATCTGAATCATTCCAATCATTCGTTTGATAGAATAGTTAAACGATCAAATGAATCATGTTGTTCTAATGCATAATCTAAGTTAAATTTAAGAAAAATTGGGGTTATGCAATCGATAGAGGTTGAAAAAATAGGGATGTACACAGGACATAGAGATTGTATCTATGGATTGCTTCAAGGCATTATTCCCCAACAGTTTTTTAGTTCCGGTGCAGACGGGTTGGTAGTAGCTTGGGATATGGAACAACCTGATCAGGGTGAATTGGTCGCCAAAGTTGCGAATTCAGTGTACGCTATGGCCTTGGATCCCTTAACCCAACGGTTATGGATCGGACAAAATTTTGAAGGGCTACACCTGATTGATTGCCTCACACGCAAAGAGATTCGTTCAGCAGCTATAACGGATTCCTATATTTTTAGCATCCTGCATCGTAATGGCCTTTTATATTGTGCCTGCGGAGACGGATCTGTGGTAGTTCTGGATGATACGCAACTTGGGGTCATTGGACGTTTCAGATTCAGTGAAAAAAGTGCTCGTACATTGGCTTTCAGCCCTGATGGGGCACACTTGGCAATAGGCTATAGTGACAATTACATTCGTATTGTTTCGTTATCCGATGGACAGTTAATGATGGAAATTGCGGCACATGACAATTCTGTCTTTACGTTGGCCTATTCACCGGACGGGAAGCAGTTATTGAGTGGAGGTCGAGATGCTCGATTGAAAGTCTGGAATGTGAATGCAGGGTATGCGTTGCAGCAATCTATAGTTGCCCACATGTATGCAATAAATGATATAGCGTACAGCCCTGATGGGAGATATTTTGTAACTTGTAGCATGGATAAATCCATAAAGATATGGGATGCGAAAGTATTTCAATTACTTAAAGTTATAGATAAGGCAAGACATGCCGGTCACGGAACTTCAGTCAATAAGGTTTTATGGACAAAATATAATGGGTATATTGTATCAGGAAGTGATGATAGAAATGTATCTGTTTGGAATTTGAAAATTTAATTCCGGATGGTCCCTCTCAATAATTTTGTTGTGATGTCATATAAAATTAGATAGACATGAAAATTACACCATTAGAAATCAGACAAAAAGATTTCGAAAAAACATTTCGTGGATACGACAAAGAAGAAGTAGATGCGTTTCTGCAAGCGCTTTCTCAAGAATGGGAAAGAGCAAATGACGAAATCAAAGAACTTCGCAAGCGTCTGGAGCATTCTGAACAAGAAGCTTCGAGATTGCGTGAAGTAGAGCATTCTTTATTTAAGACATTAAAGACGGCTGAAGATACAGGCGCTAGTTTAGTAGAGCAAGCGAACAAATCAGCAGAACTTCATGTTCGCGAAGCACAAATGAACTCTGAAGCTATCTTAAATGAATCCAGGTCTAAAGCCCGCGCCATCGTTGAAGAGGCGGAGATGCAGTCTAAACGATATTTTTCAGAATTGCAGGATGATGTTCAAAAGATGCAAAGAGAATTCCAGGAAATTCAAAACCTTAGAGATAACCTTTTGCACGATATACAATCCATAACAGCTGATTTTAGTCAGAAAGCTCAACGTTATACAGATAAGCCGGTTTCAAATTCGATTGATAAGAAGATAAAACAAATTAAAAGTTTATCTGATACTGGTAAAAAAATAGAATTACCAAAACAAGTGGAAGAGCCCACTCCTGTAAGACCAATAGAGGATCACTCAAGTACTGTTTCTGAAGTAAAAACTACACCATCTTCGGCTAAAAGCGGAGAGAGTACTTCTTTCTTTGATACTATATGAGTTATGAAATAAAGCTTGAAGCGCTGGAGTTCCATGCTTTTCATGGCGTACATGATTATGAGCAACAAGCTGGGAATACTTTTCTACTGGACCTTTGTGTTCGTTTTCCTCTTTCCCGCCTTCCTCTGGAAGACAGTATAGATAAAGCCCCTGATTATTCCATACTTTATCAAATTGCTGCGGATGAAATGAAAATTTCCAGCAAACTCTTAGAAACGGTTGCGCTTTCCATCCATAAAAAAATATGGAAAAATTATCCTGATGCAATCCATGTAAGGGTAAGCATTCACAAGTTGAATCCTCCGATAGGAGCACCGTGCAAAGCTTCCTCTGTTGTTATACAATCAGAAGAATCTTTTTAGAAAGATTGATGCTCGAAAACAAACCCTCGTTCTTCATTGGTATCCACAAAATCAATTGACAGGCCACTGATGTACAGAAGATGTTTTTTTGCTACTAAAAAATGAAGCTTCCCATTTGGGTATATTTTATCTCCTTCGGATGCAGTATCAAAACCGATGACATAACTGACCCCGGCACAACCACTGCCTTTAATACCCAGCCGCACACCGTATCCTTCGGGTATTTTCTTCGAAAGAAGAATCGACTCCAATTCGTCTAATGCAGAAGCAGACAATAGAAAGGGTAGTTCGCTCACTATTTTGTTTATTTGTTATATAATTAGAAATACTCTTTAGACAAACTGTATCATTCAAATCTTCTAAATCATTTGTTTTTTAATGGTAAAAAGACTTAAATGAATCGTGTTGTCTTAATGCGTAATCTGAGTTAAAGTTATAAATTTGTAGAAAAGAGATTTATGGAACAACTTCTTGGTGACTTGTTAAAAATAGCGCTTCCTGCGGGAATGATTTTATATGCTATGTTTTTAGTGGTAAAATCTTTTTTGACGAAGGACTTCGAACGTCGTTTGATTGAGATGAAGGTAAAGAACACAGAGATCATTCTGCCTATTCGTTTACAAGCGTATGAACGCATGAGTCTGTTCTTAGAACGTATTTCTCTTTCGCATGTGATTGTAAGGGTCAATGATCCCTCTTATAATGTGGCACAGTTTCAGCAAATGCTCTTGGCTGATATCAGAAACGAATTTCAGCATAATCTCTCACAGCAAGTATACATGAGCGACCAAACCTGGGTTTTAATCAAAAAATCTATGGAAGATATTATCTCTACCATAAATATGGCAGCGAGTGTCTTACCTCCGGATGCCCGAGGGATAGAATTAGCCAGAAAAGTCTTTGAAATTCAGTCAGAGCGCAATGAGGAACCTACCGCGCCGGCATTAAAGTACTTAAAAGACGAAATTAGGAAGGTTTTTTAATCTAACTATTACATTTTCAATAAGTTTTTGTTTTTTTCCATTTAGTGATTACTTTTGGCCGGGGAATAGTATAAACTTTCAAATAACCGCTAAAACTTTTCAAAGCTATGTTACTAAATTTATTAAGAGATATCGTAAATAATGTGCCTTCAGAGTCTTATTTGAGTCTTTTTGTGTTCATGGCACTTTTTATAGGATTAATGAGCGCTGTTTTCTTCACAGTAGATTACGTGATCTCTCGTTTCACTAATAAATAAATCACTAAATAAGCCGATTTTTTATTTTTTCTCCCTTCAGGGATGATAGCCGTTGTGTACAATTGATTAATAAGCCGTATTTTTGTAGCTAACATTTTAGATTCCCATGAAAGTTGCTATTCAAGGAGGTAGGGCCTCCTTTCACGATATTGCCTCCAGGATTCATTTTGGCGAAGATATTACTACCATTGAATGTGATACATTCAAAATGCTCTGTGAAAAGCTTAAAAATGATAGTTCTATAGATTTTGCCTTAATGGCAATAGAAAATTCCATTGCAGGCAGCATTCTTCCAAATTATGCCTTGCTTAAAGAATACGATTTTGCTATTATCGGTGAAGTACAATTGCGTATTAAAATGAATCTTATCGGACACCCGGGCGTAAAATTGCCTGAGTTAACTAAGGTCATGTCTCATTATATGGCTTTGCTTCAATGCGAAGATTTTTTGTATAAACATCCCGACATAGAAAAAGAAGAGTATCACGATACCGCAGATGCTGTAAAGTATGTAAAAGAAAGCGGTCATAGAGATTGGGCTGCTATTGCGAGTCGTTATGCTGCCAATTATTATGAAATGGAATTGTTAGCGGAAGGTATAGAAACCGTTAAACAAAATTTCACCCGGTTTTTTGTACTTTCAAGAGAGAAGAAGAGTAAAGTAGAAGGAGCAAGTAAAGCTACATTGAGTTTTCAATTACCCAATAAAGTAGGTGCTTTAGCAGAAGTTTTGAAAATAATAGTGGATAATAAGATCAACTTGACCAAAATTCAATCTTTACCTATTATAGGTAAACCCAATGAGTATACATTTTACGTAGATTGCGAGTGGAGCAATTATGACGATTTTAAGAAGAGCATTGGGATTAATTCCATTGTAACAGATTTAAAAATATTAGGCGAGTACAAAAAAGGAGAAATGATCGATGATTATACCGGTGGCCAACCGTCTTAACGGGGTAAAAGAATATTATTTTGTAAAGAAATTAGAGGAGATTGCTCGTCTAAACAAAGAAGGTAAAAAGATTATTAGTTTTGGTATCGGCAGCCCCGATTTACCACCATCAGAAGCTTCAGTAGATGCTTTGGTAGAAACGGCCAGAGCATCATCCTCTCATGGATATCAGCCTTATCGTGGTGTGCCGGAATTACGCGAATCCATCGCGAAGTTTTACGCACACACTTATGGCGTGACTGTTGATCCGAGCACTGAAGTATTACCTCTTATGGGTTCAAAGGAAGGGATACTCCATTTATCAATGGCTTTCTTAAATCCAGGTGATGAAGTATTAGTTCCCAATCCTGGTTATCCAACCTATTCTTCCAATGCCAATATTGTTGGCGCTCACATACGTTATTACAATTTGAGCGAAGCACACAATTGGCATGCAGATATTCAAAGTTTAGAGAAAGAAGATCTTTCTAAAGTGAAGATCATGTGGGTGAACTATCCACACATGCCCACTGGTGCGGAAGCCGACCCTGTGCAGCTTCAGGAGTTGGTGAATTTTGCGAAACGTAAAAAAATATTATTGGCATTTGATAATCCGTATAGTCTTGTTCTGAACAAGAAGAAACCATTTTCTATTTTATCGTTAGAGGGTGCAAAGGATGTAGCAGTAGAATTCAATTCTTTGAGTAAATCGCATAATATGGCCGGTTGGAGAATCGGTATGATACTGGGTAAAAAAGAATATTTAGAAGCAGTATTGACGGTGAAATCAAATATTGATTCAGGTATGTTTTTGGGTCTTCAGAAGGCGGCTATTAAAGCATTCGACAATACAGAAGAATGGCATGCTAAACGTAATGGTGAATATGCAGAACGTAGAGTATTGATAGAAGAGATATTGCATTTATTAGATTTTGAATTCGATGAAAAGCAAGTGGGATTATTCTTGTGGGCCAAACCTAAGAATCCACAGGCTATTGCTGACATCCCCGCTTTTGTTGATCGCCTTTTATATGAAGCCTCTGTTTTTTTTACACCGGGTGAAATATTTGGTTCAAACGGTAAAGGCTATATGAGGGCTTCTTTGTGTGTGGCGAAATCCAACATAGAAGAGGCCTTGCAAAGAATAAAGAAATGGAAAGCGACGAATAAAGAAAATATAACCGTTTAAAATCCATCGCACATTATATATCAAAGGATAACATGGCATTAAAGAATGATTTGATCTTGCGTGCAGCAAGAGGAGAGAAAGTAGAACGGGTGCCGGTTTGGTTGATGCGTCAGGCGGGCAGGATCTTACCGGAATATAGAGCAGTAAGAGAAAAATTATCAGGTTTTAGAGAGCTCGTTATGACTCCTGATTTAGCTGCAGAAGTTACCATACAACCTGTTGATATATTGGGTGTAGATGCTGCTATAATCTTCTCAGATATTTTGGTTATCCCTGAAGCCATGGGGTTACCTTATGAAATGCAGGAAAGTCGTGGTCCTTTTTTCCCAAAGACCATTGAAAACGATCGAGATATTGCTGCACTACTGGGAGCCGAAGCAGCGAATGAATTGGAATATGTTTACGAAGCGATTCGTGTAACCAAGAAAAATTTGAATGGAAGAGTGCCATTGATTGGTTTCGCAGGAGCGCCCTGGACGATCTTTGCTTACATGATAGAAGGTCAGGGATCGAAAACATTTTCTAAAGCTAAGCGTTTTCTCTACACTGAACCTGAAAAATCAAAACTCATCCTTGATAAAATAACTGATGCGACGATTGCTTACCTAAAAGCGCAAGTAGCGGCTGGTGTTGATATGCTTCAAGTATTTGACTCATGGGCCAGCATACTGAGTCCCGAGCAGTATTATGAATTTTCTTCTGTATACATAGAACGTATTTGCAATGAATTAAATCATATCGTGCCGCTTACTGTCTTTGCAAAAGGAGCATTTTCTGCACGAGCACCTTTTGCAAGAATGAAATGCGATGTAATCGGTTTGGACTGGACAATGGATGCGGTAGAATCAAGAAAGATAATCGGACCTGATAAAACACTTCAGGGTAACTTGGATCCTTGTGCCTTATACCAAAACAAAAAGGATATAGAACTAGAAGTTAAAGAAATGCTCGACGCGTTTGGTACCCAACGTTACATCGCTAATCTAGGCCACGGTTTATATCCTGACACGGATAGATACATGGTGAAAGCATTTGTAGATGCCGTGAAGGAATATAAAGTATGATAGCAAAATCAGACGTCGGGCTGACTCAACTTACCACGCTCAAAGAGCGTCAGGAGTTGCTTGCGACGCTGATGAGATTATCTGCTTTTCTTATCCTCATTACTTCTATACCTGATTTTTATTTTTTAATCTGGGAGAGTATTGTGGTTATCATATTGACACTTTGTTCTATAGGCGTTTGCTATTATTTCAATCACCGGGGGTACATCGCTGTTTCAGGAAATATATTTGCTTTTCTTATTAGTACGATCTTGTTTGTGCAAAGCTCACAATTGGGTTTTGATTCGCTCATATTTCTATTTTATATCCCGCTCATCATTGGTATTCCTTTTGTCGTTAATTATAAGAGTAAGTATATTTATTATTTACATATCGTTCACCCCATAGTCTTTATAGCCATACTATTTGCAACCGATTTTTCATTGTTAAAAATTGAAAATTATAATCCAAGGGAAATTGCTTTGGTTGCAGAATTTAACATTATCGGTGTATTGTTATTTTGCCATTACATGTTGTACATTATTATTCAATACACCAGGCGTTCAGAAAAAAAGTTTGAAGTGATAGCCGAAGACTTGAATAAGCAAAATATTGAACTTAAAAAAATTAATGATGAACTGGACCGTTTTGTTTATAGTGTAAGTCATGATTTGAGAGCTCCCTTAGCCTCTTCTTTAGGGTTAATAGAATTAAGCAAAGAGGAAAAAAAAATAGAGAAACTTTTATATTATAATTCCCTAAAGGGGAAAAGCCTACGAAGATTGGATGATTATGTAACTAGTTTAATTGATTTTTCGAGAAATTACAGAGTAGATCTCTTAAAGGAGGAAATAGATTTTAGAATGCTTGTTCAGCAATGCATCGAATTGAATAAACCTTATGGTGATGAAGCGAAGAACGTCAATATCACAGTCGATGTAAATCAACAAGGACTTTTTTTAGGAGATAGTTTAAGAATGCGTATAGTATTCAATAATTTACTCTCCAATGCCTTGAAATATTACGATGAAGAAAAAGAATGGTCGGTACTTAAAATCAAGATCATGGCTGATGAGACACATGTTGTCATCAAATTTATTGATAACGGTATAGGAATAGATGCTGCGTTTGTAAACAACGTATTTGACATGTTTTACAGAGCATCTGAAAGACCGAAAGGCTCTGGTCTTGGATTATACATTACGAAAGAGATAGTAGGTAAATTAAATGGAACGATCGCGTTAGAAAGCGTACTTGGAGAAGGGACTTCTTTTACCATAGATATTCCAAACCAAAAATAAAAGACATAAAAAAAGCCCTCGCTATTGGCGAGGGCTTTTTTTTATTTTTCATCTGTCTTTTGAGGTGCTTTGTCCTTGATGACCAAGTTTAATTCTTCACTTGTTCCATCGTAATCCGCAACGATGATATCACCAGGTTGCAGATCACCTTTCAGGATCTCTTCGGCTACCGGATCTTCTAAGTACTTTTGTACCGCTCTATTTAAAGGTCTTGCCCCATAATTAGGATCAAAGCCTTTGTCAGCTAAGAAGTCTTTCGCTTTTTCTGTCAACTCAATATTGTAACCCAATGCTAAGATTCTTGCAAACACATGTTTTAATGTGATTTCAATGATCTTATGAATATCGGATCTTTCTAAACTATTGAAGACGATCACATCATCTAAACGGTTTAAGAATTCAGGAGAGAACGCTTTACGAAGAGCATTTTGTATAGTGCCTTTCATCATGTCGTCCATATTCTCTTTACGAGACTGAGTACTGAATCCTATACCGGCTCCGAAATCTTTCAAATCTCTTACACCGATGTTAGAAGTCATGATGATAATCGT
Source organism: Chitinophagaceae bacterium (assembly GCA_028288405.1). Taxonomy (GTDB): domain Bacteria; phylum Bacteroidota; class Bacteroidia; order Cytophagales; family Cytophagaceae; genus JACMQM01. The sequence goes on from JAQBNS010000132.1 coordinate 22,485, forward strand.
ATTGCGGAAATCTACTCTTCTCCCTAAACCATCTGTTAAGATACCATCATCCAATACTTGCAACAATAAGTTGAATACATCCGGGTGAGCTTTTTCAATCTCATCCAACAAGATTACACTGTATGGTTTGCGACGTATTTTTTCAGTCAACTGTCCACCTTCTTCGTATCCAACGTATCCTGGAGGCGCTCCAACCAAGCGGCTGATGGAGAATTTCTCCATGTACTCACTCATGTCAATACGCACTAAAGAATCTTCTTTATCGAATAAGTAGCGAGCCAATGTTTTCGCTAATTCCGTTTTACCAACCCCTGTAGGACCTAAGAAGATGAAAGAACCGATCGGCTTTTTCGGATCTTTTAAACCTACACGTGTACGTTGAATCGCTTTCACTAACTTACCAATGGCAGTATCCTGACCGATGACGCTACCTTTCAGCTCTTCACCCATTTTAAGAAGTTTCGTTCCTTCTGTCTGAGCAACTTTACTTACTGGGATACCAGTCATCTGGGCAATTACTTCCGCTACGTTTTCTTCCGTAACATCATAACGCTTTTTCTTCGTCTCTTCATCCCAACGGCCTTTTGCCTGTTCTAGCTGATCAAAGATTTTTTTCTCTTTATCTCTTAAGTGAGCAGCTTCTTCAAACTTTTGACTTTTGATGACTTTGTTTTTTTCTTTCTTAACATTCTCGATCAGCTCCTCAAGTTTTAGAATCTCAGCGGGAACGTGAATGTTATTGATGTGCACGCGCGCACCGGCTTCATCCAATACGTCGATCGCTTTATCCGGTAAGAAACGGTCCGTGATGTATCTATCAGATAATTTTACGCAGGCATCCAATGCTTTCTCTGTGTAATTGACATGATGGTGGTCTTCGTACTTTTCCTTGATGTTCGTTAATATCTGAACGGTTTCTTCAGGAGTAGTAGCATCTACCATTACGATTTGAAAACGACGAGCCAAAGCACCATCTTTTTCAATGTATTGACGGTACTCATCCAAAGTCGTTGCACCAATACATTGGATGTCGCCCCTTGCTAAAGCTGGTTTGAACATGTTCGATGCATCTAATGAACCAGAGGCTCCACCGGCACCAACAATGGTATGAATTTCATCTATAAATAAGATAACTTCCGGAGATTTTTCCAATTCGTTCATCACCGCTTTCATACGCTCTTCGAACTGGCCACGGTATTTAGTGCCTGCTACTAAAGAAGCAAGATCCAAAGTGATCACTCGTTTGCCAAATAACACACGGGATACTTTCTTTTGATTGATGCGTAATGCAAGGCCTTCAGCAATGGCTGTTTTACCTACACCTGGCTCACCAATCAAAATAGGATTATTTTTCTTTCTTCTACTTAAGATTTGCGCAACGCGTTCAATTTCTTTTTCGCGTCCTACTATAGGATCCAAACGCCCTTCTTCCGCATACTTCGTCAAATCTCTGCCGAAGTTATCCAGCACAGGAGTTCTTGATTTTTCACCGGTCGCTCTTGCGCCTGATTCTTTACCTGCTGCAGATCCGCTACCAAATAATTTAGATGAATCATCATCCGGATCATCGGTATCGCCTTTGGCTTTAGGATTACTGTTGGTGTGGTATTCTAGCATTTCTTTTATTTCTGCGTATGTTACTCCAAATTTTGCTAATACTTGTGTTGCAATATTATCTTCATCACGTAGAATGGACAACAATAAATGCTCTGTACCGATCAATTCGCTTTGAAAGATTTTTGCTTCAAGGTAAGTGATCTTCAATACCTTTTCAGATTGTCTGGTCAAAGGAATATTGGTGATGTTTGTATTACCTGTAGCAGTACCTTTGATGGTATTTTCGATGGATGTCCTGAGTTCATCCATTGATAATCCGAGTTTTTTAAGAAGGCTTATTGCTACGCCTTCACCTTCTCTAATCATCGCAAGCATCAAGTGTTCCGTGCCAATGTAGTCATGGCCCAGACGCAATGCTTCTTCCCGACTAAGAGAGATAACCTCTTTAACTCTGTTTGAGAATTTCTGTTCCATGAATTCAGCCTTTTAATTAATGTAAATCTAGCATTTTTCCGTTCAAACAACGGTTTTTAAGGATTTAAAATTCCATCCTTGTCAACGTTTAATCTAAAATTATACGCATTTTTTATATTAACGTTATCTCGTCAAATATGGATTGCAATTGTTCCCTTCGCAAAACAACAAATCGATGATGCTAAGGTTAGGCTCAAATTGCCTGCCAAACACTTGTTGATAGGGTTTGAAGTCAGTTTGTAACTGCTTTTTTGGATGAATAACTCCTCGAAAGTCTACTAGATCTGTTGTTTTTGTTGGTTCAATTATTTGATAGTCAGATGATAATGTTATTTCTTTCTTCCATTTTAAAAGCTTAAGACAAAGTGTCAGTACTTCTAGATTAAAATCAAAGAGAAACGGTACAGGTTTGTCGTATAAGGCTAAAATATCTTCTGAATAATATTCGAAAAAAGGCGACTTCCCATAAGCCGAACGTATGGCACGTTGGTGAATAATCCTCCATTTTTGACTGTGGTCAATGCGGATGTCGCGTATGTATAAATGTGAATTTGCTGATAAAACGGGTATCAGAAGGTTTTCAACTTTTTGAGCGGAAAGTATTTGTGTTCTGCTGCGATAACTTTGCTTCTGGAAAGTTTCATGTGCTTCAATGACAATGGTATCGTGTTGGTTGAGTAGAGAAAAAAAGTGTACGCAAGGAAAATAGTGTAACTCAATCAGTAAAGAAGATTTTTTTGGGTCCATGATCTCAATAAAATCAATATTCTATGTCTCCTTTTCCTTCTCTCAGCAAGGCAATTTCATCTGACGTACAATCCCAGACAGTGCTGGGTGTATTGTCTCCAAACCCGCCGTCTATCATAAGATCTACTTGATTTTTATAACGGTCAAAGATCTCTTCCGGGTCTGTCATGTACTCTAATATTTCGTCTGTGTGTTTGATGGATGTTGTTAATAGCGGATTACCGAGTTGACTCACCAATAGGTTGACGATGCGATGATCGGGTACTCTTATACCAATGGTCTTCTTTTTGGAATATAACGACTTGGGCACATCTCCTCCAATCGGGAGAATAAAGGTATGAGGACCGGGAAGCTTCTTCTTTAGCAGTTTAAAAACGGTATTGGGTAAGTGTTTAGTATAAGATGAAATTTGGCTGATATCATGGCACAGAATGGCAAAAGGATGTTTAGCCGGATCAATTCCCTTTATTTTACATATCTTATCAATAGCCTTAGGCTGAGTAATATCGCATCCCATGGCATATACTGTATCCGTTGGATAAATGATGATTCCGCCTTTTTGAAGCACTTCTATGACTTGTGCTATTTTATTCGGTTGGGGATTATCGGGATGTATTTTGACAGATGATGCGGACATGTATTTATTTCGAAGAGGTTTTTGTCTAACTTGTAGGCTCATCAACTTAATAAGACCGCAGTCAATATGCAAATGGACCGCAAAAAATATCGCCTTCGTCAGTTCATCGTTTTAGCGATGTTGTTGTTTGTATGTTTCTCATACTACATTTATCAGATTTTATTTACCGCTAATTTTCAATGGCGGAAGGAAGATGGCTATTTGTATATTAGGAGAGGAGCAGACTTCAAAGAAGTATTGGATAGCCTGAAGAAGAATGAGATGTTGCAAGATGTAAAATCATTTGCATTCATTGCTAAGTTGGCAGGCTACCAGGATAATATTAGACCAGGCCGTTACAGGATTAAAGCCAATAGCAATAATATCAAGGTTGTACGCCTGCTGCGTAATGGTAAGCAAGAGCCTGTGAAGTTAACATTCAATAACATTCGATTAAAAGAAGACCTGGCGGAGAAAGTGGGTGGAAAGTTTTATTTTTCTGCAGACTCTTTATTGTTTTATTTAAAAGATCCGGAAGTCGCTAAGCATTATGGGTTTGATACGGCTACTTTCATGAGCATGTTTATTCCTAATACCTATGAAATTTACTGGGATGTAAAGGCCAAAGTGTTTTTAGATAAAATGCATAAAGAGTACGAGAAGTTCTGGACAAAGGAACGTTTAAGTAAAGCGAAGGCAATTGGATTTACTCCGATACAAGTAAGTACATTGGCTTCTATAGTAGAAGCAGAAACAAATCAACAAAGCGAGCGCAGCCGCATTGCGGGATTATACATCAATCGTTTAAATATCAACATGCCTTTGCAGGCTGATCCGACAGTTAAGTACGCGGTAAGAGATTTCAGTATCAAAAGAATTTACCAAGTACATACTCAAATCGATAGTCCCTACAATACCTATAAATATACTGGTTTACCTCCAGGACCAATCAATCTACCTTCTATCGCTAGCATTGATGCGGTATTGAATTACGAAAGGAATAAATATTTGTATTTCTGTGCGAGTTGCAATCGTATAGGTTTTCATGATTTTACAGAGAATTATAATGATCATGTCAATAACGCCAATCGCTACAGAGGTTATTTAGATAAAGAGCAAATAAAATAAAGATGATTACCCACGAAATTCAACTCCGCGTGCGCTATGCAGAAACAGATCAAATGGGTTATGTTTATTATGGCAATTATGCTACATACTTTGAAGTAGCACGAGTAGAAACTTTCAGGCACATCGGTTTTTCTTATAAAGAAATGGAAGACGAAGGTATTATGATGCCGGTGTTGGAGTATAAAACAAAATACATCAAGCCAGCACGCTACGACGATTTGCTGACCATTAAAATAATCATTAAAGATAAACCGGGAGTTCGTATTCGTTTTGAGTACGAAGTATACAATGAAGCCAAAGTGTTGCTGAATGTTTCTGAAACAACCTTGGTATTTGTTAATAAGGAAACTACTAAACCATCTATGCCAGGTGGGCATTTTCAGCAATTAATGCATCAATTTTTTGAATAATGAAGAAGATCATCGCTTTGCTCAAAATCAATGAAATAAAGGAATGGGGCACCAACCATTTGAAAGGAATTCATTTGAAAAAATATGAAATTTCTCTATTCCATTTTTTACAAATATTGTTGACAAAATTGGAAAAAGATCATGTGATGGAAATGTCACGAAGCATGGCTTATAGTTTTGTCTTGTCTATTTTCCCCGCAATTATTTTTTTGTTTACTCTGATTCCTCATATACCCATCGAGCACTTGGATACCTTGATACTTCAAAACCTGGAACAGGTATTACCGAGAGGAATTTATGAAGTAGCGGAATCTACTATTTACGATATTGTTGCACGCCCGCAAACGGGACTCTTGTCATTTGGTTTTTTGTTTACCCTTTATGCTTCAGTAAACGGTATAGTTGCCATGATTAATGTATTTAACAAATGTTATAAAACACATGACAACAGAAGTTTTATAAGGCTTATTGCCATTAGTGTACAGATCCTGTTTTTGTTGGTATTTTGTGTAGTATCTTCCATTGCTTTACAAGTAGTCGTAGAAATGGTTTTCAGCGAAATCAGTTTTTATGAACAAGGACAGATCATATTTCTATCGATTATAAGGTATTTATTACCTTACTTATTATTTTTAATGTGCTTCTCTCTCATCTATTCTTTGGCACCGGCCATTACACATCCTTGGAAATTTTTCTCGCTCGGGTCTTTAATTGCTGCGTTTCTGGCAGTGTCCTTTTCAATCTTGTTTATCCTTTATTTTAACAATTTTAGCTCTTATAATAAGGTTTATGGTTCAATTGGGGCTTTGATTGGTTTGATGTTGTGGATCTACTTTATGTCATTAATTGTCCTTTTAGGTTTTGAGATTAATGCTACATTGGAGATTGTCTACAAAGGAAGGAAATCCAATAATCCATCTTAAAGGGTGTCCACATTACATCGATCTGATGGGAGTGAATTATCCCTTGTGATCTTTTTGGCATTTCATTTGGTTATATTCAGGTATAACCAAACACTTACGGCTATGTCACAATCCAGTATAGTTGAATTTAAATGTGTAAGCAAGCCTGCAATAACGAGTTTATCGGGGTTTGAAGTAGGTAAGACCTATAAAGGAAGAACGTTCAATGGCCTGTATCAAATCTCCGTAGTTTGGGGAGGTCATTCCCCTTCTTTAATGATTGACACTAAAGAGTTTTCAAAATATTTTGCAGTAGTTGGACCTGCTGTGGAAGTAGAAAAAGTGCAGGAAGTCGCGGCTTAAGCTCCCTATTTTGTAGGAAAAAGATAGAATATTTTCCCCTTTAGGGTTTCATAAATAGAAAATACAGTTATCTTTGCACAACAATTTAGAGAGATGGCAGAGCGGTCGAATGCGGCGGTCTTGAAAACCGTTGACTGTTACAGGTCCGGGGGTTCGAATCCCTCTCTCTCTGCCAAACATAAAAGTGCGAATATTGAGTCCATCAATTTCGCACTTTTTTTATGTCCATTATTTTATGAGTGACGTAACTTTATAGCCTAATCTTTTTTAAGTACGAACATGGCGAAGGATAAATTTGATTTTCAGGATGTGTACGAAGTAGTTAAACTTATTCCCAAAGGAAGGGTAACAAGTTATGGTGCTATCGCTGCATACCTTGGAATGAAGTCAGGTGCACGTATGATAGGCTGGGCGATGAATGCGGTGCATGAATTTAAAAATGTTCCTGCACATCGTGTTCTCAATAGAAATGGATTACTTACCGGTAAAATGCATTTCCCAACTCCTACAAAGATGCAGGAGCTTTTAGAAAAAGAAGGTGTAAAAATAAAAGAGGACCAGGTTCAGAATTTTGATAAAGTGTTCTGGGATCCTTCTATAGAGCTGCTGTAGTTTTTTTGTCGCTAATAAAATAGCCGCTGATCCATAGGCCTGCAAACATCAATCCTCCGTTAACTAATAGCAATTCATAACTGAAGTGATAACCTGTCCAAGCAGTAAAGGCTTCACTTAAGAAGTAAGTAGTGATAGGTGCAGCAACAGCAAGGAAAGGTGTCCACCTATCCTGAATGGTTCTTTTGGTTAGAATACCAAAAAAGAACAATCCCAACAACGGTCCATAGGTATAAACGGCAGCTTTAAATACTACATAGATTACAGAATCATTATCCAACCAGTGAAAGATGACGATAATGATCAGAAATAATACGGAGAATCCTATGTGTACCCATGTTCTGTATTTTTTTGCAGTGGCTTCGCCGTATTGTTCAATATGAAGAAAATCAACACAGAATGAAGTTGTTAAGGCAGTAAGCGCAGAGTCTGAACTTGCATAGGACGAAGCAATGATACCCAGTAAAAAAAATATCCCTGCTATACTACCAAACTCTTTTAGGGCAAGCATAGGAAACAGATGATCTCTTAGTTCCGGTATTGCAATACCTTTAGTATCTGCATAAATGTATAGTAATGCTCCCAATGTGAGGAACAATAAGTTGACAATTAGCAACACAATGGAAAACCAAAACATGTTTTTCTTTGCCTCAGAAATATTTTTACAGGAAAGATTTTTTTGCATGAGATCCTGGTCCAGACCAGTAAGAACAATGGCCAACAGAGCTCCCGCCAATAGCTGTTTCCAGAAATAATTACCGGCCATGAAATCTTCAAAATGAAACATGTTTGAATAAGGACTTTTCCAAACCTGACTGGCCAAATCAGTAAGTGTAGTGTTTAAATGCGTTCTCATAGAAACGATACTGATGATCAGCGCGGCAATCAGAAAGATTGTCTGAAAGCTGTCGGTCCATATAATGGTTTTTATACCGCCTTTGAATGTATAGATCCAGATCAAAAGGATAGTAATAGCAACCGTAACAATGAATGGAACACCTAGTGCATCAAAAATGAAAATCTGCAATACGGCAGAAGCCATGTAAAGACGTAGTGCAGAACCAATCGTTCTGGACAGCAAAAAGAAACTGGAGCCCGTTTTATAGGACCATCTTCCCAGTCGTTGGTCGAGGTAGGTATAGATGGAAACCAGGTTTAATTTATAGTAAAGAGGCATCAATACCGTGGCAATAACGAAATAACCGATCATGTGCCCAAGAATGATTTGGTAGTAAGCAAATCCTGTAACTCCTACCGCTCCCGGTACAGAAATAAAGGTTAATCCGGAAAGAGAAGTCCCAATCATTCCGAAGGCCACTAAAAACCATGGAGATTCTTTCTTTCCCGTGAAAAAAGACTCAGAATCAGCATTTTTTGAAGTATACCAGGAAATAATCAATAACGCTGAAAAATACAGGACTATAACTGTTAGTATCAATGATAAAGACATAAGTATTGTTATTTTCATCAAAAATCATTAATTTTTAGTAATTTTACTAACCACATCATAGTTATAAATTACGCCTATGCACTTTAACTCAAAAC
>JAQBNS010000130.1 GCA_028288405.1 Chitinophagaceae bacterium
GTTGAATGGAATTCATCTTCTTTTTGTTTTTGACCTAGATGCCCAGAGATAACTATACATGGTTAAAAACAATGCCGTAAATAAAGAAGAAGCAATGATCTTTAACAACGCATAAAAAAAGATCAGAATGGAAGTGGATTCCAAAATAAATAACAGCGAACAAAACAAAAAGGAAGAAGTTAACGCGAATTGAAAGAACCAAAGTACACCACCTGATTCCACGTTATACTCGGACATAGAATTCAATTCTCCTTGCACGCTAAATATGCTTACTATGCGAGGCCTGAAGAAAGCAATCAATACACATGCCGCAGCATGCACACCAATGGTATCGTAAAACATGTCCACCAGGAATCCAATGCAGAAAGCAATGATCATGGACCAAATGAGATCAATTTCATTGGGAATCAAAAGCACTATACCAATGTGAACAAAAATATAAGCAAAGCCCAACAAGGCGGTATCCCTAAACAAAAACAATTGCAGGAAAAGCAAAATGAAAACGTGTGCAATATACCGCAAGATCTGTGCTGGCCCCATGTCTCTACTTCTTAGGTTTGTCTAATTTAGCTTCCAGTGAATCTATTTCCGGTTTTTTCTTGCTACGGATCACGTATACATGATCCAGCGAACCAAAGTCTGTTGCTAAACGCACCGTAATGTTATAGTTAGATTGTTCGTCGTCATTTACCTTTTCCACTACACCAATAAGTAAACCGGCAGGAAAAACAGCATTGAATCCCGAAGTGAAAACGGTATCACCCGGTTGAATAAAATAATGTTTGCCTATGTATTTCAATTTAGCAAAGCGAGTATCTACACCATCCCATTCTACAGAACCCACTGCGTCTGAACGCGAAAGCCTTGCAGAAAGTCCTCCGTTCTTTACGTGCAAGACACTGAAACCTGTTGAATAGTGATCCGAGCAATACTTGATTTCTCCCACTACACCTTGTGGACCAATAAGCCCCATATATTGAGATAAACCATCTGCCGATCCTTTATCGATGGTAATGTAATTTTTTGTGTCTGTCAATGAATTTTTAATGACACGTGCCGGAATAAAATCAAATGCTGCTCGTCTTGCTGAATCTGCGACAGTCAGTGCAGCTATCTTGCGAATCTTTTTTTCGTTTTCCAGCACGGTATGCAAGGCAATGTTTTCACGAACCAGTTTGTCGTTTTGCTCTTGCAAATCAAAATATGAGGTGAATGTCCTATTAGCAGAAAGCGCATTCCCTACAATAGCATTGGAGCTATTGAAATAGAAGGCGCCCTGATATTTATTGAAGGTAAAGATCAACCAACCGCACAATACTTCCAGTAAAACAAAAAACAGGAAGTTTCTTTTATCGTATAAAAAACGTAGAAGATTGATCATGCCATTACGTCATCAAAACTGCTCTGTATTTCTTAACATCTTTGATTGAAATTCCAGTGCCTTTTACTACCGCTCTCAAAGGATCTTCGGCTACGTGAATAGGCAATTTGGTTTTCATAGCCAGTCTTTTATCTAATCCTCTAAGCAAGGCACCACCACCTGTCAAGTGAATACCGTTATCGTAGATATCGGCAGATAATTCCGGAGGAGCAATTTCCAATGCTTTCAATACCGCTTCTTCAATTTTAGAAACTGATTTATCCAAAGCGTAAGCGATTTCGGAGTATGATACTTTGATGACTTTAGGAATACCCGTCATCAAATCACGACCTCTGATTTCAAAATCTTCCGGAGGATTATCTAATTCTGTCAGGGCAGAACCTACTTCTATTTTCACACGTTCTGCAGAACGCTCACCGATCAACAGGTTATGTTGACGACGCATGTAATCTAAAATATCTTTGTTGAACACATCACCTGCTACTCTGATCGATTGTTCGCAAACGATACCAGACAAAGCGATGACCGCAATCTCCGTTGTACCACCTCCGATATCAACAATCATTGAACCTACCGGTTGTTCGATGTCCACACCCAAACCGATAGCCGCAGCGATCGGTTCGTAGATCATGTATACTTCTTTTGCGCCGGCATGTTCTGCTGAGTCACGCACCGCTCTTTTTTCTACCTCTGTAATACCTGAAGGGATACAGATACACATGCGATAAGAAGTAGCGCCAAAGAATTTGTTTTTATTGTCGATCATCTTGATCAAACCTCTGATCATCTGCTCAGCAGCGTAGAAGTCTGCAATTACACCATCTTTCAATGGACGAATCGTCTTGATGTTTTCATGGGTTTTCTCATGCATCTGCATCGCTTCACGACCGATGGCTTTCACTTTACCAGTCACCTTATCAATGGCGATGATAGAAGGTTCATCGACTACGATGTTTTCTTTGTAAATGATCAGCGTGTTGGCTGTTCCTAAATCTATTGCGATGTCAGCAGAGAAAAAGTCTAATAATCCCATGAATTGATTTGATCTATAAGGTGTAATCTAAACTATCTATGTAAATCTAACGATTTTTTTTAATGTTTGAAGTGTCTGAACCCAGTAAATACCATTGCGATATTGTGTTTATTACAATAATCGATAGAATCTTGATCCTTCACAGAGCCTCCCGGCTGAATCACTGCTTTGATACCGGCTTTGTCCGCAATCTCCACACAATCCGGGAAAGGGAAGAAAGCATCAGAAGCCATTACCGCCCCATCCAGACTCAGGCCAAACTCTTTTGCCTTATCGATGGCGTTTTTCAACGCATCTACCCGGGAAGTTTGTCCCACACCGCTTGTTACCATGTAACCGTCTTTAGCGAAGACAATCGCATTGGACTTGCTATGCTTAACGAGTTTAACGGCCAATAGCAGTGCTTTGTTTTCCTCATCGGTAGGTTTCCTGTTCGTTACCGGTTTCAGGTCCGACAGGACTTCTACTTTGGTATCCTTGTCTTGCTCCAGCACACCGTGAAGCAATGAACGGAATTGTTTCGGAGCAAAGGTTACCGGCTTACGCTTCAATATAATTCTGTTTTTCTTTTCTTTCAATAGGTTCAATGCATTTTCATCGTATTCAGGAGCGATGATCACTTCGAAGAATAGTTTGTGCAATTCTGTTGCTGCATCGAGGTCTACTTTCTTATTGGTAATAATGACCCCTCCAAAAGCAGATACCGGATCGGAAGACAATGCTTTTACATAAGCATCCTTCACGGTGGCGCCAGTAGCGGCACCGCAGGCATTGTTGTGTTTTAAAATAGCTACCGCTATACCGTCGAGGTCATCAATCAGCCCCACAGCCGCATCAATGTCCAGCAAATTGTTGTAGGAAATTTCTTTTCCGTTTAGACGGTCAAACATCAAATCAAGGTTGCCATAGAACACTCCCTTTTGATGTGGATTTTCTCCATAGCGAAGGGTTGATCCTCCTTTGTAACTTTGTTTAAATACTTCTCCTTGTGCTTCAGAGTGGAAGTAATTGAAAATGGCACCGTCGTAATGAGAACTCACTTCGAAGGCGAAACCGGCAAACACTTTGCGTTGAGCAATGGTAGTAGCACCACCGTCTGCACGCAGGATCTCTTCTAATAAAGGGTATTGATCTTTAGAGGCTACGATGACCACATCCTTGAAATTTTTTGCCGCCGCACGGATAAGCGAAATACCACCGATATCAATCTTCTCGATGATCTGTTGTTCGGCTGCTCCCGAGGCCAGCGTTTCTTCAAAGGGGTATAAATCTACAATCACCAGGTCAATCTCCGGAATCTCGTATTGCTGCAACTCCTGTAAGTCCTGCGCATTTTCTCTTCTAGCCAAAATACCACCGAAAACCTTAGGATGTAAGGTTTTTACACGACCGCCCAAAATAGACGGATAACCCGTAAGACCTTCCACCGGCACTACCGGCACACCTAATTTTTCTACAAACTCCTGCGTACCTCCTGTAGAATAAATAGTAACACCTTGTTCGTGTAACAATTTGACAAGGCTATCCAGACGGTCTTTATAAAATACGGAAATTAATGCTGACTTGATTTTTTTTGCTGACATGGTGTTTGTGTTCTATGATTGAGTTTGTATGATCCAATTTTCTATGGTACGCGGGAAGTGTTCGTATTCCAGGTCGTGCACCTTAGCCGCTACCGTATCGGCCGTATCATCGGCAACTACTGTACATGACGCTTGCAGTAAGTGGATACCTTTATCGTATTCTTCATTGACCAGATGAATAGTGATGCCTGTTTCCTTTTCACCGGCTGCGACCACTGATTCATGTACTTTACCTCCGTACATTCCTTTTCCTCCAAACTTAGGCAATAAGGCCGGGTGAATATTGACGATACGATCAGGAAAAGCAGCGATCAGGTGTTGGGGAACCAGCCATAAGAAACCGGCCAATACAACATGAGTAATGCCTTCCCTGATGAGACGTTCAGAAAACGAGGGGGAAGTAAATTCTTCCTTATTGAAAACCCGTGCAGGAACATGAAGTTTAGCCGCTCTTTCCAAAACATAGGCATCCGATTTATTGGTGAGCACTTCAGCTACCCGAATAGTCGCATGTTCTTTAAAATATCGGATGATATTTTCTGCATTAGAACCTGAACCAGAAGCCAGAATGGCTATGTTGTACATGTGAACCTGCTGATTTTAAGAGGGCAAATTTAAATGATTTTCTCCGCTTTTGCAGGTTTTAGGGGAATTAGTTGTTAGACGTTAGTGGTTAGTCGTTAGTAAAATCAGGTTAATTATCACTCAAGAATAACTACTGACATATAGCGAATTAAAAAACAAGTATGTTGAACCTGTTATATCAATGTTTATAACATAGTCATCCGATGAGGTTATAGCTAGTTAAATTTGGCCTTTGTAGAAACCTGGAATTACCTTACTAACCACTAACGTCTAACGACTATTAAAAAAACGGCATCGTCAATATCCCGGCCAGCATGATCCATTTGCACAGGTTACTGATTCGGCGGTAGCGGTGGGCGGTATCGGCTACAATGAGGCCCACGATGAGCATGATCACCAAAGGAAATAATACGACTCCGCAGTAAATGGCGATATTTTCATTTCGTGGGTAGAACCAATAACCCAGCATAAGCATAAACAAGGCTGCCAGAAAAATGACAAATGCTTTTGTCTTGCGTTCCCCGATAAGGATAGGAAGAGTTTGACAGCCATAAGCCGCATCGCCTTTGATATCTTCCATGTCTTTTACCAATTCACGGATAAGGCTGATCAGGAAAGCAAATCCGGAAAAAATCAGGATGTCATAACCTTCTCCTTTTCTCAGCAATCCCACCAGGTAAATAGAAAAACCAGACAGGAAAGACACCACGAGATTACCCGCTAAAGGCTTACGTTTAAGAGAATTGGCATAATACCAAAGGAGTAAACTAGAGAACAAAACGCTAAGAAAAAACTTCCAGCCAATAAAGGCACTGAAGATAACCGCCAGCACATTCATGACGCTATGGAAAATGATGGCTGTTCTCCGGGCAATGATTCTGCCGACGACTACCCTTCTCGGTTTGTTGACATAATCAATTTTGATGTCGTAGTAATCGTTGATGACGTAACCTGCCGCGGCAATCAATACAATGGAAAACGTCACCAGCCAGATCTTCACATGCAGCAAGGCTTCCAGAGAAGGTTGAGCCAACACCAGGTACTCGTATACCATCAACACGGTGAGACTCAAAATGATCAGGTTGGGGAACCGGATCAATTTTAACCCTGCCAGGATAAACGTACTGATGTGTTGCTTTTTTTGTAACATGATTACCATTGTTCGGGTTTCCAATCTCCTCTGACGCGCATCACTTTTTCGATGACGTCTCTCACCGCACCTCTGCCACCGACAGCATTAGAAATATAAAGACTCGCCTGCTTGGCATCACTTGCCGCATCGGACGGACAACAAGGTAAGCCCACTTCTTTCATCAATTGTATATCCGGAATATCATCGCCCATATAAAGAATGTTGGCGGTTTGACAATTCAATTCGAGCGCTAATTCTTTTAATACCTTTTTCTTATCTTTTATTCCTAAATGAATGTGCTTGATGCCAAGAAAACTCAGCCGGTTCTTGACACCAGGTTCATTACCCCCTGAAATGACAGCCACCTGGTAACCCGCTTGCAATGCCTTTTCTATCGCGTATCCATCTTTGATGTAAAAGCGACGAACGTATTCTTCCTCTGCATAAGACCATACACTTCCATCAGTCAACACACCGTCTACGTCAAAAATAAAAGTGGTAATGTTCCCAAAAGGAATACTCATGGTCTGTTGATAATAGCTTTGGTCAGCTCTTCGTAAGCTGATTTTAAGTTCGGAAATTTTTCCAACAACTCCAGATGCTTTCCAATTGTTTTGAAATCTTTTCTGCTGGCCGGTCCAGACTGTCCTGCGGAAGGGTTTTCCAATTCTAAAAATTTGCTGACTGTTTCTGTCATGATGGGAGACAGCATTTTTTTGTCGAGCCCTTTCGCTTCCATGAGTTGCAGGGCCTGATTGAATAAATAATAGGCAAAATTATTGACCAGTACACCACAAAGATGCACTTGCTTACGCGTCTCCAAATCGGCCTTATAACCGGTCAATCTCAATTCCTGTAAAAATGCCATGAGTTGTTCTTCCACCACTTCTGACGATCCTTCTACGAAAACCGGGATTTGTCGCCAGTGCACAGGTCTGCCTTTAGTAAATGTTTGAAAAGGATATACGACTGCACTTCCCGCACAAGGAATGGAAGAAATCGATTGCAAAGAGCGCGCACCGGAAAGATGAATAAGGTACGCTGAAGACTCAACGGAATAATTCCTGATGGATTCCAGTGCATCGTCTTTGATGGCCAATACTATTAAATCGCCTTCGATGATAAGGTCCTTTGTTAACGTCCAGGTTGTAACACCCGGAAACTCTGCCTGCAATGCCTCGAGTTTGGAGGCATCGCGGGCATACACGGTCAACTTTATATCTTTCTTACTGTGCAACAATTGCAGCAAGTGCCAGCATAAGTTGCCGGATCCAACGATAGAAATTCTTTTAAACGACATGAACTTGTAAAATTAAGCGGCTTTATTCTTCATCTTTGCGAATTCATTGTAGCGGCGCAAGATGGCAATAAACAAGCCCAAGACAAGCAATACAGTACCAATCCACAACACGTTGATCATTGGTTTTTCTATTGCTTTTAAAATGATATAATCACGCTGGCAAGACGTGAATTCAAAGGTAAAGCCATGCTGATCCGGATTGATCTGGTGAAACACCACGCGGATGCCCAGGTCATTCAATGTTTCCGGTACGTAGCCCACTTTTCGTTGATCCAGATTGAGTACATAAATAGGATGCAATGGATACACATGACCATCGGGACCTAAAATATGAATATGCGCTTTCAATGCGATGTCAGAAGAGTCTACCTGAGTGCCATGAATATGTTCGATGCGTTCCACTTCGTCGAGTACGGCAACGTAATCGTTTACAAAAACAGTATCCTTTATTTTCATAAACTGCAATTCGGGTTTACCCCATTCTCTCTCTTCGTCGTCTGCGGGCACTACAGAAAGATGGGAGTACAAATCACGGTCATAGAAACGTTCGATGTCCGGTGAAGGAATAGATCCCATGCGTGGATTTTTTTGTAAACGCGGATACAAAATAAATTCTCGTCCGTCTTTATTTTTATACTGAACTTCGTAATAAGTATTCTCCGGATTGATCTCCAGCGTATCTCCTTTTTTAAAGTACGTGTCACCATCTTTGATCAAATCTCTTCTGGTAATGACTTTGTAAGGATCAACCGTTGGAGCAATGCTGTCTTTATTGACATAACCCGGAAAGCCTTTTGCCTGCACACGCGGTCCCTTGTAGGTCAGGCGGTACTTGCTCCCCATGTTCTCCGGTGTACTTCTAAAGAGTAGTACATTTTCCGAATTCACATCATCGGGAAAATCTTTTCGATAAGGCAAACCTGAATTGTTCAGAGAAATCACTTTGGTATATCCTGAGGAAAATAAAATACCAATCAGCATCAATGCTACACCAATGTGAGCAATCGCTCCGCCGGTAAGCTTGATGTTGTTTTTTACAACGGATACAAAAATGATCAGGTTGGAAATAACAGAAAATATGGCAGCTGTCAATAACAAGATGTAACCCACACGCTTGTAAATGGGGAACTCATCGGGTGCCACATCTTTCGTCAATCCTCCCAGCAAAATAATCAAGGTAGCAAGAAGTAAAGACAACAATACAGGAATGAATAATTTATCCCAGACTTGTTTGCCTGTCATCTTTGTCCACCAGAATAATTGTCCTACACCAGAGAGTAAAGCTATGATAATGGCAAACCAAATTTGCCAATCGCTGTAATGCTTTTCCTGATTCACCGGTGGCGCAATTCTTGAATCCGTGTGCAGCCAGGAAATGTGTAAAGCATCCCAAATACTGTTCAAGCTATTGAGCAAGGCATTGTATACCGGAATAGACGTGGTCGCAATCACTTGAAACGCCGCCAAAGAAAGTACGGTCACACCAATGAAAATCCAAAACTCACGGGAATAAACCGATGCTTCTTTGTCTGTGGTTGGGATTTCCTTCCAACGCACATACAATAACCAAATAGTAAGTCCGATGAATGTCAGCAAGTAAATCAATAACTGTCCCGACAAACCCAAATCAGTAAAAGAATGGACCGATGATTCACCCAATATTCCACTTCTTGTAAGGAACGTCGAATACAAAATCAATAAAAAACTACTCATGACCAAAATCATGGAGGTCTTCAAAGCCGCGCTGCTGTTGCGGAATATGATCATCGTGTGAATAGACGCTACGAGTATAAGCCATGGCACATACACTGCATTCTCTACCGGATCCCAGTTCCAGTAACCACCAAAGTTGAGTGTTTCATAGGCCCAGTACGCACCCATTAAAATTCCGGTACCTAAAATCATGGCAGAGAACAAAGCCCAAGGCAAAGCCGGACGAATCCACTCCTTGTATTTTTTCAGCCACAATCCTGCTACAACAAACGCGAAAGGAACCAGCGTCGTAGCGAAACCCAGAAACAAGGTAGGCGGATGAATGACCATCCAATAGTTTTGCAGCAAAGGATTTAAGCCCCTTCCATCTTCCGGTATGAAATCAGGATTAAGTGCATAGACCGGTAAATCAGGCATCACTTCTTTCAACAACATGAAAGGAGAACTTCCGATTTTCAAATTGATCCAGGGGAACACTACACCAACGATCATCGATGCCAAGAAAGCCTGCACGAGACAAAACACGGCCATAACAGGAGCTTCCCAATCTCTATTGATGGTCAAGATCAAACCTCCTAATATCACGTCCCAAAAAATCCACAGCAGAAAACTTCCTTCCTGCCCTTCCCAGAAACAAGAGATCATGTACTCTACCGGCAAGTGATTGGAAGAGTGACTCCAGGCATAATGGTATTCGTAATGGTGATCGTGAATAATGAAAAACAAAGAGGCAATAATGCCTAATACAGAAAAAGCATGCACACCAAACCAAATCCTGGCAAAACGCTTCCAGGATTTTTTGGAACCTAAATCTTCCGGATCGCAGTTTACATTTTTGTAATAGGAAAATGCGGCAACTAACGATGAGAAAAAAGAAATGATAACGAATAAATGGCCCCAATCACCAATCTGCAGCTGCATATGTTCTTTGTTAAATGATCCTTTCGGATGTAGAATGATTCCGGCGCTTTACAACGACGTCGTTAATTTTTTGTTCTCGTATTTAGAAGGACACTTCATGAGGATTTTATCCGCTTTGAATGTTTTCCCTTTGAATCCTCCGATGATGACGATCTGTTCTGATTTCTCGAAGTCCTGTGGTTTAGGATTCAGGTACACGACACGTTCTTCGCGGTTTTTATTATCGGTAATGACAAACTCAAAATAGTTAGGATCAACACCGGGATTATAGTTCATTCCTTCAATGTCACCGAAACTATTTTTCTTCAGCTTACCCACTACATGTACTTTTTCATCCGGACTGTCTACCGCTAGTTCCTGCGCCTCATCAAAGGTTACATACTTGGAGGCATCTCCCGAAGTGGAAATAATAACGCCGATGGCCACGGCAATCACCAGTAAGAGTATGATATGAGTGACTTTCATAACTTAATTCTTTTCTTCTTTTTCAAGCTTGCCTATTTTTCTATCCAATAGAAACACATAGACAAACAAACCGGTCAGTATAATGGCAAACACGGTAATGACCACATAAATTTTCCCGTCTTCACGAAATTTGTCCGCCATTTCTGCGTCTTGCGCATTCGCTACAAAAGAGATGGTCAGGAAAAAGAAAAACAGCAAGTTGGTGATGTACTTATTCATAGTATAATTTTATTGATTTGAATCCAATATAGAAGAGGAAGAAGAATCTAGTGCTTGTTCTCTTTTCAACTTTAACGTTCTCAAGCGAACTCTCAACGTAGTAATCCAAACGCCCAGCAAAATAAAACCAAGACCTGAAGAATAGAAAAGGATATTCATATCGCGGTCACGGTCATAGGAATTGAAGCCGGGATTACCGCCATTTCCGGGATGCAGCGAATCGGTCAAACGCGGTAAAATATAAACCAAAGAAACGAAAGCAGGAAAAGCAAAGATGTTAAACACCGCACTGATGCGCGCGCGTTGCTCTTCATCTTGTATAGAACCTCTCAATACGATATAAGCGGAATAAATCAGCATGCCGATCGCCGCCGCATTGAGCTTGGGATCAGGCGTCCAGTAAGCGCCCCAGGTGGACTTGGCCCACACCATACCTGTCAGAATGCCTAAGACACCGAAACATAAACCCATGTTTGTGTATTCAACAGAGCGAATGTCTTGTAACTGCTTGTTGGTTTTACTGCTCAGGTAAAGGATGGCCTGAATGAAAGCGACGAGTAGAAATGCCGTCATACCAAACCACATCGGTACATGGAAGTATAGGTTGCGGATGGTTTCATTCAGAATAGGCAATCGGGGAACATTGCTGGTAAAGCCTTTCAGCACAACAAACAGCAGGAGAAGAAAACTCGCTATTTTCCACCAAGCCAGTGGAGAGCGATTGTTGAAGAACGTTTGATGGATACTCATAGTTAAGCCTTCCAAAGGTAAGGAAATAAGAGATAAGAAACAGCTACGGTAATGACATTCAATGCAGCCAGCAAGACAAGTTCATCCCAGGAAACCGATCGGTCGAGTCCATCCATGGCGGCCTTGGAAGCTTTAACAGCCATGATAATGAGCGGGATCAGAATAGGGAAACTGAGAATAGCGGACAAACTGAAATTGCCACCTGCCTTATAGGCAATACCGGCCGACATGGTAATGACCGCCGCAAAGCCGGCTACAGCAAGCGTCTGTATAAGAAGGAATAATGCAATATCCTGAACAGGAGAATCGAAGACAATACCAAACAACAACCAAGAGACCAAGGAGACGATAACAGATAATCCCATGTGGTACACTAATTTAGATAATATCAGGGATTCAGCAGAAACAAGGGTACCGTACAACAATACCCTGCCGGCGGTTTCTCCCAGGAATGCTTTGGCCACTGTGTTGAAGGTCGTGAAAGTCAATAATAACCAATAGACTGAAAGCCAAACAAAGGGATTCAAGGCCGATGATTGTCCAAGAAAGCTATAGTACATGATGAAAATCGTGCTTCCCAGATACAGCAAGAGACTTTGGAAAATGTGGCGATTTTTCCATTCCAGGGAGAATTCCTTTTGGAGCAATACTATGGTTTCTCTGAGTATCAAGTGCAGGTGTGTAAGACCGGGGGCAAAATTACGTCAGGGAAGGCAAATAGCCACGGTATTTTAAGGATATTTTTGGGATTTGTGGGAGATGATAGGAGAAGTGATCATGGATGATTTTTTTGAGTTCTTGAGTCTAGTTGATCAGTAGTTAAATAATTAGGGCGTTCCCTTCGGGCCGGGCTTTCGCCACTCGTTTTTTTCTTTGGACTTCGGCTTTGTGTTTCATACCATTTTCTCGAATCCAAAGAAAAAGAACTCAGACAATGGCTCAATCCCTAACGCGAGATTTCACAATACTTATATAATACCTTCGCGTTAGGGATTGAGCCATTGTCTGAGCTCTCCCGGCTGAGAATTTAGGTAATGCAATGGATGTCTTGCCGGGAAGCGAGTGGCGAAAGCCCGGCCCGCAGGGAACGCCCAAACTCTTGTGATGAAACAGAAGCTTAACATTCTCCCTAAAAACGCTAAATCATACTATTACTTTCAAACCCATCCACTTTCCCTGACACTAACACGTCCTCCTCCCTGAACTTACTGACCACTGACCACTAACAACTTTCTAACTATTTATTATCTTTGTACCCTATGTTGGAAAAGATTAAAGAGTTAACAAAGCAGATCGAGGACTTTAAGATAGAGTCTAAAGACCAGTTGGAAAATTTCCGTCTGGAATTCATCAGCCGTAAAGGCAAGGTGACCTTGCTGTTTGACGATTTTAAAAACGTGGCACCCGAGCTGAAAAAGCAGATGGGGCAGGAGTTGAACAAATTGAAAGTGGCTGCGCAATCTAAGTTTGATGCGTTGCAGGAAAATATGGGAACCAACAAGGTTCAGGGTAAAAACGAAGGAGCAGACCTTACGCTTCCCGTCATACCTCATGCTTTAGGATCCTTGCATCCGCTCAATGTTGTGAAGAACCGCA
Organism: Chitinophagaceae bacterium; assembly: GCA_028288405.1. Taxonomy (GTDB): domain Bacteria; phylum Bacteroidota; class Bacteroidia; order Cytophagales; family Cytophagaceae; genus JACMQM01. The sequence continues at coordinate 12,679 of JAQBNS010000130.1, forward strand.
TGATCGAAATTTTCGAACGCATGGGCTTCAACCTTTCCGAAGGTCCGGAAATTGAAGACGACTGGCATAACTTTACCGCATTGAATTTCCCTGAAGACCATCCGGCCAGAGAAATGCAGGATACGTTTTTCGTGCAGAAAAATCCGGACATCGCCTTGCGTACCCATACTTCATCGGTGCAAGTGCGTACGATGGAAAATCAAAAACCTCCTATCCGTACCATTTCACCGGGAAGAGTATACCGCAACGAAGCAATCTCCGCTCGTGCACACTGTATGTTCCACCAAATCGAAGGGATGTACATTGATAAAAAAGTAAGTTTTGCTGATTTAAAAAATACCTTGTATCATTTCGTCAAAGAATTGTTTGATGAAGATACAAAGATCCGTTTCCGTCCTTCTTATTTCCCCTTCACTGAACCGAGTGCAGAGATTGACATCACCTGCAACATTTGCAAAGGCAAGGGCTGCAACATTTGTAAGTATTCCGGTTGGGTAGAAATCGGAGGCAGCGGTATGATGGACCCGAATGTATTATCCAATTGCGGCATCGATCCTAACGAATACACAGGCTTCGCCTTTGGTATGGGGATAGAACGCGTGACCATGTTGAAATATCAAATCAGAGACTTACGATTGTTTACCGAAAACGATATACGTTTTTTGAGACAATTTAAAGGCGCAGAATAATTTAGAGATGAAGAGATGTGAAATGAGAGATGAGATTAAATAAATAAATTGATCAGTCTCTCATTTTGCTTTTAATATTTTTCATTTCTCCTCTCTCATTTCACATCTCTAATATTTACTCCTCCAATGAAAAACCTACTCCTGCTCCTCACTCTTCATTGCTCACTGTTTACTACCGTAGTGCAGGCACAAAAATCTTCTTTCCCCGTGATTGGCTACTACGCTTCCTGGAGTGGGGAACCCGAAGATATTCAATACGACAAACTCACTCAGGTGAATTTCTCTTTTGCTTTTCCAAACAGTGATGGAACAGTTCGTTTGACAGATACAGACAAATTGATGTCTCTTGTTGAATTGGCACATGAACAACACGTAAAAGTATACCTGGCCATCGGCGGATGGGACATTGGAGAAGGCGGCGGCAATGATGCCATATTTGAAACCATGGCATCGAAAGAAGCAAGTAGAAAAAAATTCGCTTCGTCGTTATTGTTTCTCCTTAAAGAATATGAGTTAGACGGCATCGACATCGACTGGGAGTATCCGGATTCAGAAGAAAATTTCTTGCTGCTGATGAAGGAAATCTATCCTGGCTTACAAGCAAAAAATAAAAAGATAAGTGTAGCTGTTGCGGGAGAAGGTATACACGGCAGTGCTATTTCAAAAGAATCGTTTCAATATTTCGATTACCTCAACATCATGGCCTACGATGGCGGCACACCGCATTCGTCTTATAGTTATGCCATCAAATGTTTAGACTATTGGGCTTTGAAAGGATGTCCAAAAGAAAAAATAGTTTTAGGTCTTCCCTTCTATGGCAAAGATCCAAACGTCGATTATAAAGTAATTATAGAAGGCAATCCCAATGCGTCTCAGCTGGATCAGCTGGAAGACATTAACTATAATGGAATTCCTACTATTCAAAAGAAAACATTGCTCGCCAAAGAAAGAGGAGCGGGCGTCATGATCTGGGAACTCAGTCAGGATGCTAATAATCAATACTCTTTATTAAAAGCGATACAAGATGTATTAGCCGGAAAATAAAAGATTGCAAACACTATAAAAAAGAGTCCCGCTAAAAATAGCGGGACTCTTTTTTTATGGTGTTTGAGAAACGACGTGATAACTTACCAAACGTCTTTCATAATATATACCTTGTTTCATCTGATATTCCCAACTGTCCTGACTCATTACCAGACCTACTCCTGCTGCATAACAATGCGAATAGTTGATTGTAACTCCTCCATTATGTATTTCTGTCAGTTTACACATTCCATTAAGTACAGTAAAAAAACCGGCAGGTACATGAATAGATCTGGGAGACGCAGCCATAAACCATTTAAACACAATAAAAGTATCTCTTTGGTTTTCATTCCCTGTAAATATATAAGAAGTAGATAAAGTATCGCCTATATTATTTGCAGAAGAAAATCTTATCACACCATTTTGATCTACAATGCAACCGGAAGAATCTCTAAGAATATCCATTACTCTCCATTGCGAATAAAAAGGTGATTGAGTACCGCTGAATACCGCATATCGTTTACCCTGAATAAGTGTATCCCCACTCACAGTAACTATATCCATTCCTGGTAACTCCTGCGTACTAAAAGAATCTATTTTATAACTCTTGTAAACCCAATAATTACCTGCCTCCGGATGAAAGTAGGGATTTACCGCTGGAGAAGGATCCTGATCTTCTTTCTTTTTAGTACAGGAAAATACGCACAATAGTGCCATCAAAAATATACTTGCTTTCTTCATCTTTAAAAAGTTAAACGTGAATAGAAAATAACAAGTAGAATGCTTGAATAGAAAGATTTTAGTAGATGAGAATATTTCGGTATAAATACGCAGGCATCATTCATTTATTGTATTTGCGGTACAAACATTTTTTCTGGCATCTATCTTGTCTTCCTACAGGTGTATTAATGTTTCACTTAAACTTGTACAACTATGAAAACGGTAGATTTAGATAAAGAAAATAAAACAGGGCAAAATACAGATGGTGTAAACGCAAATTTCCCTGTAAAAATGCTGACAGCCACTTCCATTATCGGTGATCATGTTGAAAATCGCTCAGGCGATGATTTAGGAAAGATAAAAGACATCATGATCAATGTAAAAAGAGGTACTGTCGAATATGTAGTCATAGAATTCGGTGGTTTCCTGGGTGTAGGTGAAAAATACTTTGCAGTGCCTTTTGAAGCCCTTGAATTGAAAGCAGGTAAGCAAGTATACATTTTAGATAAGGATAAAAACTTCCTTAAAAATGCTCCCGGATTTAATAAAGAACACTGGCCTGGAACGAACAGCCAACATTATGCTCAAGTAGAAGGCTATTGGGGTGATTTCATGGGACCTAGTGTTGGTTCAGCATAAATACCCTCTCTATAAAAAAAAGGGTTGTGCTATTTGTACGACCCTTTTTTTGTAGAACAAATTCCCCTCTTTGCGACAATGTCCCTCGTTTCATGCTAACACAAATAAAAAAAGAGAAGCCGTCAATCTTCTCTCTCTCTTTAACTAATAAAACAAAATCAACTATCTTTGTACTACATCATTTTTTGTAGTATACAACAAGGCAACCAAGTCATTAACCAGTGCTTCGTTGTTTGCAGCTGTTACACCATTTTTTGCTAAACCAGTTCCGATATCACCAACAAATGTGTCGAAATCAGCTGAGTTAACTTTTTGAGAAGTTACATCTCCTGAACTGCCCATTCTGTTATTCGTAGCACGGTTGTGAGCAGCTACCATACTTTTTCCTGTATAAGTATAGTCACCAGAACCAGTGGCTACACATAAGAAATCAGTAAAGTTTTTGCTTAGTGCGCTAAAACCTGTAAAGTTAGAAGCACCTACTTCACCTAATAATACCGGGAAATACTTAGACAATGCAGCATCACCAGCAATTACGTAAAGAGAACTATCCGTTACTGCACGCAAAGTCAAACGACCTTTTTGGATTTGTGCACCACCCACTGGATCTGCTACCATTGTATTACCACCAACTCTGTCATACAAAGTAGGACTTGGAGCCGGATCATCTGATTTTTTTTTGCATGAGGTCGAAACAACTGTCATCACTGCCACACACGCTGTTAGTAAAATTAAACGCTTTTTCATAGTTAGATCATTTTAAGGTGAATAAAAATTTAGTTGGTTGTTATTTAGTTAAAGATTTTAAACAATAGATTAGCAAGCCCCATTGAAAATGAATTGTCCATTCCAGCCGGACAACCGGTATTCATCTGCTCGGGACTCACGATATAGCGCTCTGCTTTATATTTATGTGCTGTAAAATTCATCACCTTATCAAATACCTCTTGTGACTTCAATGCGCCTGGAGCGTATCCGTATACCAATAGTCCGGCAGGTATATTGAAATAAGTACCTTTCACCTCCGGCATAGAGCCCACGAAATTATTTATCTTCAATGCATTTACTGAATCAATGGGTTCTTTAAAATCAATTCTGCTCAATTGCGTCAGATTACCTTTTTCCGCATCACGCTTCTTTGCTATTCCATAAAGGTGTACACACAAGACAACAAACAACAGGAACGTTACACCAACAAGGCTGGCTGCGATTCTTATAATAATTTTCTTCTTCATAGCACGATCGATTATTTTATTCCACCTCGTACCTACGAAGCGGATGCAAAGACTGGATTTAGTGAAATGCTTTTTTTTAAATTATTTTTTCTCATTAAAAAAGGCTGAGTAATGCATTGCCCACTTTGGGAAATAAAAAAAATGAAATAACTATAGTCTCGAAATCCAGATGCTATAGCTGTTACGTAAGTGACTTATATGATTTTTACAAGCTGTGTGATATGATTGCAAATTTTAAATCTATAAGTCTATCCTATAAAAGCGCTCCGTTGGCCGTAAGAGAATTACTCTCACTCGATGAAAGTTCTTGTAAAAAATTAATGGCAAGCATTCAGGAATTTTCTGATGCTACCGATCTATTAATCCTTTCTACCTGCAACCGCACAGAGATTTATTATTCCTCTGGTAAAGATCATAGCAAAGAAATTATTTTATTGTTAGGCATTCAGAAAGGCATTCATCACATGAATGAGTATCATTCATTTTTTCATGTCATTAATACACACAAAGAAGCCGTTAAACATCTGTTTGAGGTAAGTATTGGATTGGATTCTCAAGTGATGGGCGATGCTCAAATCAGTAATCAGGTCAAACAAGCTTATCAATGGTCTGCAGAAATTTCCGCTGCAGGACCTTTTCTGCATCGTTTGATGCATACGATTTTCTTTACTCATAAGAAAGTTGTTCAAACGACTTCCTTTAGAGACGGTGCAGCATCTGTGTCTTATGCAACCGTTGAATTGGCGGAAAGCTTGTGTTCCGAATTATCTGATCCCAAAATCTTGATTGTTGGATTAGGCGAAATGGGAATAGACGTCTGTCGTCACCTGGTAAAAACTTCTTTTAAAAATATCACCATCACCAACAGAACGCTCTCAAAATCGGATGAGTTTAAAAACTCTTCGGCTGTCAACATTCTTCCGTTTGAAAATTTATGGGAAGCGGTACAAGAAGCGGATATCATTATCAGTTCTGTTTCTATTCCAGATCCTCTTTTTACAAAAGATAAAGTCCATCAGTTGACCATTCATTCTTATAAATATTTTATCGACTTGTCTGTTCCTCGTAGTGTGGAAGCTGCTGTAGAAGAAAACCCAGCTGTATTGGTATACAACATAGATCATATACAGAACAAGACTACAGAAGCATTGAAAAAACGCATGGAGGCAATTCCCATGGTAAAACAATTGATCGAAGAGTCTGTTATCGAATTGGAGGATTGGACAAAAGAAATGGAAGTGTCGCCTGTGATTAATAATCTAAAAAAGGCATTAGAACAAATCCGTCAGCAAGAAGTAGGCCGTCACCTGAAAACACTTAGTGCGAGTGAATCAGATAAAATAGAATTGATCACCCGAAACATGATGCAGAAAATCATTAAGCTTCCTGTTCTACAATTGAAGGCAGCCTGCAAACGAGGTGAATCAGAAACCCTCATTGATGTGCTCAATGAACTCTTTAATCTGAAACAAGTCATTGAAAATAAAACCGAGAGATCAGAAATCTAAAATTGTGATCAGATGATATAAAACAGAAAGAGGAATAACTAATATTATTCCTCTTTCTGTTTTATAAGGGTACGATACTTATTACATCCTGCTTTTTTTACCGATACCAAATGTTCTGGAGATGTTGAAGCCGAATTTGAATTGACCTTTTGACCAGGAATCGCTGCTATTGGCGAAGTAATTATTTTCTACAATACCTGGATTGTTGGTGAAGAATAAATGAAATACGTGTCCCCCTGTTTCTATTTCTATACCTACACCTAAAGGAGGGAAAAATAAACCTTTATTCTCCGAACGGAATCCTGAGAATATAAAATAGTAGTCTGCCAATAAAGCAAAACGCTTTGTTAGTTTTAATCGCGCGCCGGTACCCAATACAAACAAATCATTTTCATCTCTTGGATCAGTGACAAAATTGCGGTGCAAAAAAGCGGGCATCAACTGCCAGGAAAAACGGCTGTTGAATCTTCTGGCAATTAAAGCCTGATACGTGTATGACATGCGGTTGTTAAAATCTTTACTTAACGGTCCGCCAATGTCATCTACTACAGTCATCGCAGTGTTGGCAAAAACAGTTAAACTTACCGGTACCCTATTGTCTTCTGTTTGGTATAATACTCTATACTTCAAATACGCATCTATCAATTCTCCGATTTTGCTTCTTCCCGCGCCTACTGTGAATCGCTCTGTGACACCATACTCAAAAGCGATACGGATATCCGAAGCGTTATCCAATCCAAAGATAGTATGTCCGCCGCCTTTCACGCCGGCATCTCCGAAATGGTGAGTCACTCTAAAGTCCAGGTGATGTGCCTTAACCGTTTCTACAGAATGACTGTTTACTATTCTGGTTGTTTTGAAAGTGGGTAATACTCTTGTTGATTTTTTTGGAATACTATCTAAGCCTGCCAGCAAGTCATCTTGTGCAAAAGCACTGGAAAAGGTTAAAAAATAAAATGTGAGCAAAAATACTGTACTACTTTTTAGGTATAAATTCTGCATGTATCGTGACTTTAATGGTTTGGGAAATATTGGAAAGCTTATCGTTGGGTATGTCAATATTATGATCAGAAACCGGTAACATAAATTCAGAATCCAGGAAAAGTCTTCCTCCTTTGCTTTCTATTATCCCTGTAAATTTTCGAGGTTTCGATACACCATGTACATTAAGCATTCCTTCTACCGTGACATTGTACTTACCTTCTTTTGTCAGATCCATATCCTCGAGGATCTTACCTTTCAAAATACCATAAGGATATTTATCAGTGTCCATATAGTTTTCATTGAAATGTTCCTCCATCAAAGAATTCTTAAATCGGAAAGACAGAATGGATATTTTAAAGGCTACGTCTTTGTTTATAACATTGATACCGGCTGTAGAACCTGTTGTAGAAGTCGCTTCGATGTTTTCAATTCTGGCTTCTGAGAAAAAACTGATTTTCATTTTATCCGCAACAAACACAACATCTTGAGCAAAGGCCGTTGAAATACCCATCAATAGCCAAGTGAAAATAATAGTTACTTTTTTCATACCCTTAATTGTCTACCGGAGCTCCTTGTCTGATCCAACGATCTAATTTTGCAATTATAGTATCCGGAAGCGCCGCTCTCTGATAAGGCATTCTGGTCACCCCGTCGTATCCATGGATTCTTTGTTGCATGATGGTGTAGGCGCTATTAATACTTGGCATCAAAGCATATTCCTGCAATTCACTAAAATCATCATGATTGGGACCTTTGAGGAACCAAACCATATTAGGATTTTTATCAGGATTGGTAGAAGTGTCTGCATGACAAATCAAGCAGTTGCTGATGATAATCGGTTTTATTTCCAGCTCAAAATGTACCGGTGGGCCAATAGGTACTAGTTCTTCTCCTTTATGATACGTGCAACTCACGACCACTCCGATAAAGGTCGTTACTACTAAAATGGTCAGTATTATCTTCATAGCTAGTTTAATAATGAACCAATTGAATAAAACAACGTCTCCTATCTACAATTGGCTCCATACATACGGAATAGATTCTCCCATCGGATTTATAGTCCATAAAAAAAGCGGAAGAGATATCTTCCGCTTTTTCCTAGTTCTGTTTCTTCGCTCTTTTATAAACTGCCAGTTGCTTTTTTATAATTCATGATGGCTATCAAATAATTGTAGGCCGCGTTCAGGTAATTGGTCTGCGTTTGCTGTAACGTATAATAGGTGATCGTTAAATCATTCGGTTTAATGGTACCATTGCGCAAACGGTCTCCATCAATGCGATACAGTTCATTGGCTAACTCTAAGTTTTTCTTTTGTGCATCTAAATCCGTTTGTGCATTTTTTACACTCGTTAAGGCAGTGTTTGTTTCTTGATTGTAATCGCTTTTTAGTTTCTCATATTTTAAACGGGAAGATTCACTTTTCAATCTGTATTCCGTTTTTGTACGTTCTTTTAAGAATCCATCAAAAAGAGGAATGCTTGCTTTCAATCCCAGGTAATTAAACGGATACCAATACTTAGATTGGGTCGGATTAAATTCTGAGTTTAAATATTGCCAGGAGTAATTCGCATAGAAACTAATGGTAGGCAAATAAGAGAAGTTCTGTTTCTTGACACCCAATTCATAAATCTCATATTGCATTTTCTCCATTTCCAATTCCGGTCGCTGCACTTCAACGGATGACAAATTAGTCGATTGATAAGTAGCGTATAAACTTGAAATGTTATCTGACAACGAATCCGACTGAATAGAGTCTGATCCGATTTTATAATACAGTCCGCTTAACGCCAGGTCAACATTATTTTTATTTTTATCGTGTTCAGAAATGGCATTCTCATAATCGATGCGGTAGCGTTGGTAGTCGTAAGAAGTAATACTTCCTTGCGCCAATTGATCCTTGGAAGTCGTGAATACCGCATTGGCGCGTTTCAAGTTCTCTCCGGATAATTTAGCTTTCTCTTTCCACAGCAGTGCGGAGTAATATGCTTCTGTGACTTCTTGCTTCACGGCCAGTTCGGTTTTCTTCTCTCCGATGCGATTATACTCCGCTTGCACTTTGGCTATTTGTTTGTCACCCTTGTTGGTTGGATTAAACAAATTTTGATTGAGATTCAATCCCCAAAGCGTATTGTAAGTTGTTCCAAACTGCACCGCTCTATCATTTCCCGGCGACCCGAATATAGCGCCAGGCAATACGTTGGTTTGAAGTTGCGTATTGTAACGCACATCAAGATCCGATGTCAATTGAGGTAAATTTTTCGAGTTGACTTTCTTAACTTCATTCTCCGCAATTTGCACATTCAAGTGTTCTATCTTTACATCGCGTCTATTTTGTAAAGCATAAGACAATGCTTCATTGAGAGAAAGAGGCTTGTTATTCTGTGCCTTCAGGCAAACAGACATGCTAAGCAATAGAAAAGTGAATAAACTTAATTTTTTCATTTCTTTTTTATTAATGGACCTAACCTCTGAACACTTGCGCAGGTTCCAGGCTTGTAATTCTTTTAATGGCAAATGAACTTCCCAGTAACGCAATCAATAGGGTGACGATAAAGAATGTGAGGCGTAGCCATAATGGATAATTAAAAAACGTACCGGCATTGGCAATGCCATTTCTAAAACCTTCCACTAAGATCGTTCCGATCACAAAACCAACGAAAGAAACAATCATCGCCTGACAAATAATCAACTTGCGGATATAAGCATTGGTGGCACCGATAGCTTTCAATGTTCCGTAATCTTTGATTCGATCAATGGCCGCTGAATACAATGTCAATCCGATGATCACAAAACCAACAATCAAGGCAAACACAATCAATGTTCCGAAAGAGATCGCAATACCTGAAGTCTTTAACACAGTAATAATGGATGAACTGGCAAAGTCATCGCTGTTCCATGCTTTCACCGTGTTGATATTTTTATTGATCAAGGCAATCACCTTCGCTTCGTCTTCTTTGTTTTTTAACTTCACCAAAAAAGCACTGGCTTTATTCTTAGGAAAATTACCGAGATAGCGTGCTCTTTCTAATGTGGTAAAAGTATATACTCCCCCGCCGAATGCTCTTACTCCCCTGGTCTGTGCTGCGTTGAACACTTTTTTACCATTGATTTCAAAGTAATCGTACAGTTTCAAATCACCTAAGGTCGCTTTGTCGAAGTAATCTGTAATGATGGCTCCATCTTGCAGCACGTCTTCCTTTTTGCCAATGGATAAATTCCAGGGTCCTCCTGCAAAAGTTGGTGATTCTACACCAATCAATGTAATGCCTGCAGATTTGCCATTCTCAAAACGCGCTGCACCAGCTGTTACCACAATAGGATGAACGCTCTCTATACCTTCAATACTCATCAATTCGTAACCTACCCGCATATCAAGCGTAGCAAGCGCAGTCACGTTGGTTGTTCTATCGTCTACCACCCAAACGTATTCTGTGTTATTTCTAACCAAACTGCTCATAGCATTGATGAGGAATATAAAAATTCCGCATTGTTGTCCGATCAGGAAAACAGAGATGACTGTACCGGCCAATGCACCGATGGATTTGGGTTTATCATAAAGGATAAATCGTAAAGCTGTTCTGAACATAAAACGATGTTTACTATTTTAATAAAATCACACACTCTACACGACTGCCGATCAATGCTTTTGTATTGCTGTCAAGCAATACACGAACTTCTCGCACCCTTCTGTCTTCCATGTTAGCCGCGCCATCCGAGAACAATGATTTCTTTCTCAAATAAGGAGAAGTCAGGTATATGGTGCCGGTACCTAAGGTATCGGTTTTGCCTTGTGGACGGATATATGTTTTCATTCCTTCTTTTACTTTATCGGCAAACAATTCATCCACTTCCGTTACTGCCATCAATGGGCCTTCCGGAGCGAAATCACATACCGATTGACTGGAAGAAATATTGTTGCCTACTTTGATATCCATAGACAATATTTTTCCATTGGACAGTGCTTTGATCTTTTTACGATCGACCAGCTTTTGGTAATAATTAATATCCGCTGCCAATTCGTTTAAGCGGCTTTGTTGTTGATTGATGTTGGCTTGTGCGCTGCCTAAATCAGCTTGCAGCGATTCGTTGGTAAAACGACTATCGTCTAACGCTTGCTTTGTAATACCACCGGATTGGAACAAATTAGTGTTGCGATCGAAGTTCGCTTTGGCATTTTCAGATTTGATACGAATGGAATTGTATTGCGACTGTGTAGCATGGATAAGTGCTCTTTGAGTCGCTAATTTAGATTGTGCCTGATTCAGCTGAGCTTGTTCTACATCGCTTGCCAATTCCACGATGACATCTCCCGCTTTCACGTCTTCATTGATGTCATGATTTATTTTTTTGACGATACCACCCGTTTCAGCATATAGAGAAACAATATGCGCTTGAGGTTCTATCAAGGCGACTCCTATAATCTGAGAAACTTGTAAAGGTTTCTTCGCTAATGAATCTGCTGTACTTTGTTCTTCTTTACTCTTACCTCCGCAAGAAGCGAGAAGTGCTACTGAGCCCAGGATTAAAATTATTTTTTTGAACATAAAAGAAAATATTAAATCTATTAATGAGTAAAATCTGTTGTTTCCGTTACTATACCGTTGTTGACTTCGATGATGCGGTGTGCATATTGCTTCAAACGCGGATCATGCGTCACGACTGCCACTGCTTTCCCTTTATCAGCGAGAGAACGTAATTCTTTCATCACCACTTCCAATGAATCCTTGTCCAAAGAAGCCGTTGGCTCATCGCATAAAATAATTTTAGGATCCGTGACTAAAGCTCTCGCAATGGCAACACGTTGTTGCTGTCCACCTGATAATTGTTTGGGCAAATTTTTGCGACGATCTGTCATACCTACTAACTCCATCGCTTGTTTTGTTTTCTCGAGTGCGATGCTGCTTTTCATTCCCATCAACTGCAAGGGCATCAATACATTTTGCTCTGCATTGAGTGGAGCCAGTAAATTGAAATTTTGAAAAACAAATCCGATGGTATTCAATCTCAACTTGGCCAGTTGAGCCTGATTCATGTCGTTGACATATTGTCCGTCTACCCACAGGTCGCCTTCCGTAGGATAAATCACACAACCCAACAAAGAAAGTAGTGTCGTTTTGCCTGACCCGGAAGGACCGATGATCAAAATCAATTCACCTTCATTGATTTTCAAATCGGTTTTTTGCAAAGCCATCAAGCGCTGGTCACCTACCTTATATTCTTTAGAGACACCTTTTAATTCTGCTATCATAATTTAAAAACTGTTGAAAATTTCATTTCAGCCTGTTAACCGGCTTAAAAACAACTCATAACTAAAAATGTTTATCTGGCTTTAAGCTAAATAAACATCATTATTGATGCTTATCAGGCAAACATACAACATTGTTGATATAATAAACAACATTTAAAATATATTTTTATTATATTTGAATCGAAACTGATATAAAAATGAACAAAACAGTCAATCTGGTCAATCTGTGGGGAGAATTTGAGGCGAAGCATCCTGATGCGGAGATCGAGGATTTTTGCCGGTATTATTTAACTTCTACCAGAGAAAAAGAAAACGCCGGCAAATTGTTTGGAGGCATGATGCCTCCGACGGATAAGATCATTTTATCCAAACTCATCCAGCGACTGTCAACCTTTCAACAAGCATATGCGAATGCCGCATTGGACTCTATTCCGATAAAACAACTGGAAGAATTTCTGATACTGAATGCCGTGTCTCATCTTAAAGAAGGCAAGAAAACAGAAATCATTCATACGGTATTGATGGAGTTGTCTACCGGTCTCAATATTATGACCAACTTATTGAAACAAGAATTCATTACAGAAGAAGAAGATAAAATTGACAAGCGTTCCAAGCGAGTGAAGATTACACCGAAAGGTGAGGAAGTATTGCAAGACTGTTACGTTCAAATGCGTAAAGCCAATGCCTTCATGTTTCAAGACATGGCAGAAGAAGATATTTTATTGACGATACAATTACTAAAAAATGCAGACATCCGACATTCCGCTTTATGGCAACAAAATAAAGGAAAGTCGTTTGATGAAATGGTGACGGCAACAACAAGCTCCAATGCTACTTCTTCCGACCAAAAGGATTAATGAAAATAAAATCTAACTGTAGAATATAGGTTTCACGGAAATGCCCTGTGGACATATCATTCCAGGTTTGTACCATCACACCGGCATCGAAAAAGGCATCGAGTTTTTCGATGTGGTGTCTAACATAAAAAGAGGAACGGTTTTCAGTAAATTGATATTCCGTAAAATATACAGAACCGTCTTTGTTTCTTTTTTCATCTGTCGCAAAAAAGAACTCCGTCATTCCCACTAAATAATTTTTATTGTTTCGGTCTAGAGGCATTGTCGCTTTCATCAAGTAACGGTTGCGGATTTCTAAGGGTTTATTGTACGTATTAAATCCCGGAGCTGAAAAAAATCGAATGTCAGTGCGTAAGCATTGAGAGAATCTAATGGCTGCAACAGAAAATTCATGGTATACTTTAGGGTATAAACGAATTTCATTGACGTAAGCGGGATGTTCTGTATCGTAATACCCGCGCTCAGCATAAAATATTCCTTGCGCAATTTTAAAGTGATTCGATAAACGATATACTATTTCTTCACGGATAGTAAATATCCCACCTTGCTTTGTCACATTCCAATCGTTCAAACTACTATGTCTGCTATACGCTATCGCATTTTTATTTGTCCATCGTTTGCCAATCTGTTGTTCAATCCCTGCAGCAAGCCATATCACATCTTTTCCTCCCTGTCCCTGCGCTGAGATTTGCGCCTGTAGTGACAAAGAAGAAAAGATGCTACATAATAAAGCGATATGGGCAACGATTCTTCTCATTCAATTATTCATAAGAAGCATTGGCATCAATGATTTTACCGTCTTCGCCGATATAAATCTTTTTGTCTTCTTTTGAATTTTCCAATTCTACTTTGTAGATCACCAGGCCTTGGGTTTCTATGCGGTCTGCATCATCTATTTTGTAAGTAGAAAAGCCTTTCTTAATTGTTTCTTTTACAACGGCAGGTAAATCAGCAGCATTGATTTCTTCTTTGTGTTTTACAATTTTCCCTGTTCCATCAATCAGTACTTTGTGGTCTTCAAATTTCAGATCGAATTCTGCTTCGTATAAGTCTCCTTTTTTCTCCCATTCTATGCCGGAAGCTTTAGGGAATTTTTGTTGAAACGCGTTGACCACAACAGAAGGCACTGAACTTTGCGGTATTTCCTGAGCACAGGAAGAAAAGGCTGTCAATAAGGGAATAGCAATTATGAGTAGTTTTTTCATCGTTCTTTGTGTTTGATTATGATTCAAAGAAACACGATGAAACTGGAAAGAATTAGGAATAAGATTTTCTTTAATAAAAAACTACAGATATACATTGATCAATAGTTGTACAACTATAATGCTTATGTATCATAAACGATCTGACTCCTAAATCCCCTGAAGGGGACTTCCCAACAATACACTGTAGCGTAAGTTTATAGTATTTTGCTGATCAAACTTGCTTTTAAGAACATTATCAAGCTCCAAACAAAAGTCCCCTTCAGGGGATTTAGGGGTAGTCAGAATAAGCAATTAAGTCAAAGTATTTACCAGGGTATAGTATGATTCAAGAACAGAAACGGAATTTTAAATATGGATAACCATGATGTGCTTACCTGAAAAAGTATAAGTAACAGATCCTTTATAAAGATCCAAAATGGCTTTTACAATAGACAAGCCTAGACCTGTTGTGCCTTTTTCAATGGATTCTTTATAGAAACGGGAAAACAATTTCTCCTCATTCAATGCTTTTGGAGCACCCGTATTCACAATCGTAAAAGAATCTTTCTGTACGGTAATATCCACAGTACCTCCCGGCACATTATGCACGACAGCATTCTTTAATAAATTAGTCAGTAAGATTTCCGCCAAATCTTTATTCATGTATCGGACTAATTCTCCTTCCTCATGGCAAACAAGCTTCACCTCTTTGAACTCTGCTAAATCAATAAAATCTTCCATTACCTTTTTTACAAGGCCATTGAAATTAATAGTCTCTTCCACAGCAAACTGTTTATTCTCAATCTTAGAAAGTAACAATAATGATTTATTCAAACGTGTCAAACGCTCCAGCGATTGAATGACATGGCCAATCGTTTGCAATTGTTCTTCCGATACATCGCTTCTTTCCGCTAGTAATTCCAGTTTGTTGATGCTGATAGCTAAAGGTGTTTGCAATTCATGCGAAGCATTTTCAATGAACTGTTTCTGACTGTTATAGACTTCGAGGTTCCTTTCCAATAAAACGGAAACTGTTTCGCTCAATAATCTAAATTCCCGCACAGTTGTTCCCACAGGAACTTTATCACTTTCTCCACCCAATCTATACTGCTGCAAGTAGTCGATCAAACGATAAAAGGGCTTCCACACTTTTCTCAATACAATGATGTTCACGACCACTACACTCACGATCAACACCACATACAACCATAAAACAGCGTATAATAAATCTTCGATCAGATCATCTTCTTCCACCATAGAAGAAATGATTTTCAACTCATATAATGTATTCCCGCTTACAGAAAATGTGGTAGTCAATAGACGTACAGGTTCATATTCCTCTTCATGATCCATGTACATCAAGGTGTCTTTATACAAATCACGTACAGCCGAAACATTCTCCGCTGATATCTGTTGAATAGAATAATTACTTTCACCAAAATATTTTTTGTGGAGTAAAGTAGAATCTGTTTGAGCTTTTTTTATGATCAACAATTTTGAATTGGACAAGCCATCGTCAATGCTATCGTATATCTCATCGAGCATATTGACATAAAAAATTCCGGCCCACCCTCCTACAATAAAAAGCAGCGCAATAGAAGTATACAGTAAGGTGTAATTAATCAATTTCATGTTTCAATCAATTTATAACCCAACCCATATACCGCTTGTATTTCTATCTTCGCGTTATGATCCTTTAGCTTTTTCCTCAGGTTTTTAATTTGAGAATAAATGAATTCGAAATTATCTGCTTCATCGATCTGATCTCCCCATACATGTTCCGCCAGGGAAGTCTTATTGACCAATCTGTTTTTGTTAGACACAAAGTAAGTAAGGATATCAAACTCTTTTCTATTGAGGACCAAATCAGCCTTGTTGATCTTTACCGTACGAGCACTAAAGTCAATGCTAACATTCCTCAACTCGACTGTATTTTGACCACCAAATTTTTTTCTTCGCAATACGGATCTTACCCTTGCATTCAACTCTGCCAGGTGAAAGGGTTTTACTAAATAGTCATCTGCACCTAAATCCAATCCGGCCAATTTATCGTCGAGTGAATCCTTTGCGGAAATAATGATTACACTACCCTTTCTATTTTCTTTCTTTAATTCCTTGAGGAGATCCAATCCACTTCCATTAGGTAAGCCAATATCCAGCAGAATACAATCGTATTCGTAAATCAAGAGTTTGTCCAACGCCGTATCAAAGTCCATTGCTTTCTCTACTAAAAAACTTTCCTTTTCCAGTGATTGTGCAATGGATTCTAATAAATCCGGTTCGTCTTCGACTATTAGAATTTTCATGGACTTAAATTAACAAAGCAATTCTGGAAACAAATGGGAAAATAGAGAAGATTATCAGAATGCTTTAAAAAATATTAACCAAACAGCTAATAGCAAATTCATCTGCAAACAAAAAAGCCGGGGAAATCTTCCCGGCCTTCCTTCTATGATGATGTAGAACAGATTAGTGTGTCAACTCTATTTTACCGCTATACACTCCTTTATCTGTATAAATTTTAATCAGTACCAATCCTTCCAATTGGCTATGGATTTGTCCTTTTTCATGTACTTCACTTTTACCCCGCATATCCGTTAAGACAATATGATCTAGTTTTTCATAAGAAACGTCCACCGTAAAATCGCCTCCTTTTGAAGGAATAGGATACACACGCAGACCAGATGCAGACCAATCCTGAAGACCTGTTACCTGCACTACTCTTAAAGTGCCTGCAATATAAGTAATATCATAATTTTCGGCAGACAATGTTCCTGCAGCAATGCTGATCGGATAATCTGATAGAGCACTTGTCTCATCAGCTGTACAGCTCATCTCCGGATTGCCTTGCAAGACAGACTCGTCTTCATTGTATACAAATCCAGCAGCACTCCATTCTAATACTGGATTTTGTTCACCTACAAAGCGTTCCTTTGAAACTGCGTCGATAGTAAGTGGAGCTTTTGATACCGTCACTGTTCGTTGCTGTGTACCTGCAATAGGCAGATACCTTGCATTGCCGTTGTGCTTATAGTTCAACGTAGCAATACCCGATTTATGAATGACCAGCTTACCCGATTCGAAAGTAATAATATCTGCATTCAGAGAAGAAGCTGTAAGCCCCGATGTACTGGCATTGCCGGTCATTATGGGATTAGCAGGAGCATCTCCGTAAGTTATTGTTTGATTGGCTACATCAAATTCTCCGCCACTAGTTCTTACAGCAAGCGGACTAACAACTGTCTCAGGAAGAGCTAAGGTTTGTAATACAGCGTTTGTTTCAATATAAGAATTGAAATCAAAATAAATGAAAGCACGATTCTTGATTTGTGTTCCTATAGCAGTCGTAGATTTCGGGAGTATAGAAAATTCCACGTAACCGTGCGATCCGGGTTCATTGACCGATGATGGCGGTAAGTTTACTCCCGCGTAGGTAATGGCCAATCTCAAACGACCATCTGGTACTGGCGTTACTTCTGATTTAAAGGAATGCGTAGAACGCAACATTTTGAGGGTGGAAAGATCTAATGCACTGCTTAATGTGTCAATTAAAACAATAGAGAGCGCATTGGCAGAACCGGTGTTTTGAAAGCCTATGTGATAGGTAATCAATTGTTCTTTCACAATTTTATGTTCAGTGTCCCAACCTGTCGGTGATACAATTAGCTCGTTAGGATCATAGCTGTCTGTAATAGTAAAACAACTGGTAGAAGAGTAATACACATCATCCGAACTGGAGAGTTGATCCGCTAATCCAATGTTTTGTGGCAACACATTGGCAGTACCACAACCTTCGGCAACGATGAAACGCATATTGGTACGTGTATTTGAAAGTTCTTGAAAAACCTCTAAGCGCATAGACCTCCCATCATTTGGGATACCAATATAAAAAGTATCAACACCACTCGTTTTGTATTTATACGATGCCTGCAATACATTATTCAAAAAGACTTTATACACCGTTGAATCGGCCATGGCTGCGTTGCCTTTGTTGACAAGCTTAAACATGTGCATGGTATCCTGACATTGATAATAAGGAAAAACATCACTGTTCTCAAATGGGATGTTAATGCTCGCCCGGTAACATTGACTTTGACCTCTTATACTTTCTATCCCACAAATGACAGAATCGACCAAAGATAACGTATAACAACCATAAGCAGAC
>JAQBNS010000136.1 GCA_028288405.1 Chitinophagaceae bacterium
TTTTGTTGGAATCTAGATTAATAAGACCTTCTTCATTCGCCATGAAGTTGTTAGTATAACCGTCTTTTTTTACAGCCTCTATAGCTTCAGATAGACTTCTCAGTGGTTTTTTCGCTTCAACTTTTTCGACAGTTTTCATAACAGTTTGCGTTTAGTTTAACAGTTTGTTTGCATACTGTTTGCAAAAATGGTTCCTGCGTAAAAAGGCTTTTAAAAGAAGCTATGAATGAATTAGCATGCATCACGCAAGTGAGATCTCCCCATCTTGTTGATTTAATTCCACCTGTGATCTATCTTAAAAAAAGGGAAAGTGCTAATGAAACAAAAAAATAGCGCAAGAAATACCTGCCCCTGATATCTTTTATTGATAAGGGTTAATGAAAACTCCGAAGAATTACTTTCAAAGACTCGCTCTCTTATAATGCCTGTAGAATTTCATCCTATGCATTCTGATTTGTTTAATCAGTTCTGCATTTTCAGCAATAATGAGATCCGTGTTTCTGGATTTTCTGCGACCGAAACGAAAGAACACTTTCATCCCATGGGTCAGGTTTGCCATAAACTTTTTCATATCTTTTTCTACGTTACGACAGGTGAAAATGTTTTGATAATGACTGATTTATAATTGATTATGTTTTATTTTTTTTAAGTTAAACCAATAAATCTAACAGGAGTGCCAAAAGAATATTAAAAAAAATCAGGTACAAGCCGTTTCGGGTTATTAATCGATAATGAATTTTGTTTAATCGTAAATAGTGCTTATTTTGTCGTGTGTTCGGGTCGTTTTGTAGAAGTGGTAAAGAGTCTTTTTTTGGGTAAAAAGACAAAGTCGGTTCACTGATTCTATAATAGCTACCATCGTTTTTTCTTAGTTATAGAAATTTGTATGGATCAAGTGAGTGATTTCTTTACGGGCCTGCTGTCGGCTGCTTTATGGCCTGCCCGTTGGTATTGTGGTACCTGGACCGATTTTCATGGATGGCTTTATATTTTGTCCAGCTTGGTCATTTGCTCTGCCTATTTTTTAATTCCCGTTAGTCTATTTTATGTAGTGATTAAAAGGAGAAAGGATTTGCCATTTGCTCATCTCTTCACGTTGTTCAGCCTTTTTATTTTAAGCTGTGGTATTACTCATTTTTTTGATGCGATGGTATTTTGGGTTCCACTATATCGTTTGCATGCCTTGTTCTTATTCGTTACTGCTGTTGTCTCTTCCATCACGGTGGTCTATTTATATAAAGTATTGCCCTACGCGCTGACTTTTACTTCTCCTCAACAACTGGAAAAAGTAGTGCAGCAACGAACGCTTGAGTTGGCCCAAAAAAATAGTGACCTGGTAAAGCTGAATAAGGAAATGGACAATTTTGTTTATTCTACTTCTCACGATCTTAAATCACCTATCAATAATATTTCGGGACTTGTCAATATCCTTAAAATGGAAATACCACAAGGCAATACCTCAGTGGATGAATTGCTCGACAGAATAGAATCATCCTCAACAAGGGCAATAGATGCTATTCATAACCTTACCGGAATTTTAAGAGTACATACGGAACCCTACGATGATTTGGAAAATATTGATATCCAACATATCGTAGAAGAGATCTTGGAAGAGAATACCATATTGGTAAAAGAAAGCCAGGCCGTTATTCGATATGAATTAAAGGAGTCGAATGTGTTTTTTAGCAGAACAGCGCTAAAAAGTATATTATATAATCTTATCATCAATGCCATCAAGTACAAATCACCCAACCGCCAACCGGAAATTGTAATTCGGTCTTTATCTTCTCGAGATAAAGCAATGGAAATACAGGTGGCAGACAATGGTTTAGGAATAGATCTAAAGGCATATGGAGAAAAAGTTTTTTGCCTTTTCAAACGCTTCCACGATCATATAGAAGGTTCGGGTATTGGATTATATACTGTAAAAAAGATCATTGAAACTAAAGGCGGTTCTGTATCCCTTGAAAGTACAGTAAATGTTGGTTCTACCTTTAAATTGACAATACCTCAATGAAGAGAATAGATTCAGTATTGTTGATTGATGACGATTCGATTTGCAATTTTATCAGTACCTCACTACTCAAGCATCTTCATGTAACAGAAGATATTCATGCCGTAGTAAATGGTAAAGAAGCATTACGTTTCTTAAAAGAAAAAGGGGCTATTAAAACAACGGCAGTATTTCCCGAAGTTGTTTTTCTTGATTTAAATATGCCGGTCATGGATGGATTCGATTTTTTAGACCAGCTGAATAAGACTATGCCCAATTATGCCAATGCCTGCAAAATATATATCCTTACTTCTTCGGAAAGCCCATTAGATATTGACCGTTGTCGCTCGTATGAGATAGCGGGTTATATTAGCAAACCGATGACGGAGGAGAAGTTGGCTTTGCTGGTTGATACCAATTAAAAGTTTTTGTAGAAGGATATATTGCATCTATGGAATTTATGTTGGAATTTACGGATTATGCAAACCATTAAATCCAATCCGCTAAGCTTTAATAAGCGACAAATACTTTTATGTATAATTCTAAGTGTTTATGGAGCTATTTTTTGTTCTATTTCATTAGTTAACCACTATAACTTTAGAACTAGCGCATACGATTTAGGTATTAATAATAATGCGATATATGATTATGCTCATTTCAGAGTAAATGATTGCATGATTATGGCTCCTCATTTTGAAAATATATTAAGTGATCATTTTTCTATTTATCCAATACTCGTAAGTCCGCTTTATTGGATTTTTGGTTCCTATACGATGTTGATTTTCCAGATCGCAGCAGTTCTTTTTGGAGGGTTAGGTATTTACAAACTTATTCTTGACAAAAGCAAAAGAGAAGTGTTGGCGCTTATTGCCATGTGCCATTTCTTTTCTATGTGGGGGATTTATTCGGCATTGAGCTTTGATTACCATGATAACGTTGTAGCAGCTATGCTAGTGCCGTGGCTATTTCTATTCTTTTTTCGAAAGTCATGGAAGCTGTTTTATCTTTTTTTTGTATTGATACTTATAAGTAAAGAGAACATGGCCCTATGGATGGGCTTTATTTGCTTGGGCTTGTTTACTTTATCGCTTAAAGACAAGACTTCTGGTTATGTCTCAGCAGTATCATCGATTTTAGCTTTTGCGTATTTTGCACTTATTGTTAAAGTTGTCATTCCTGGACTTGCAAATCCGGGAATGGAATATCTTCATTTTAATTATGCAGCTATAGGATCTAATTTTGAAGAGGCGATAATTAATATACTTACTAAACCTTCACGTACTTTAGAATTACTTTTTGCCAATCAAACTCATCTTCCGGAGTATGATACGATAAAGACAGAATTGCATGTAACAGTAATTTTATCCGGAGGATATGCATTTTTGAAAAAGCCTTCTTTTCTACTGATGTTAGTTCCAATTTATGCACAAAAAATGTTTAACGATGACATGGGAAAATGGGGAGTAAATTATCATTACTGCATAGAGTTTGTTCCCATTATTACCATCGCGCTTTATTGGTGGTTTTCTGAAATTCGTTCAAAATTTGCGGTCATTTTTTCTGTCGTAGCACTTTCTATTTGTGCATATACAACATACCTCTTACTTGATTCAAGATATTCTTTATGGTATGAGTTTGAGCCCGTCGCTTTTTACAGAAAAGAGCATTATGAAACGGCATTCGATGTCACCCCGATTCATGAACAATTAAAATTAATTCCGGAAGAAGCGAGTGTGAGTACTAGCACCCATTTAGCTCCGCATCTATGTTTCAGAGAATATATTTATGCGTACCCTTTAGGGGCAGATTCAGATTATATCATATTATTAGACGAGAAAAATACCTATCCCCTGGATAGAAAAGAGTTTGAAAACCGCATAAACCAGCTTTCTCATTCAAGCGAAAGAGAAACGATTTATGCTCAAAATCACTTGTATATATTTAAAAAAAAGGTAATTAATCATTAGCCACATTCTAACAGTAGAACAGAATCCTTTGCTGTAATTATTTTATTTTCATAAAGATCAATTAAATAAGGATGTTTTTCACTTTTTTTGCATATTGCTATTGGTGTAAATAATAGGATTATAATTACAACAAGGATTTATGAATATTAGGAAATGCATATTAGTTGTTGTCATGGCTAGTTTTTTTGCAATAACAGCTCAAGCCCAAAATCTACCGATCGATGGGGAAACCAAAAAGGTATTGTACCAGGAAACGGTAGAGATTGATAGTTTAACGAAAGACGTATTGGCAGAACGGGCAAAAGTCTGGATGACTCAATTTTACAAATCGGATAAATTGGACATGAATGATGTGGCCAACAGCAGGATTATGAAGGAAGGTTATTTCATCATCAAGCTTACCTATGATTATAAATACAAGTCTGAAAATAATGTGTCCTACATGATCACGATTGCTAGTAAGGAAGGTAAGTATCGTTATTCGATTACTGATTTCAAATTTTACAATGTAAAGTCAGGTCCTAAAACTGTTGTGTCGTTGGAAACAGCTTATGCCAAGATGAACACACAAAATAAAGGTGAAGCCAATGCTCAGATTCCTAAAGAAATTGCAACGCTCGTAGAGGATTTGAAAAAATTCATGAGTACAGGTTTGATCAAAAACAAGGACGATTGGTAGGCCTTATCTTATTGCATTTGAAAAAAAGGCAAATCATTCGATTTGCCTTTTTTTATACCTAAAAGCAGGAAACAAGTGTGTTTTTGTGCGATCTAAGCGGTTTTTAGGAAATTTAAAATACTTATAAGTAGGTATTTCAACTGTGCTCAAACCTAGCGTCCTTTGTAGTATTAAAAGATTGGATATTATTAAGTTCTCGTATTTTTTCATCTAATAAGGACCCCTGGGATTTTTTTTCCAGGGGTTTTTTTAATACATCGGGCTTTTTCTGAAGCTTCAGCCTTTAATTTAAAATTAATACAGAAGCAGCTATGTTAACCATTTCATAATGGCTTATACATGTTTAGACAATCTCGCGGAGGCAGATTTGTGCAAAATCTAACTGCCCGTTATGAAAAGAAATTTAACCACTATGTTATTATGCTTTTGCGGTCTGTCTCTCATACAGACCCAAGGCGTCGCACAAATTACTTTATTGCAGGATTACGCGAACAACAATTCTGCTGCGATTGGTACCTTTCAAGGTATCCAGTTCCGTGAAGGAGGCTTTTCCAGTTTGTATCCTATACCAAATACCAATGGAAAAGAATTCTGGACAATCTCTGACCGAGGAGTGAACGTAGATGCTGCAAGCGCGAACTTACCGGCATGTCGTCCTACTTACGACAAGTTGTATGGCTTTGCTAACTATGCTCCTAAAATTCATAGAATCAGATTGAATGGCGATTCCATTCAAATTTTGCAAACCATTACGATGAAACGTCCAGCTGGAACAGGAGCAACGGGTTTATTGAATCCGACGGATTATGGAAGTACAGCGACTGAACAGGCATCAACAGACACTGTTACCAACTGCGCTAATTTTGCTGCGAAGATAGCACCAAAAGACATTTGGGGTATTGACTCAGAAGGTTT
This sequence comes from Chitinophagaceae bacterium, assembly GCA_028288405.1. Lineage (GTDB taxonomy): Bacteria > Bacteroidota > Bacteroidia > Cytophagales > Cytophagaceae > JACMQM01. The sequence continues at coordinate 5,555 of JAQBNS010000136.1, forward strand.
GGTTGTCGATAAAGATGGCAACTTCTGGATTGCTGAAGAAGGTGGACCTACTATATGGAAATTAAATCCAAATGGTGTAGTCGTTAAACGTTTTACTCCTTATGCAAACCTGCCAGCTGCGCAGCCTGAAGATGTGCAGATTGATCAGGTATTTAAATACCGTAAGAACAATCGTGGATTTGAAAGCTTGGCCATGACTCCAAATGGTAAAATTTATGCGATCATTCAAAGCCCATTGTTATATCCGAATCAAACTATTGGAGAAGCTTCTCAAGTGCATAGAATGATTGAAATCAATCCTGTTACAAATACCACTCGCGTTTTGGTTTACTTAAACGACGGCCTGGTGGGTGCAGTAGGATATAAAGACTGGAAAGTAGGTGACATGGCTGCCATCAATAACAATGAATTTTTAGTTATCGAAGCGGCAACAAAAGGAGCTACAGATATCAAAAAGATTTATAAAATAAACATCAGCGCTGCAACTGCTGTTACAGATGCCAATTATAGCGGAACTTCTGTAGAAGGTTTAGTGGATGCCGGTACATTGGCAAGCAATAGCATTACTCCTGTTGCTAAAACATTGTTCTTAGACTTGAAGGCGAATGGATGGCCTACGGTGCTGGACAAATCAGAAGGGTTAGCGATTATTAATGATAGTACTATTGTAGTTGGAAATGACAATGACTATGGTCAGTCTTCTCCTACTGCAAACGGAGTAGCGACAGCAACCGGTAATAAAAGCCATATTTTTAAATATGGTTTGAAAGGAAGTAATAAAATATCTTCTTATCAGGCAGTAGCCACTTCTGCCATTTACGGTACTACCGGGCCCAATACAGCGCAAACACCTTATCTTGATCCACTTTCTGATGGTGTGAAATTTACATCGTTCTTAAGTTCAGGCGATGTAGTAGGCGGTTATAAAATGTGTGGTACACCAGATGGATTGGGCGCATTTGATAACAACGACGGTACATTTACTTTGCTTGCCAACCATGAATTTACTTCAGCACAGGGATTGACAAGAGCACATGGAGGAACGAAAGGATCATTTGTTTCTAAATGGGTGATCAACAAATCAGATTTGTCAGTAGTAAGCGGAGGCGATTTGATTCAAACATTGAAGCTTTGGAACACGACGACTTCTTCTTATGATGTTTACAACAGCAGCAATGCGACTTCATTGTCTATACTTTCCAGATTTTGCTCAGCGGATCTACCGGCACCGAGTGCATTTTACAATAGTGCAACAGGTAAAGGAACACAAGAACGAATTTTCATGAACGGAGAAGAAGCAGATCTTGGACGCAGATTCGCTCACGTTGTAACAGGAACAGAGGCAGGTGTATCGTATGAATTGCCGAAGTTAGGCAAGTTCAATGTTGAAAATTCAGTCGCTTCTCCAGTAACAGGAGACAAGACGGTAGTAGCGGGAATGGATGATACTACACCGGGTCAGGTTTATTTTTATGTAGGAACGAAGACCACTACAGGCAATGATATCGAGAAAGCGGGTTTAACGAACGGATCTGTTTACGGCGTAAAAGTAACAGGTTACCTGACAGAATCAGATGCTACTTTGCCAGCGCTTGGAACGACGTTTACATTGGAAGACATTGGTACAGGAGTAGAAAATCAAACGGCTGCGGACTTCAATACCAACAGCAACAACTTAGGCGTAACGACCTTCCTTCGTCCGGAAGACGGAGCATGGGATCCTTCCAAACCAAATGATTTCTACTTTAACACGACCAATGACATTACTCGTCCGAGTCGTTTATGGAGATTGCGTTTTAACGATGTTACGAATCCAACATTAGGAGGAACGATCGAAGCTGTGTTGGATGGTACAGAAGGACAATTGATGCTGGACAACATGACAATCGATCATTACGGTCACATCTTGCTAGTTGAAGATGTTGGTGG
>JAQBNS010000006.1 GCA_028288405.1 Chitinophagaceae bacterium
CTTCCGATCTATCAAACATTTTTTGCTCACAGAAATTTTGTGTTACAAAAATAGTTTTATTTCGCTTTATTTAAGTCTTTCTAGCCTTGTATTCGAAGAATGATTGTTTTTTTATGGTGCCTGTACATCTTGTCTGCCTCCGTTAGATTGATAGGATGGCTGTTCTTCCGGATACTGGTGAAGTTCCCTCAGCCCATGAAGTCCTTCAATGGAAAAGAAGCAGAAGGAATCTCCGTGGTCGTATGCGCACACAATAACCTTTCGGGTTTACAACAACTATTGCCCCTATTGGTTGCTCAAGACTGTCCTCTTTTTGAAATCATCATAGTCGATGATCGGTCTTCAGACCAAACAGCTGATTGGCTGGCAGAGCAAGCAAAACGAATCTCATCGTTGAAAGTGATCACCATTACTGAAACACCTGAAAACTGGAATGCCAAAAAGTACGCTTTGACTCAAGGCATAAAGGCCTCGCAGTACCCGCTGCTGGCGCTTACGGATTCGGACTGTATTCCTTTATCGACATATTGGTTGTTTCATGTTGCCAAACAATTGACCCGTTCAAACAAATCCATCTTTCTAGGATACAGTCCCTACGAAGAAACCCCCGGTTTGTTGAATAAAATCATTCAAACCGAGACACTCTTTACCGCTTTGCAATATTTTTCCATGGCCAATGCCGGTTATACCTATATGGGTGTGGGAAGAAATCTGGGTTATAGAAAAAGCTTCCTCGAAAAGCACCTGGACAACTTTCCTTTTCAAAATCATGTAGGAGGCGACGATGATCTGTTGATTAACCAACTCTCTACCGGATCTGATGCGGTAATCAGCCTCAATCCGGAAACTTTTGTACTGACTTTCCCTCCTAAAGACCTCAAAACCTGGTGGAAACAAAAAAGGAGGCATTTATCGGCCGGTATGCAATATAAGCCTGTTACACGCACCTTATTAGGTATCTATTGGCTATCTGCCTCATTATTCTGGCTTGCTTTTATAACCTTACTTCTATTATATAAAGGAGACAGCAGACTTGTTTTGTTCGCGGTGCATTTATCCTTCTTTGCCGTCGGTACAGTCCTTTTGTTTCCGGTTTTTAGAATATTTAAGGCAGTAAGATTACTTCCATTATTCCTATTTTGGGATTTTTTATATATTGCATCGTCAAGTATTATAGGTTTTAGTACTTTTTTGGTCAAAAATAAAAAATGGAGCTAAACAGAGAGTTTTCAGAAAAAGCAAAGAAGGACTTCCTGCTGATAGAAAGAGCGAAATCTACAGGAGATGAGAAAGCCTTTGCCGAACTGATGTCAAGGTATAAAAAGCCGGTTTACCACATGATCCTTAAGATGATCAGAAATGTAGATGACGCGGAAGACCTTACCATTGAAGCTTTTGCCAAAGCGTTTAAAAACCTTGCGAAATTCAATCCTGAATTTACTTTTTCTACCTGGCTGTTTCGTATTGCTACGAACAACTGCATTGATTTTATGCGTAAGAAGAAACTGGCAACTACCAGTATCAGCGGTACCTATAAAGATGATGCGGGTGAAAACGTAGACATGGAATTTAAAGATGGCGGATTGAATCCTATGGAAGAAGCCATCAAAGCACAGAAAGTGGCTTTGGTACAATCGATCGTTACAAAACTTCCTCCCAAATACCAGACCTTAGTTAAGCTGCGTTACTTTGAAGAACTCTCTTACGAGGAAATTGCAGTAGAACTGGATGCTCCGCTTGGAACAGTCAAAGCACAATTGCACAGAGCACGTGAATTGCTGTATGACCTGGTGAAGCACCGTAAAGATTCCATGTAATTCTATACCGTGGAATTAATCACTAAATACTTTCCCGGACTGAGCGCACGCCAGCTCGAACAGTTTAACCAATTAGCGCCTTTATATGCAGCCTGGAATGAACAGATCAATGTCATTTCAAGAAAGGATATTGACCTGTTATACGAGCGTCATGTTCTCCACTCTTTAGGTATAGCCAAAGTGATCGCTTTCAAACCGGATACCCGTGTCCTGGACATTGGTACCGGCGGTGGATTTCCGGGTATCCCCTTGGCCATTCTTTTTCCAGAAACCACTTTTGTCTTGATTGACTCCATCGGCAAAAAAATCAAAGTCGTACAAGAAGTAGCCGAAGCCATTGGCTTGACCAACCTGACGGCTGTGCATGGCAGAGCCGAAGAAGTAGACGAGAAATTTCACTTTATAGTCAGTCGCGCCGTGACCAGACTCAAACCTTTCTACGAGTGGACAAAGAACAAATACAGCGGTGAACAGTTCAATGACCTCAAGAACGGGATCCTTTACCTTAAAGGTGGAGACCTGGAAGCAGAGATTGCGGAATTGAAAAAGCCGGTGCAGCTTTATACTCTTTCTGATTTTTTTGAAGAGGAGTTTTTTGAGACGAAGAAGGTGTTGTATGTTCCGGTTAATAATGTGTCGTCGAAGAAATAGATTGGTTTTTAAATCTGCAGAAGAATAATTAGATATTTATCTATACTAAAAATTAGAAGTTAAGGGTACGAAGTAGTCTATGGATTTGGGCGTTACCGCCAATTCAACTTCGAGATTCAAACAATCCTTATACTGGCGGTCGGGCTCTCGCTCCAAGTCCGCCTGCCCTCAAACCCACCACACTTCGGGCTTTCCACTCGATCCCTAACGCAAAACAGCAAGAGTTTGAGCAAGAGCAACATTCGACCCAATGTCCTTTCCTTCTATTTCTCCTTTGTGCGGTGGGCGTCCAGGAAAAGAGCGAATTGGGGAAGACATCCTTATAAATTAACTACGCGAAGCACAACGGATCCACAATGTCTTCGCCAATTGCTTTTGGTGGCTGCCTTTTCTTATGTTTCTTTTCTTTTGGCAGAGCAAAAGAAAAGAAAAAGGCTGGTGTGAAAAGCGAAATCATAGTTTAAAAAAGCTCTTCTCATTCAAGAAGCGCGCAGGGTCCTCTTCGAGAGACCCTGCGGGGACA
>JAQBNS010000012.1 GCA_028288405.1 Chitinophagaceae bacterium
TGTTTACCCAAAGCCGTATTCAAGGCAAAAAGATTGTTTTGAAAAGCAGGATCTTCATATTGACCAATTGTTTTTTGCAGTGAATCTCCTTTTGCTAACTGAGAAGATTTGATGCACAGGTATAAGAGATTGATCGACGCTTCTTCCGGTACTCGCTCGTGTGCTTTTTCTAAGAAGTATAAAGCAGAGTCTACGATGTTCAGTTGGTAATACGTTAAGCCCAGGTTGTTTTGCAAGGGACCTGAAGCAGGAAATAATTTCACACCGTCTTTGAGGATGAAGAAAGACGGAAACAATTGTTTGCTGTGCTGGTATACGCCGCTCAAACCGACGATGGCGTAAGGATTAGGTTTTCTAGTAATACAAGCATTATAATGAAGAAATGCTTTTTCATAGTTATCCTGCTGCTCCGATAAAGTAGCCATGGTATAGTTGGCTTTTTGATTGGCAAGGTCCCACACGGTGCTTTCTTCATAGAACTGATTAGCCATGGTGGTATCTCCGGTATAGATATAATAGTCGCCTAATTGGTTGTAATGCGCGGCTATCGATTGATCGTAAGAGAAGTGTCTGTTGAGGCCCAATAATCCTACTACGCCCAATACGCCGAGTCCTTGAGCGATGAACAAAGGCGTATAACGTGGTTGATACAGGTAATGGTAAATCTTGATGTTCTTTACCATGGGTGTGGCAAAGTTGATCAGCACATACAATAAGAAAGCGATAGAGAAACAGAGTTGAGAATAAATAATGAAATATTCCAAACTGTTGTACAACGCATCGTTGGCTGTGAAATAGCCATAGCCTAATGTAGCGGTGCTGATGATGAATAATGACAGGTATAAGAAAGCGCCGTAAGGTTTAAACTGAAAACTGTCAGCGAAAAGCACACTTCTTTTTTTGTATCCATAAATACCGGTAATGCCGGCTGTGAGAAACAAGAGGAAAGGATGAATCAGGATAATGTGTGAGTCATCAATGAATTTGTTTTTACTCCAAAGCAGCAACGCATTTGCGATGTACAACAAAGAGATGATGCTAAAGTGCAGCAAGCTTTTTTTGCCGTCCTGTTGTGACGATAAAGAAGTGACGTAAATAAAAGCGCGGATGTTTTCAAAGCCAATCAGGAACAAGAAAAATAAACTGGCGGCGAAAGGAAATAATAAGGACGATTGTGTAAGCTGGTAAAAAGGAAGCTTGGTTTCTGAGAACAGTCCAACGCCGATACCGATAATAATGGTAATAGCAGTGAAGAGCTGAAAGCGCTTAAAGAAGTTAATGTTTTTAGAATAGGAGTGAAGCCAATAGGCTGTTCCTGCATAAGCTGTGATGAGGAAAAGAGAAAGTCCTCTATGTTGCCAGCCTAAGAAAGAAAGTAATTCCGTATTTAAACTGATAATGAAAACGATAATGGTGGTAATGCCAATCAGAAAATAAATCAGGTCGAGGAAAGTGAAGACCGTGATCAACACCATGATGGCCAATACCACCGTGATCAGGTAGGCGTAACCTACAGTAGGATACAAAGAAACTTTTCCATTATCGATCCAGCTTTTTGTAATGTAAGAGTTGGTCTCCAGGTTGAAATTGAAAAAATCCATGGTTTGTGTATCAGTGACCACAGCAGTCGTTTCGATCTCTACATCTTTGATCCAGCCGATCGTAAATGTATCACCGAAAAAGTAAGCTACGCCTGCAAACACAATGCAGAGGGTAAGCAATGACAACAGCGCCAAATAAAATGCCCGGAAAGGTTTCTCCCAGGCGTTCCAGAACAGTAGATTTTCTTGCATAAATAATAGTAAAGAGCTAGGAGGTACGAGCGAGGAGCTAGGAGAAGTATATTAGTACCTCCTAGCTCCTCGCTCGTACCTTATTTTTTTTATCCCAAAAACTTCGGTACTCTGAAGTAATCCGAATCTTTCTTCGGCGCATTATACATCGCTTCCTCGTGAGTGATGGTTTCTTTCGCTACGTCTTCTCTCAATACATTGACTTCTTCGCTCATGTGAATCAAGGGCGCTACGTTGTCGGTATTCAATTCATTGAGCTTGTCCATCCACGACAAGATTTTGTTAAAGTCGTTGCCTACGGCCATGGCTTCTGCTTCACTGAATTCCAGTCTTGCCAAATGTGCAATTTTGCGAATGGTTTCCTGATCGATGTTCATATTAATGGATTAATTGAGGGTAAAACTGTTTTATTTCATTGCGTAACGCGTCGTATGTTTTTTGTTGCAATAGTTTGAGGTCATCCATGGTCATGCCTTTGGTGATGATGGGCTCACATACTACGGTAATCATAGGATACAGACGAGGAATGAATTGACCGTCGTCCGGTAATATTTTCCAGTTGTTGATGATTGCCACAGGCACAACCGGTACTTGTTTTTCTATGGCTGTTCGGAATGCCCCGTCTTTGAAGGGCCCCATTTGCGGAGCATTTCTCGGAATGGTTCCTTCCGGAAATACAGTAAGACTCAATCCTTTATCAATGGTTTCCATCGATTTTTTCATGGCGTCGTAACGGCTCTTAGGGCTCTTGCGGTCTACCGAAATGTATAAATTGGTAAACATATATCCAAAGAGAGGAATCTTGGCCAGACTGGATTTTCCAATCAGTACAAAATAACCCGGCAGGGAATAACACAACGAAGGGATGTCCAGGTAAGACGAGTGATTGACGCAATACACATAAGACTCTTTCGGATTAGGTTTGAACTTGTAGCGGACGTCTGTTTTTAATCCACAAGTCCAGAATACAACATGTGCCCATACTTTGTTCATCATGTGTCCGTATTTTTTCCAGGATTCGCGTTGAATAAACAAAACGAAAAAAGGAAACAATAGAAGGAAGAAAACCAGAAAACAGGTATAGACCCAAAACCTGAAAATTTGTATGCTTATTTTTTTTAACATAATGAATGATGTTACTTAATAGCCCAACTTCCTTGCGGCCATCAATATGGTTGCCATACTCATGCTGTCGGTAATGAATCCGGTCATGACTAATTCTACGGCTTCTTTCAAATGAATTTTTTTAACGGACAATTGCTCTGTTTCTTCCGGTTCACTTTCTCCTGCAGTAAGTCCGGTGGCCAGGTACAGAAAACCTTCTTCATCGGTAACGGAATTGGACGTATGGATACGTCCTAACAATTCCCAATGAGCGGCGACAAAGCCGGTTTCTTCTTTTAACTCACGCTTGGCGGCCTCTATTGGCGCTTCATTCATCGGTCCACCACCTTCCGGTATTTCCCATGAATATTCATTGAGCGTATACCGGTATTGACCTACGAGGTAGATGTAGCCGTCCTCGTCAACAGGAAGAATACCGATGGCCTTGTTTTTAAAACTAACTACTCCATAAATCCCTTTATTGCCGGCTGGGTTTATAATGTCATCCTGACGGATCTGAATCCAGGGATTATTATAAATTTCCTTGGTGCTAAGTGTTTTCCAGGGATTGTCAGTCGGTTTCTCCACTTTTTTCTTTGCAAATTGCATCAAAGAAGGTTAAATTCCGAATCGAAACTCTATAAAATTTATGCTGAAAGCTTATTACCTCCAACACAGTGTGGAAGCCGGTCTCGACGAAGCAGGCAGAGGCTGTTTGGCGGGGCCTGTAGTGGCAGCAGCAGTTATTTTACCAAGGAAATTCAAGCTTCCCGGATTAAATGATTCCAAGAAGCTCAAGGCTGGAAAGCGAGATGAACTGGCGATAGAAATCAGGAAACAAGCCCTGGCTTATGCGGTAGGTATGGTTTCTCATACGGAAATAGACGAGATCAACATTTTAAATGCCTCTTTCTTAGCCATGCACCGCGCCTTGGATCAGTTGAAGGAAATGCCTAAGCATTTATTGATTGACGGCAACCGTTTCAAAGCGTACCAAGCTATTCCTCATACCTGCATCATTCAAGGCGACGGCAAGTACGCGGCTATTGCTGCTGCTTCGATTTTAGCCAAAACGATGCGTGATGAGTACATGCTGAACTTACACGAGCAATTTCCTCACTACGGATGGAACACCAATATGGGATATCCTACCATCGCTCACCGCGACGCTTTGCGTGAACATGGTTTTACACCGCACCACAGGCTTACTTTCCAATGCTTGCCTGCTCAATTGGAAATGTTTGAAGACTAGTCCCCGCAGGGTCTCTCGAAGAGGACCCTGCGAGTCGCTTGAAAGACGAGACTTCAGTGCATTCAAGAACGCAGGGTCCCTTTCAGGAGACCCTGGGGGGACTAAAGAATAGATAGTCGTTAGACGTTAGTGGTTAGTCCCTGCGAGTCACTTGAAAGACGAGACTTTAGTGCATTCAAGAACGCAGGATCCCTTTCAGGAGACTCTGCGGGAACTTAGATCTTGTGAAGGCGATTCATTCATGTTGATAAAATACTAACGTCTAACGTCTAACCACTAACGACTTTTTCATTATCTTTAACGGTTTAAATGAGTATGGAAACGAATACTGAAACTCTAAAATACTTGCCTTTAAATGATGTGCATGTCGCATTAGGAGGTAAAATGGTGCCTTTTGGCGGATTCATGATGCCTGTCAGGTATTCTTCAGACATCACAGAACACAATGCCGTCCGCAACAATGCCGGTATATTTGATGTGTCTCATATGGGTGAGTTTTGGGTGAGGGGAGATAAGGCATTAGCTGCTCTTCAATACTTAACGACCAACGATGTTTCCAAATTAGAAATTGGTCAGGCTCAATATTCTTGTTTGCCAAATAAACAAGGTGGTATTGTAGATGATCTGTTAATTTATAAAGTTCAGGAAAGCGAATACTTAGTCGTTGTCAATGCTTCCAATATCGATAAGGATTGGGCCTGGATGACGGGTAATGATCCCGTGGGAGCAGAATGGGAAAACCGTTCTGAAAAAACATTTCTTTTTGCGGTACAAGGTCCCAAGGCAGCCGGTATGTTGCAATCGCTGACGGCCTTTCCATTAGATAGTTTAGCTTATTATACCTTTATCACCACTACATTTGCCGGTGTCAAAGATGTCCTTGTTTCTGCTACCGGTTATACGGGTGCAGGTGGATTTGAAATCTACGGTCCGATGGATCAGGCAGCGCATATCTGGAACGCTATTTTGAAAGCAGGTACTCCGCAAGGGCTTATTCCTTGTGGTTTAGGAGCAAGAGATACCCTGCGTTTGGAAATGGGATACAGTTTATACGGCAACGACCTGAGTGATGAAACCTCACCGATTGCTGCAGGATTAGGTTGGATCGTGAAGTTTAACAAAGATTTTATCGCCAAAGATTTATTGGCCCGGGATAAAGCAGAAGGCGTCAAACAAAAGTTAGTCGGTTTTGTTTTAGAAGATAAAGGAGTACCGAGAAGTGGATTTTCTATTTTGTCTTCCACCGGAGAAACGATAGGCAAAGTCAATTCAGGAAGCATTTCTCCTGTGATAGAAAAGGGAATTGGCCTGGGATACATCGATTCGGCTTTTGCTAAAATTGGTACAGAAATTAAAATAGAGGTAAGAGGCAGACAGTTAAAAGCGACAGTCGCTAAGCTGCCTTTTATCAGTCAAAGTGTGAAGTCATAAGTGTTGAAACAATGAGGACAGTTGAGGTTTGCGTGAGTCCCGATCTTATACCATGTTATAAGTTGGAAGGTAAAATTGTAGTGGTAATTGATATCCTGCGTGCTACATCATGCATGGTTACAGGTTTAGGCGAAGGCTTGGCTGGGATTATTCCGGTAGAAAAAGTGGAAGAGTGTCAGAAACTGAAGGACCAGGGTTACATTGCTGCGGCAGAAAGAGACGGTAAAAAAGTGGAAGGCTTTGATATCGGAAACTCTCCCTTCAGTTACCAGGATGCTGCTTTGAAAGGCAAGTGGGTAGCCGTGACGACGACTAATGGTACAAGAGCTTTGATTCATTCTTGCCATGCAAAAGAGATATTGGTAGGTGCCTTTTTGAACCGTGCCGCTTTGGTAAAATATTTATTGAGCAAAGAGGAAGATATTGTTTTAGTTTGCGCCGGATGGAAAGGCCAACTGAATGTAGAAGATACGTTATACGCCGGTGCCATCATCGAATCGTTGGAAGGGAAAGTAAAACATTCTAATGATTCAGCTTTGATCGCACTTCATTTATATGAAAAAGCAAAAGGAGATATGCTGGGATTTTTGGGTAACTCTTCTCACTTGCAACGCTTGAAAAACCTGGGCATAGAAGAGGATATCAAGTATTGTTTGAAAGAAGATCTTTACGATGTAGTACCACAATTCATCGATGGGAAATTACTTCCTGTATTATTAACGGTTGAAAAATAAAATAGTTTAGACGGTTATTCGCAAGGGTTTAACACAGTAGGTTTTATGTCTTTTTTTGAAAAGAATGCAAGAGTAAAGGAGATGCTTCTGATCGGTGTGCTACTGCTTCCTCTGTTTTTTATTAATGTACGTGACAGCCACGATTGGGGAGGAGATTTTGCTCTTTACATCAAGCAAGGCATGAATATTATAGAAGGAAAACCACAAGGCGACAACGGTTACATTTTCAATGAAAACTTTCCTTACCTCGCACCTCCCACTTATTCGGTAGGTTTTCCTTTGCTATTGGCTCCGGTGTATGCCTGTTTTGGAAATAGTATTTTACACTTTTCATTATACATTACCTTTTTACTGATTGCAGCACTGTTAGCTTTCTACTTCTTTTTTAGAATGTATTACAGCATTGCCATTTCATCTGTAGCGATGATAGTGATTGCTTATAACCCTTGGTTGTTGTGGTTCAAGTGTGAAGTGCTTTCTGATATCCCGTTTACCTTGTTTGTGATGTTATCTTTAATCGGATACCTGAAAACAAATTGGGCAGATAAAAAATATAAAAGAGCTCTCCTGATAGGTGTTCTTTGTGGGTACGCTTTATTGATCAAAAGTATAGGAATAGTATTGCTTGTAGCATTTTGTTTGGATAATGCGTCTGCTGTCATCAATGATTTTAGAAGCAAAGGAAGCTCTATTCGCTTATGGAATATCTTGAGCATGGTGGGATCTGCATTCTTTGTATATATTTTGTTAAGTAAAGTACTGTTTCCAGGTAAAGAAGATTCTTATTCATTTTTTTCTACCTTATTTAGCTGGGAAAACTTAGGGGACACGATGTTATCAACAAGCAATTACTATATACAAGTGTTTCAAGATTTTTTCCATCCGCACGCGGAGCAATGGAATTTTGTTCCTTTAATAGTGAAGGCCTTCGCTCTCTCTTTCTTTCTCTTGGGTATATTACTTAAGTTGGTGCAACAACGCAGTGTAATAGATTATATCTTGTTGCTTTATCTGGCCATTGTTATTTGTTTCCCCAATACCACGCAGGGTTTTCGGTATTTGTTTCCTCTGTGCGGCATCTTTTTTTACTATATGATTTATGCCTTTCAATCTATTCGTTTGGAAGCTTCTATCTCTCCTTCATGGATTGCTTGTTTGATTGGTGTTGTAGTATTGTTTACCTATAAACGTGCGGCGACAGAATTGATCAACACACAAGATTCTATATTGATGGGACCACAGGAACCGGAGGCAGTTGAAGCATTTGAATATGTGAGTCATCATGTACCAATGGAAGAGGTGCTTGTATTTAATAAACCTACCGTATCAGCGCTTTATACGGGTAGAAACAGTGTTGGCTATCACCGCGATCAGGATTCTATAAGTATGGATAAGAAGTTTGAAGAATTGAAAGTGCATTATATATTAGAATGCTCTGATCTGAAAACTTCTTCCTTGGATGCTTATTTAGAGCGACACAAAGAATCTCTTGATACCGTTTTTTCTAATGCCAAGTTTAAATTGTATAAAGAACATCGTTAATGTAAGTCGGAAAAGCTGACCAATAAAAAAGGTTCGCATCGTAGATGCAAACCTTTTTTACTAATGACTAACCACTTATGTCTAACGACTATTTTTTAATCCTATAGATCCATCCGTGCGTATCTTCGATGTCTCCGTATTTTATTCCAAGAATGTGATCGTTCAGTTTGTTAGACAGTTCGCGGCTTTCAGCAGGAGGAAGTACCATGTCTTCGCCTTTGTAATTGATGGCTGCGATGTGTGTAATCGTTGCAGCAGTGCCGGTTCCAAAAGCATCTTTCAATAATCCTTTTTTATGTGCTTCTACCACTTCGTCTATACTGACTCTGCGCTCTTCTACTTTTACGCCCCATTCTCTGGCAATGGTCAGAATGCTGTCGCGTGTAATACCGGCCAGAATAGAACTGGAAAGAGGAGGAGTCACTAAGGTATCACCAATGACAAACATCAGGTTCATCGTACCGCTCTCTTCAAAATATTTATGTTCTTTGCTATCGGTCCACATGATTTGCTGATAGCCTTTGTCGGTCGCTTTCTTTGCAGGCAATAAAGAAGCCGCGTAGTTACCGCCGGCTTTGGCATAACCAATACCACCTTCCGCAGCACGGACGTATTCTGTTTCAATGATTACTTTCACCGTACCTTTGTAGTAGCCCGCTACCGGACAGGCAAAGGTGATGAACTTATAAGTCGAAGAAGGTTTTACACCAATGAATTCATCGGTAGCAAATACAAAAGGACGAAGGTAAAGTGAACAACCTTTTTCGTTAGGGATCCAGTCTTGTTCCATCTTCACCAGCTGTTGAATGCCATCCATGAAGATGTTTTCATCCAATGGAGGGATACACAAACGTTCGCAGGATTTGTTCAGTCGGGCAATGTGGGCATCCATGCGGAAAATAAGGACATCCCCATTTTTTGCACGGTAAGCCTTCATGCCTTCAAATATAGTTTGTCCGTAATGCAACACAGAAGCTGCAGGACTCATCGTAATCGGTTGGAAAGGAATGATGCGGGTATTGTTCCAGGCATGGTTGCTGTAATCCGAGACCAGCATGTGGTCAGAATAAACGGCTCCAAATTCCAGGTTAGTGAAGTCAGTTTGACTGATTCTGGACTGTTTTACTTTTTCTACAGAAATGTTAGCGGTTTGTGGCATAGTGATTCTTATTCTCCCAAGTTAATGGATTGCTTAAAATTATCCAATAATCTTTCACGTTCAAAACAAGAGTAAGTTAAAACGCATTTTTATTTCTTTAACCAGGATTCAGGGTTTCAGTTTGGGGTTGTTCTTATGTCGATCCTGGTCTCTGATATTTTTCTTCACCAGGTTCTGTGTCAGGGCTTCCGATAGGTTTATACCCGTTTGATTGGCCAGGCAGATCAATACGAAGAGCACGTCGGCCATTTCATCTGCCAGGTTTACCTCCTTATCCTTTTCTTTGAAAGATTGTTCTCCGTATTGACGGGCAATGATGCGGGCCACTTCTCCCACTTCTTCCGTGAGTATGGCCATGTTAGTTAATTCATTAAAATAGCGAACACCGGTGGTGTTGATCCATTGGTCCACTTGTTTTTGGGCTTCGTCCAGGGTCATGGGATATTGTTTAGTTTAAGATTTTATTATTGTCAGGATTCTATTGGTTTGGAATAAGAGGCTATTGAATAGCAAGATAAGGATGAGGGCGTTCCCTTCGGGCCGGGCTTTCGCCACTCGCTTCCCGCCGATCAATCATTACTCGTAATCGAATCCTACAACGGCGGGAGAGCTCAGTATCCCGAGGCTTCGGGACTCAATCCCTAACGCAAACTTCACTTACTAAATTCTATTTTGACTATCAATAATGATCGTTACTGGCCCATCATTTAACAGACTGACTTTCATATCCGCTCCGAATGATCCGGTTTGTATGCGTTGTGGTATTTCCTGTTCCAAAAGTTTGATCATGGCTTCGTACAAAGGAATAGCAATTGCTGGAGGAGCGGCTTCAGTGAAAGCAGGGCGGTTTCCTTTTTTAGTTGATGCATGCAAGGTAAACTGACTGATCAACAGTACTTCTCCTCCGATGTCTTGTACAGACAGGTTCATCTTATCTTCTAAGTCACCGAAGATCCGGAGCTGAATGATTTTCTTTCCGAGCCATTCGACATCTTCCAGCGTGTCTTCATGTCCCACGCCCAATAACACGAGAAGTCCACGGTTTATTTGTCCTTTGACGATACCATCGATCCTGACACTTGCTTCGGAAACTCTTTGTATAACTGCTTTCATGTTACTTTGTTATAAACGATGTATTTGCATGAGGGATAGAGCGGAAAGCCCGAAGCGTGTGAGCATGCGCGCTGGCGGACTTGGAGCGATAGCCCGACCCCGCCAGCTCAGTTGGTTTAGCATTAATGAGTGATGCGGGGGCATGCCCAAGATATACAAAGCATCTAAGAATTCAATCCTATTACACCCCATATCCGGAATAGTTTTATGCATAAATAAAATCATCAAAATCTTCTGTCTCCCCTATAACTTCTCTACATCATAGCTTTTATCTTTACAAAATAATGCATTCTATCCAATCATTTGTTAAATTGTTTTTTTAAAGAGCATGAAGCATGAAAAATAACAAAACACTAGTCATTGGATTGATCGTATTGGTGCTGGGCATAGCTGGATGGGTGAGTTATACGGTGTTTTATAAAAAAGAAAAAGTAGATGTTTTTAATTTAATTCCCGCTGAAACTTCCATGGTTATTGAAATCACGGACATCAGAGAATTTTATAAGAAAACTACCGGTGAGCATGTCATGAAAGGCTTATTAAGTCTTCCGGTCATGAAAGAATGGGTGAAAAAAGCGCATGCAGTGATACCTCTATTGGATTCGGCAGGCTTTGAACAAGCATTACCCAAAGGACATCCGATCTATTGTTCGGTGCATGCATCGGCCAGCAGAGAAATGGGATTGGTTTGGTATATCGCATTTGACGATGGCAACTGGGAAGAACACATCAATGAAAAGCTCACAGAGCTGTCTAAAGGCGGCAATTACTTGTTTGAGCAACGCAAATACGAAGGACAGACCTTGTATGAATTGACCAATAAACAAACCAAAGAAATCTTAACGTTTACCTGGCACCACGATGTGCTGGTCGGTAGTTACACCGGTTATTTGGTAGAAGATGTGATCCGCCTGGTGCGTACGGAGTATGAAGGACACTTCATGTCGGGTTTGGAAGTGCAGCGTCAGGCTTCTACAAAAATTCATTATGACGATGGCAATGTATTTGTCAACTACGCACAGATGCCTCACTTCCTGGGTTGCTTTGCATCGGATAGTACAGACCAGTTCATTAAAGGTATCAGCAGCTTCGCTGAAACAGGTGTATACGACATCACATTGAACAACGGCAAGTGGCTGTTTCACGGATTCACCTACTACACACCCGCAGCGGGCAGCTACAGTGCTGTCTTTGAAGGACAAAAGCCACAGCCATTTACACTCAATGAGTATGTGCCAATGAATACCGCTGTGTGTTATTTCTGGGGAGGAGATCAAGCCAAAGAAAAATACACCCGTTGGTTGGAGTACAACAGCAAGCTGGATAAAAAATATGTAGAACACTTAAAGGATTGGGAAGCTCAGCATCACCTGGCCTTGCAGCATGAGTTTTTGAGCATCATGGGCAACGAAAGTGCGTTATTGACTTTTGCTGTAGCTACTCCGGGCGCTGCAACAGATAAGGTATTGCTGGTAAAAACAAAAAATGGAGCGGTAGCGCAAGAGAAATTGTCGGAGTGGAGAATCAGAAATAAATCCATACAAAACGATCTGTATTCTGAATTCTACGATGGACATAAAATATACCAATGGGGTGCAGAAGACATTGCCTATTGGCTTTGCGGCGACATCGCCAAAGGTTTTGATAAAGTCTATTACACGTTCATACAAGATGCCCTGGTCATTGGCAATTCAGTCGAGGCGGTTAAGAATGTCATCAAGGCTTATAACAATCAGGACGTATGGAAGCGCAATGTCAATATGGTGTCTCGATGGAAAGACCTGACGGCTTCTAACTTTAGTTTGTTTATACAACCTCAACAGTTGAAAGGCGCCTTGCAACGTGACCTTAATCCGGCATACTCTTCTGCGATCAAGCAATACGAGCAACAGTACAACATGGTCAACTCTATTGTGATCCAGTTTGCTTATTCTCAAGACAAGTTGTACACCAACATGGTCATTGAAAATCATTTCAGCGAACAGGTCGTGATGGAAGTGCATTCATTTGATCCGATGACAGAAGCCGTAAGAATTCCGGTGAACGCTGTGGTACATAAAGTAAACATATCGGACAACTGGACAGACGTATTGTATACAGACAGCACACAAGCGCTGCATCTCATCGACAGCAAAGGCCATCCGGCATGGAGTTACGCCATGGAGGGCTCATTAGTAGGCAGTATTGGATCCGGCGATTTCAATAAGGACGGCAGTTCAGATTATATTTTCATTGCCGGACAAAAAATACATGCCCTATCAAACAAAGGACAGTTGCTGCCGGGCTTCCCGATCGCTTTGCCGGATACCTTAAGTCCCAACTACTTATCGGTCATCGATTATGATCACACCAAAAATTATCGTTTGGCAGTAGTGGATACTTATGGACGTGCTACCTTGTATGACATGACTGGTAAAGTGTTGGAAGGCTGGTCTGCCAAAGACTTAGGAGCGAAGTTGTATGCACCTTTGGTACACCTGAGACTGGGAAACAACGACAGAATATTGGCCTGGAATGGCAAAGGTGATTTTTATTGCATCAACCGCAGAGCAGAAATACAACCGGGTTTTCCTTTGCATACAGGACAACCAACGATTTCAGGCTATTGCCTGGAAAAAGGAACATCCTTTGCCAATACGAATATTTATACGATCTCCGATAAAGGATTAAAATCTAAATTCACATTGGAAGGTAAGCTGCTCTCTAAGACCGAACTATACAGAGGGATAGCAAATGGTAAATTCATGCTGGTACCGGTAGAGAACAATAGCCGTTCGTATTATGTCCTGAATTGGGATCAATATACAGCACAAGTGCTTGATGCCGAAGGTGCACAAGTTTTGGCTATTTCCGGCAACTTTTCACCGGAGATTCAAGTAAAAGGAGTGGAGCATAATGGGAATACCTTTTTCTATGTCGGGGATAAAACAACTAATCTTCACAGGATTTACGATCAAAAAGGGAATTTACTGCATGAACTAAGCGGTCCGGGCAACTCACTCACTTTGGTAACGAGAAAAGAACAGACGGGATACGGCATTTATTTGCTGGAGTTGAAAGTTGGAGAGATACGCTGGTTAAAATTACAGAAGAGTGTAGAAGAAATCTTGTAATTTAATTATATTTCATCATGAGGCTATCACTGATTGCACTGTTCATTTTCATTTCAAGTTTATCTTATGCACAAAAGAGACCCTCTTTATGCAGAGAAGGTTGTGCCCCTTATGTCAATTTTTTCCTGGTGAAAGGAGATAGTTTACTTCCCATTACTTATTTAGAAAAAAACAAAGCCAACAAAGTGCGCATCGTATTAGACGGTGGTATTGAAAAAGTAAAACATAAACTGATCATCACATCGAAGAATGCGAAGATCACACAGATCGGTACTACAGATGATTATTGGGTAACACCACAATCTGATATCTGTGAACTGATCGTGGATGCAAGAACATACGAAGATTATCAGGAAGTGCAGAAGAGTAAGGGGAAAGACGGCAAAGAGACAAAAGAGGTCATCAAAACATTTCCGCCAAAGACATACATGGTGGGGTATGAACGCTTCGCTTCTCATTAGTTAACAGCTGAAGAATCATCAATGAGTCGAATACAGAATACACAAGAATACCAAAGAGTAAGTTTTGCGAAAGAAAACAATCCCTGGAAAAACTGGGGACCTTATCTGACCGATCGTCAGTGGGGAACAGTACGCGAAGATTACAGCCCGGATGGTGCTGCCTGGGAATTTGTCAGCCATGACATGTCCAGAAGTAAAGCCTACAGATGGGGTGAAGAAGGCATCGCCGGTATATCAGATAACAAATCGCTATTGTGTTTTGCGCTTGGGTTTTGGAACGGTAAAGACCGTATCATCAAGGAACGTTTTTTTGGCGTAAGCGGTAATCAGGGAAATCACGGAGAAGACGTAAAAGAATTATACTATTACCTGGACAGCACGCCCAGTCACTCTTACATGAAGATGCTTTACAAGTATCCTCAGGAAGAATTTCCATACGATGACCTCATGGCGGAAAACAACCGTCGTACGCGTATGGATCCGGAGTATGAATTAGTGGATACCGGTATTTTTGACAAGGATAAATATTTTGACATCTACATCGAATACGCGAAAGCGGATAGAGATGACATCCTGATTAAAATCAGTATCGTAAACCGCGGTCCCAAAAAAGCGGAACTCACCATTTTACCTACGGCATGGTTTAGAAACATCTGGTCATGGGGCTATGATAATGCAAAGCCCAAGATGTCTGTAGAGAATGGATCTACCATTAAAATAGAACACGAACTATTACCGACTTACCGCTTGTACACAGAAGAAGCGGATGAGTTAGTGTTTTGTGAAAACGAAACCAATAACGAACGTTTGTTTGGTACTCCCAATGAACATTTGTATTGCAAGGACGGTATACACGAATACATTGTCAATGATTTAGAGGAAGAAGTCAATCCGGAACAAATAGGAACGAAAGCATCTGCTGTATTCAGCGGCTTTATAGGAGCCGGTGAAACGCGCGTGGTTCGTTTGCGATTGAGTGATAAAAACATTGACAGGCCGTTTGAAAATTTTGAACCTACTTTTTTCAGTAGAGTACAGGAAGCGGATGAGTTTTACAACGAAGTACAAAACGGTGTAGAAGATCCCGAACTGCGTATGATCCAGCGTCAGGCTTATGCCGGTATGATGTGGTGCAAGCAGTTTTATTATTTCAACATCAACCAGTGGCTAAAAGGAGATCCGATACACAAGGATCTTCCTAAATCACGATTGACGGGACGTAACAAACATTGGAAACATTTGAATAACTCCAATGTGATCAGCATGCCCGATAAATGGGAGTACCCTTGGTATGCTGCGTGGGACTTGGCGTTTCATTGCGTACCGATTGCCCGCATTGATCCTTTCTTCGCAAAGCGTCAGTTGACGATCATGCTAAGAGAGTATTACATGCATCCCAACGGACAGATTCCTGCCTATGAGTGGCACTTTAGTGATGTGAATCCTCCTGTGCATGCCTGGGCCTGCTGGAGAGTGTATGAAATCGATAAAGAGATCAATAACGGAAAAGGAGATCGTGTTTTCTTAGAACGAGTGTTCCATAAGCTGTTGCTCAACTTTACCTGGTGGGTCAATCAAAAAGATACAGCAGGCAATAACATCTTCGAAGGCGGTTTCTTGGGACTCGATAACATCGGAGTATTTGACCGAAGCCAGCCGTTGCCTATCGGTGGCCGTACGGAGCAGGCCGATGGTCCCAGCTGGATGGCCATGTATGCGCTCAACATGTTGCGTATTTCTACGGAACTGGCATTGGAGAATAGTGTATACGAAGATACGGCATCAAAATTCTTTGAACATTTCTTGTACATCGCAGGTGCGATGACCAATATAGGAGGAGACGGCATCGGTTTGTGGGATGAAGAAGAACAGTTTTTCTTTGATGTCATTCACTTGCCAGATGGACATAGCGAACACATGAAAGTGAAATCCATTGTGGGATTGATTCCGTTGTTTGCCGTAGAAATATTAGACAATGCTACCTTAGATCGTCTGCCTTCTTTCAAAAGAAGATTGGAATGGATCCTGGAGAATAGACCTGACCTGGCTTCTTTGATTTCAAGATGGCACGAAGAAGGTAAAGACCATTCCCGTTTGCTGTCCTTGTTAAGGGGACATAGAATGACCATGGTATTGAAACGCATGTTGGACGAGTCAGAATTTTTATCTGATTACGGCATCAGAGCATTATCTAAAGCCCATAAAGATGAACCGTACGAATTCCACTACCATGGAAGAGTATTTTCTGTCTCTTACAAGCCGGGGGAATCAGACTCCGGTATGTTTGGAGGGAACTCCAACTGGAGAGGACCGATCTGGTTCCCGATCAATTACATGTTGGTAGAATCGTTGCTGAAGTATGATCAGTATTACGGTGGGACCTTCAAAATAGAATACCCCACAGGTTCAGGAAAAGAACTTTCGTTAAGAGATATAGCCGGAGAGATTTCAGGAAGACTCACTTCTATTTTCACCTTGAATTCAAAAGGACAGAGACCTTTCTACGGCGATGTGAAGAAATTCAGCCAGGACCCACATTTCAGAGATAACCTGCTGTTTTATGAGTATTTCCATGGGGATAATGGAAGAGGCTGTGGAGCGTCACACCAGACCGGCTGGACGGGCTTGATTGCGGACCTGATACAGACGTTTAAAGGGAAATAAGGAGAACATTAAAGCTAGGAGGGACGAGGAACGGTTAATAGCGTTGCTCGTCCCTCTTTTCGTTCCTCCTAGCTCCTGGCTCGTCCCTTGTATTAATAACAAGCAAAGTGGCTATAAACGAAAAAAACCTGCCGAGCGGCAGGTTTTTTTTCCCTTGACTAAGAGTGTGCTTATTTAGCAACTTTCTTAGATAGATCAGCACCAGCTTTGAATTTAACTACTTTCTTAGCTTTGATTTTGATCACTTTACCTGTTTGAGGATTTCTACCATTTCTAGCAGCTCTTTGAGCAACTTTGAAAGTACCGAAACCGATCAATACTACTGGTTCACCTTTTTTCAAAGATTTAACAACAGTTCCTAAAAATGCATCTAATGCTCTTTTTGAATCAGCTTTAGTTAAGTTTGATTCAGCTGCAATTGCGTCGATTAATTCTGCTTTGTTAGCCATGTGTGTAAGTGTTTAAAAGATTAGTTACGAATAAATTCTTTACAAAAATTACATATCAAAAGCTCGTATGCAAGTCTCGGAAAGAAAAAAAAATCAAATGTTGATAACTTTGCATGCGCTGTAACCCTTGTTAAATCGCTGGTTTCAGAGAAAAATACAATTTTATTTTTTTGAATACAGTTTTATTCTAAGCATCAACGATGCTCGCTTCCCCCTTATTTTATGCGGTATACAGCTGTTTAGGCAAACTGTTTTAAGTTATCCACATTGTGTCAGTCGGTCAAAAAGCCTCTATATATGGCTCTTGGCGCATTTTGTAACAGAATGCAAACGATTTGCTACACTATATATATAAGTATATAATTTCTTCTTATCCCTTTAGCGGCATAGCATAGCGACTATTCACACGCTGTAAGCTAGGTGTAATGATGGATGTGGATATTGTAAAAGTTCAACTTTTTGATAGGCCTCATGAATAGAGGCCGACAGGTGGTACTATAACCGTTAGTTTTTTAAAATGTGGATAAAGTTGCTTTGTTAAATCAAATGTGGATAACCATGTGGATTTCCATAGTGGGTTGAAAAGGTGTAAACTATGTTTTGACGTTTTTGATAATCCGCTTAATTCTTATCTAAAATCATACATCAACTGATCCCAAAACCGGAGTGCCCCAAAAGGAGGAAAGTGGCTCAAAATGGTTGAAAAAACTCCTATTTATCCACAAAGTGGTAGAAAGTGGTAGAAAGTGGTTGGTTTTTGCTTTTTCTTACTTATTTTTGTTTAAGGTCAAAAACGAAATAATGGCTTACCTATCAGGAGAATATGAGTGTAAAATGGATGCGAAAGGGCGCATGGTGCTTCCTGCGCGCATTAAATCCACTTTGCCTGATGCGGAAGTCACGAAAGTCTTCGTGAAACGTGGCTTTGAAGCATGCCTTGTGTTGTATCCGGAATTGGAATGGAAGAAGGTATATTCTAAAGTAGCGGGCTTAAGCGAGTTCAACGAAGAGCAAAGAAACTTTCAGCGCAATTTTTTCAGCGGCAGCGCAGAGCTGGAGCTAGACTCCGCCGGCCGTTTCCTGATTCCTAAACTCATGTTGAAGTACGCCGATATAGACAAGGACGCTATTGTAGTAGGAGTGGGGAACAGAGTAGAGATATGGAATCCTGATAAATACAATCAGTACCTGATCAAGGATCAAAATGAGTTTTCAAAACAGGCAGAAAAGTTTCTGTCCGGACAATAGTAAAGTGTGAGTATGGAGTATCATGTGCCGGTCTTATTAGAAGAATGTATAGATGGCCTGATCTGGGATGAGAAGGGAACTTACGTGGATGTTACGTTTGGAGGGGGAGGACACTCGGCACGCATACTGGAATCATTGAAAGGCGGAGTGCTGTATGGTGTAGACCAGGACAGCGATGCTGCCAAAAATATCGATCAATTCAAATCCAATCGTTCTTTCAAATTCATAGCAGGCAATTTTAGGCACCTCAGCAAATACCTTCGGATGGAGGGCGTGCGCGAAGTACACGGAATTCTTGGAGACCTGGGTGTTTCGTCGCATCAGTTTGACACCGCTGACCGGGGTTTTTCTATACGCTTCGACGGAGAGTTGGACATGCGCATGGATAAGTCAGAAGGAATGTCTGCCAAAGATGTTTTAAACACTTACGCGGAAGACAAGCTGGTCCATATGTTCAGCATGTATGGTGAAGTAAAGAATGCAAAAACACTGGCCCGCGAAATTTGTCGTTTTCGCATTGAGAAAAAATTCGATACGACTACAGATTTGAAAGAGTCCGCCTGGAAAGTGGCTCCTAAAGGTTATGAAATGAAATACCTGGCGCAAGTGTTCCAGGCGATACGCATAGAAGTCAACGATGAAATGGGCGCGCTCAGGGATTTGTTGCAGCAGGCAGAAAAACTATTGGTGAAAGGCGGAAGGCTGGTTATCATTTCTTATCACTCGCTGGAAGACCGGTTGGTAAAGGATTACATGAATGCAGGTAATTTTGCAGGCATCATCAAAAAGGATTTATACGGCAACGATCAAAAGCCTTTTCAGTTGCTGACAAGAAAACCGGTATTGCCTTCGGAAGAAGAATACGCCAGAAATACCAGATCAAGAAGTGCAAAATTAAGAATAGCTGTAAAAAGATAAGACCATGTCCAACAGTTATAAAATAGAAGAGGAAGAAGAAGAACCAAGGATACGAACAGGCGGTTTGTTCAGTGCCATGGAAAGCATCACAGGTTCGTCCGGTCTGTTTAAGGAAGGTCTGCCGGTGAAGTATGTTCCTTATGTATTTTATGTCTGTGTATTCATGATGGGATACATCTGGAATGCACATACATCAGACAAGTTGGTTCGTAAAATTTCAAAAATGAAAGTGGAGGTCAACGACCTTCGCGCGGATTATACCACATTGAAAGCAGAACTCATGTACAAAAGCAAGCAATCGGAAGTCGCTAAACAAGTGCAATCCATAGGTTTGGAAGAGAGCATGGTTCCTCCACAAAAAATAGATTTAGAAGAGATTGAATATTAAGAGCGCCATATTACTAAGAATCCGCATCGCCTTTTTATTTCTGGTGCTGTTCTCTTTTACTATTGTCTGGCGCATCGTGAAAGTGCAGCAGATAGAGGGAGAACGCTGGAAAAAAATAGCGCATGAAAATCTGTTGCAATACAGAACAGTAAAAGCGACGCGTGGTAATATTTATTCTGATAACGGCAGTTTATTGGCTACTTCTATTCCTTTCTACAGATTATGTTTTGATCCTACAATTGTAGATGAAAAAATATTTAGAGAAGGATTAGATTCATTGGCTCTGCAGTTGTCGCGTTTTTACAAAGACAAGAGCGCAGCAGAGTACGCAAGGATGCTGAGCAAAGCAAAGAAGGATAAGAGACAATATTTAGTCATCAACAAGGACCTGATCAATTTTCAAGGAAAGAAAACGATGTCCGAATGGCCGATCTTTAGAGAGGGTAAGTCAAAGGGCGGTGTAGTGTTTGAAAAAATAGACAAACGTTTCAGACCCTTTTCTTCTTTGGCCATGCGTACCATTGGTTTTGTAAATGAAAACAATAAAGGTGCCGGTCTGGAATATACTTTTAATAATCAATTGGCCGGCAGAAACGGTCAGGCTTTGTTTACGAAAATTTCCGGTGGTACCTGGAAACCGATGCACGACGAATCGGAAGTAAGACCGGTAGACGGTATCGATATCCAGACGACGATCAATGTCAACATACAGGATGTAGCGGAAGCCAGCTTGAGAAGACACTTGACCAAACACGACGCGGATTACGGTTGTGTAGTTTTGATGGAAGTGAAAACAGGAGAGATCAAAGCACTTGCCAATATGGGCAAAGTGGCTCCGGGAGTGTATGCCGAAAATTATAACTATGCTGTCGGTAACCAGGGCTTAACGGATCCGGGTTCTACGTTCAAATTGGTTTCTATGATTGCCATGATCGAAGAATCAGGCATGAAGCTGGAAGACACGATCAACACCGGTAAAGGGGAATACAAGTTTTACGACCGCATCATGCGCGATCACAATGCGGACGGTTATGGCGTGATTACCATGCAGCAAGCCTTTGAGAAAAGTTCGAACATCGCGATTTCCAAAAAGGTGCAGGAAGTATTTGGTTCGAAGCCGGAAGCTTTCATCGGTTATGTAAGACGTCTGGGAATGGCTGATCCATTGGGCTTCCAGATGGAAGGTACGGCGAAACCTCGTATCAAAACACCGACGTCAAAATCCTGGAGTGGTATTACCTTGCCCTGGATGTCGATCGGTTATGAATTGGAAGTAACACCTTTGCAAACATTGGCGCTTTACAATGCCGTGGCCAATAATGGAACCATGATTCGTCCAATCATTGTCAAGTCTACCAAAATAGTGGATCACAACATCGATGAATTCGAAACAGAGGTTTTGGTTGATAAAATTTGCAGCGACAAAACATTGGCCATGATGAGAACGGCACTGGAAGGTGTAGTGGAAAATGGTACAGCAATGAACATTAAAAATACTACCTATAAGATTGCCGGTAAAACGGGGACTGCGCAGAAGCTAAAAGACAAGACTTATACACGTACCTACTACACTTCTTTCGTCGGTTATTTTCCTGCGGACAATCCGAAGTACAGCTGTATCGTGGTAATCGATAACCCAAAAGGGTATGAGCAGTATGGCAGTGATGTAGCCGCACCTGTTTTCAAAGAGATAGCCGATAAATTATATTCTACGGATCTTGAATTACATCAGGTGGTGGATCTGAAACAAAAGCAAAACAATACGACGTTGCCGGTTATTCGCGGAGGCAATTTTGAAGAACTGAGAGAATTGTGCACAGATTATAAAATAGCCAATCACTCCAAGTCTGAAATTAATGAGGAGTGGGTATCTTCCAAAGCGGAAAACAGCGCGGTGATGTGGGTACCTAGAGTAACTGCAAAGGATAAATTACCGGATGTGAATGGATACCGCTTGCGCGATGCTTTGTATCTCTTGGAGAATAAAGGATTGCATGTAAAGGTGGTAGGGGAAGGCAGAGTCTCAAGACAAACACCGGCCGCCAATAGTCCGTTGGTTGGAGTTTCAACAGTATTGCTGGAGTTAAAATAATGAAGTTGTTAAGCGATATATTGTATAAAGTTTCACTGAAATCTGTTTCAGGCAAAACCGATTTGCCTGTCGCTGATATTCAATTCGATTCCAGAAAAGTAACACCGGCTTCTGTGTTTGTAGCCATTGCCGGCAGTGCTTCGGATGGACATGCCTATATTTCTCAAGTCATAGAGAAGGGTGTGAAAATGATCGTATGCGAAGTAATGCCAACGGAACTGGTAGCAGATGTCAATTATGTACAAGTAGCCGATTCTTCGGAAGCTCTGGGTATCATGGCTTCCAATTTCTATGACAATCCTTCCGATAAATTAAAAGTGGTGGGAGTAACAGGGACGAATGGAAAAACAACAACGGTTACGTTATTGTTTGATCTGTTTGTGCAACTGGGTTACAAATGTGGTATGCTTTCTACTGTTCACAATAAGATCAACGAAGACATATTGCCTTCTACTCATACCACTCCGGATGCAGTCAGTATTCAGCAATTGCTCGCTGAAATGCTGAAGAAGGGTTGCACGCATTGTTTTATGGAAGTGAGTTCGCATGCTGCGGTGCAAAGAAGAATTGCCGGATTGAATTTCGTAGGTGGATTATTCTCTAACATTACACACGATCACCTGGATTACCACAAGACGTTTGATGAATACATCAAAGCAAAAAAAATATTCTTTGACGGTTTGCAGAAAACATCTTTTGCTTTGGTCAATGCAGACGATAAGCGTGGCCTGGTGATGATGCAAAATACAAAAGCCGCCAAGTACACTTTTAGTTTAACTCGAATAGCGGACTTTAAAGCATCGATCATTTCAAATACCATCCATGGATTGGAATTGGATATTGATGGCCGTTCGGTTTGGTTTAAATTGATCGGCGATTTTAACGCTTATAATTTATTGGGTGTATATGGTGCGGCCACCTTATTAGGGGAAGATAAAGACGAAGTATTGACTGTGCTTTCCGGATTGTCTTCTGCAAAGGGAAGATTTGATCAGATCAAATCAGCTAAAGAGAATGTGACCGGCATCGTTGATTATGCGCATACCCCGGATGCTTTGGAAAATGTGTTGTCTACAATTCAATCGATCAAACAAGGCAACGAAAAAGTAATTACCATAGTGGGTTGTGGCGGCAATCGCGACGCGGCGAAAAGACCGATCATGGCTTCTATCGCTTGCAAGTTCAGCGATCAGGTCATCATTACCTCTGACAATCCCAGGGACGAAGATCCTATGGATATCATTCGTCAGATGCAGGAAGGAATTAAGATTACGGATCAACGTAAAGTATTAATCATTGCTGATCGCAAAGAAGCCATCAAAACGGCTACTACCATGTCTAAAAGCGGAGATATTATTTTGATCGCCGGCAAGGGACATGAAAATTACCAGGAAATAAAAGGAGTGAAGTATCCTTTTGATGATAAAGAAATAGTGAAAGAAATGTTTGACCTATTAGGCAAGTAACTATGAAAGAGTTGGAAAGCATTATTGAAAATTCGTTTGTGTTGTCCGGAAGGATATTCACACTTTTTTGTCAATTGGCAAAAGAAAATAACTCTGACATGGCGTCTAAGATCATGAAAAGTAACATGCCTATTCGAAAGTACATTGATTATGCAGCAGCTTCTGCTACGAAGTCCGAATACTCAGAACACGTGGCTAAAGCCTTGCAAAATGCCATCACTTTGCGCTACTGGTTAAAATGCATTCAAATGAAAAATATTGTTTGCCCCGCTTGTGAAGAGTGTGTGGAAACCTTGAATCTCTTAATCAATCAACTGATTTCTTGTGGCATGAGACAAGATGTAACTAAAGTTTTACTTCAACCCCAATTGAACTAATGTTTTATTATTTATTCAATTACCTCGACACTGAATTTGATTTCCTGGGAGCAGGCGTATTCAAGTACATTTCTTTCAGAGCGGTATTGGCAGCAATATTGTCGCTGGCGCTTTCTTTGATCTGGGGTGGAAAAATTATTCGTTTCATCCGTTCAAAACAAATTGGAGAAAGTGTTAGAGACTTGGGTCTTCATGGCCAGATAGAAAAAACAGGTACACCGACCATGGGTGGTATCATGATTTTAATCAGCATCATCGTACCTACCTTGTTGTTTGCCAAGTTAGATAACGTCTACATTATACTACTCCTGGTTTCTGCTCTATGGATGGGTTTGATTGGATTTCTGGACGATTACATCAAAGTATTCAAAAAGAACAAGGAAGGATTGAAAGGCACATTCAAGGTAATCGGTCAAATAACACTGGGTCTGATCGTAGGTGGTGTATTGGTTTTTAATGATTCTGTTGTGATCAGGAAATACATACTGAGTACAGACATGCAGGTGACGTCTACGATTGAAAGTTCTAATGTGTTCACTGATCAAAAAGACCTGATTACAACGATTCCGTTTTTGAAAAACAACGAGTTTGATTATAGCAATCTGTTGTCTTTCATTCCGGAAGATTATACTTGGATCGTTTACATGATCGTAGCGGTTTTTATTATTACTGCAGTATCTAATGGGGCAAACATGACCGATGGCATAGATGGCTTAGCCGCTGGAACATCCGCCATCATTGGAGTTACGTTTTTGATTTTCGCTTATGTTTCGGGTAACGCGATTTTCTCCAGCTACCTGAATATCATGTTTATCCCAAACTCTGGTGAGATCGTAGTGTTCTGCGCCGCATTTGTCGGGGCCTGTATTGGCTTCTTGTGGTACAACTCATACCCGGCACAGGTGTTCATGGGTGATACAGGAAGCTTGATGTTGGGTGGTGTCATTGCAGTATTGGCTTTGACGGTGAGAAAAGAATTATTACTTCCTGTCATCTGCGGAATTTTCTTAGTGGAAAATTTATCCGTGATGCTTCAGGTCGGTTATTTCAAATACACCAGAAGAAAATACGGAGAAGGCAGGAGAATATTTAAGATGGCTCCGCTTCATCACCATTACCAAAAGATGGCCATTCACGAATCGAAAATTGTAACCCGATTCTGGATCGTCGGAATCTTGCTGGCCATCTTAGCAGTAGCGACTTTAAAATTGAGATAATATTAATGACGAAGAACATTTCCATATTGGGTGCAGGAGAGAGTGGTACAGGCTCAGCCTTATTGGCTAAGTCGAAAGGCTTCTCTGTGTTTGTATCGGATCAGGGAAACATCAGTCCTAAATACAAGGCGGTGTTGACAGAACATGGAATTGACTTTGAAGAAGGACAACATTCAGAAGAGCGTATTTTGTCTTCCGATCTCGTTATTAAAAGCCCCGGCATTCCGGATAAAGCACCATTGATTAAGAAATTAATCGCCAAGCAGATTTCAATTATTTCTGAAATTGAATTCGCTTCGAAGTATACGCATGCTAAACTCATTGCCATTACGGGAAGCAACGGTAAAACAACGACAACATTGTTTACTTACCATCTGTTAAAAGAAATGGGTCTTCATGTGGGTTTAGCCGGTAACGTGGGAAAAAGTTTTGCCTGGCAGGTATGGGAAGAAGACCATGATTACTATGTGTTGGAGTTGAGCAGTTTTCAATTGGACGGAACATATAGCCTGAAGCCTTTTGTTTCTATTCTCTTGAACATCACACCGGATCATTTGGACCGTTACGAGTATAAGTTTGAAAACTACATCGACTCTAAATTCAGGATCGCACAAAATGCAGATGCATCGACTTTCCTGATCGTTCATGAAGATGATCCTGTTTTGGCAAAAGAAATGATGACGCGTTTGTTTGATACCAATATCCTTGGCATTTCATTGAAGAACAGCCATGCCAGTGGAGCGTATTCAGACGGTGAATATATTTACCTGAACAATGGTTCAGGCACGAAATTACCGGTAGATCAATTGCCGCTGAAGGGCAAGCATAACCTGACCAACATGATGGCTGGATTTATTGCTGCATCTACGTTAGGATTGGATACCAGTAAATTTGTAGAGATGGCATCTACATTTAAGAATGCCGCGCACCGTTTGGAGTTTGTTCGTGTATACAAAGACGTAACCTACATTAACGATTCCAAAGCAACCAATGTAGATTCTGTTTACTATGCACTGGATGCTATGCCGAAGAATGTGGTATGGATTGCAGGCGGTGTAGATAAAGGCAATGATTATTCTGCCATTGAAACATTGGTGAAAGAAAGAGTGAAAGCATTGGTTTGTCTGGGCAAAGACAATTCCAAACTGCACGAGTTCTTTGGAAACAAAGTTTCAAAAATAGTGGATGCGTCCAGCATGAAAGAAGCCATTAATCAATCGACAACATTAGCCGCATCGGGAGATGTAGTTTTACTTTCTCCGGCTTGTGCGAGTTTTGATTTGTTTAATAATTATGAAGATCGGGGAGATCAGTTTAAAGCATTAGTTTCTGAATTGAAGTAATGGTACAAGGTGTAAAAAATTGGCTCAGCAACAACCTCAAAGGTGATCCCGTAATGTGGGCCATCATCATATTGCTCAGTTTGGTCAGTATCATGGTGGTGTACAGTGCATCCGGTTCTTTGGCTTATCGCAAACACGATGGCAATACGGAGCATTATCTCACAAAACATGCGATGTTGATGTTCATGAGTTTCGTGGTCATGTGGTTGGCACATAAACTGAATTATAAATATTATGCAAGACTGAGCAAATTAGGTGTGTTGATATCGATACCCATGTTGGTTTTTGCTTTCGCATTTGGTAGCAGAATAAACGAAGCGGGTCGTTGGATCATGATTCCATTAATCAATCAATCGTTTCAACCTTCCGATTTTGCTAAGCTTTCATTGATTGCTTACATGGCTGCCTTATTGGCAAGAAATCAAAACAACATTGAAGACTGGAAAAAATCATTTATACCGGTACTCATCTATAGCGGTCTTATTTGTGGTTTGATTTCATTGGCAAACATTTCTACTGCCTTGATATTATTTACGACCTGCATGTTGATCATGTTTATTGGCAGAGTACCGATGAAATACCTGATGATGCTTGGTCTTTTAGGAATTCTGATGGTAGGTACCATGGCTGTGTTTGTTGGAGAGAGGATTAAAACAGCCATTGCACGTGTTACTTCAGATGAACTTCCTTATCAGGCGGAACAGTCTTACATCGCGATTTGGAATGGAGGGATATTAGGTAAGGGTCCGGGAAATAGTGCGCAAAAGAATTTTCTACCGCATCCTTATTCGGATTTTATTTATTCCATCATCATTGAAGAGTATGGTTTCGTCGGAGGCTTATTCATTTTGTTCTTATACCTCGCTTTGCTGTATCGAGGGATGAAAGTAGCTGCCAACAGTGATCGAGCGTTTGGCGGATTATTATCCGCCGGACTTTCATTTGGTTTGGTCATACAGGCGCTCATCAACATGGGGGTAGCAGTAGGAGTAGGTCCTATTACAGGTCAGCCTCTGCCATTACTGAGTATGGGAGGAACATCCTTGTTGTTTACAGGCTTGTCATTGGGAATTATATTGAGTGTAAGCAGGGGAGATATTACAGAAGAAGTAGCAACAAGTAATGAGTAATACGAACACTACATATCGTATCATGATCAGCGGTGGAGGAACCGGCGGACATATTTTCCCTGCAGTAGCAGTAGCGGAAGAATGGAAAGCGCAGTATCCTCAATCGGAGATTTTGTTTGTAGGGGCGCAAGGCAAGATGGAAATGCAAAAAGTTCCGGATGCCGGTTTTAAAATCGTGGGGTTACCGATCAGAGGTTTGCAAAGAAAACTGACGTTGAGAAATTTCTTATTACCATTCTACATCATCAGGAGTTTGGTACAATCTTTTCAATTGTTATCATCGTTCAAGCCTCACGTAGTAGCTGGTTTTGGAGGATATGCCAGTGCACCGCTTTTATTTTCAGCAGCAGTGAAAGGAATTCCGATCATTATACAAGAACAAAATTCATACGCAGGACTTGCGAATAAAATATTGTCAAAATGGGCAAAGAGAATTTGTGTAGCATACGATGACATGCAGCAGTTCTTTCCAAAAGATAAATTGGTACACACCGGGAATCCAATTCGATTGAATGTATTGAAGTCTTTGCAACAATCTAACGGTGCTGTAAAGAGTAGTTGGGGATTAGTAGAAGGAAAGAAAACAATATTGGTAATCGGTGGAAGTTTAGGTGCGACTACCATCAATAAAAGCATAGAAGCATGTCTTCCTGCGCTGAAAGCATTAGATGTTCAGCTGATCTGGCAAACGGGTAATCGTGATGCAGCGAGGTTAGCTAACTTCACAAGCGAGTCAGTAAAAGTAACCGCCTTCATTAAAGAGATGGACAAAGCCTATGGAGCAGCGGATTACATTGTTTCCAGAGCAGGTGCCATTGCAGTATCCGAACTAGCCATTGTAGGAAAACCGGTGATCTTAATTCCTTCACCCAACGTAACGGAAGATCATCAAACAAAAAATGCGATGGCTTTGGTGAAGAAAGACGCCGCCATATTAGTGAGAGATGCGGAAGCGGTTACTCAGTTAGGGAATGTTCTTTCTGATT
Organism: Chitinophagaceae bacterium; assembly: GCA_028288405.1. GTDB lineage: Bacteria > Bacteroidota > Bacteroidia > Cytophagales > Cytophagaceae > JACMQM01. The sequence goes on from JAQBNS010000012.1 coordinate 27,981, forward strand.
TAATAAAAGATAAAAGTCATTCGGATAAAATAGCATACAACATTTCTGTTTTAGCAAAACCAAATGCTGCAAAAGATATTGTCACACTCATGATAAACGAGATCAACTAAGTGGATCATTTAAACAACATATCGAAAGTTTATTTTCTTGGTATCGGTGGCATCGGTATGAGTGCATTGGCGCGTTGGCTGGTCATGGAAGGAAAGGATGTGGCGGGTTATGACAAAACAGAAACAACACTCACTAAACAATTGCAGAAAGAAGGCATAGCCATTAATTATACAGATGAACTTTCATATATCCCTGAACTCTATAAGCAGGACGATGTATTGATTGTCTATACACCTGCTGTGCCTGTTGCTTCTTTGCAGTATCAGTATTTCCTGAACAAAGGAAATAAAATGATCAAGCGTGCGGAGTTGTTGGGTGCGATTGCGCAGAATTATTTTACGGTAGCCGTTTCAGGTACACATGGAAAAACGACAACGTCTTCCATGGTCGCTCATATCTTAAAGGATGCCGGTCAGAATGTAGCGGCGTTTCTGGGAGGTATTACTCAGAACTATGGTACGAACGTACTCTTTCCTGATTTCGATAAGGGAAACATTGTGTTTGTAGTAGAAGCGGATGAATTTGATCGTTCTTTCTTACACTTGAGTCCGGATGTAGTCATTGTCAATGCGACGGATCCTGATCACCTGGATATCTATGGCAATGAAGCGGCATTCAAACAAGCCTTCGTTGATTTCGTAAGTAAAATTAGAAAAGGCGGAACGTTGATTTCAAAGTTGGACTCTGATTTCGTTCAACAACCGAAACTCAAAACACAAGTTACTTTCGGTGCCATCGGAGCGGACTACTACGTAGAAAGTTCTGCTGTTAATTCGGAAGGAAGCATAGATGTAACAGTGAAGGGGAAAGGAGAGAAGAACTTTACATTGGATATGCCTGGTCTTCATAATCAAAACAACGCATTGGCTGCTTTTCTGGCTTGCGAAGCAGTTGGATTGTCTGAAGACGAAATCAAAAAAGGTATTGCTTCTTTTAGAGGTGTCAAAAGAAGATTTGAATACCATGTAAGAAGCCCGAAGGTAGTTTATATCGATGATTACGCGCACCATCCGGAAGAGGTGAGTAATTTTATAAAAGGAGTGAAGTCGGTATATCCTTCTAAAAAACTATCGGTTGTTTTTCAACCGCATTTGTTTTCCAGAACAAAAGATTTCATGAATGGATTTGCAGAAGCATTGAGTTTATCCGACGAAGTTTTTTTACTGGATATCTATCCGGCCAGAGAACTTCCGATAGAAGGTATAACCTCTAAGGTATTGTTGGATAAATTGACTTGTTCTTATAAGCAATTATTGAGTAAAGAAGATTTAGTAGACCATTTGATCACACACGAGGTAGAAGTTCTGGCAACGCTGGGAGCAGGAGATATTGATCAATTGATTTTACCGTTGAAGAAAATAAGCGAAGCCAAAGCAGGAAAATGAAATTTCCCAAAATAAATATATCGCCCAAAGCCTATATCATAGCAACGATCGTATTCATTGTGATTCTATCGACTTCCTTGATTGGCAATTCTTATTACCGCACGGTAAAAAGAATCAGAGTGGATATTAATAATGAGTATGAAAATTATTTCATCGACGAAAAAGAAATTCTGCGTTTGATGACGAATAACGATGATGATCCTATTGTTGGAAAATATTTGCGTGATGTGGATCTGAAATTATTGGAAAAGAGAGTGAGACAATGTCCTTTTGTAGAAGATGTACAGGCCTTTAAGAATCACTCCGGAGTAGTAAAAATAGAAGTGCACCAGGTGAAACCCTTAGCCCGGATTTACCACAACGGCATGAACGATAAATACCTTTTGCCTAACGGAAAACTCATTGCGGTATCTCCTAAGTATACCAGCAGAACATTGATCGTAAGAGGTGATTATACGTACAAGTTTGGCGACACGGCTTTTGTTAAAACAGCAGATTGGAAATCGTATGTTGATTTCTTCAATCGCATCAGCAGCGATCAACACTGGAGTGCTCAGGTATCGGAATTAAAAATACAAAGAGATGGTACCATTATCATATTCCCTCAGATCGGTGATTATGAGATTAAGTTTGGTAAGCCGGACGATTTAGATATTAAATTCAAAAAGTTAAACATCTTCTTTAAGGAGATATTACCCTTGCGTGGTTGGGATGCCTACCAGGCAGTAAACGTTCAATACAAAGACCAAATAATTTGTGATTAAAATTTATGGCTATGCAAAAAAATAATAACGAATTGGTAGTAGGCCTTGATATAGGCACCACTAAAATATGCGCAATCGTTGGTCGCAAAAATGAATTTGGTAAACTGGAAATTCTGGGAATGGGAACGGCTGTATCAGAAGGCGTGATCCGTGGTATGGTGACCAATATCAACAGCACGATGCAATCGATTGTGAAAGCTGTAAAAGAAGCAGAAGATCAATCAGGTGTCAATATAGAAGTAGTAAACGTCGGTATCGCGGGACAGCATATTCGCAGTTCAGTACACCACGGTTCGAGAACACGTCACAACGGAGATGATGAAATCACAGTAGACGATGTGACTCAGTTAACGATGGACATGTATAAAACTGTTTTCCCTTTGGGCAACGAAATTATACATGTGATGCCGCAAGTATACACCGTAGATGGTGTGGAAAAAATAAACGACCCGGTGGGTATGATAGGAGTGAGGTTACAAGCCGACTTTCATGTGATCACTGCACAAACCAATGCCATCAAAAATATTAAGAAGTGTATCGATAAATCAAATCTCAAAATTGATGAGTTGATCTTAGAACCGATTGCTTCCAGTTTATCTGTATTGACGAAAGAAGAAAAAGAAGCCGGCATTGTATTGGTGGATATCGGTGGCGGTACAACAGATGTTGCTATTTTCTACGACAACATCATTCGTCACACGGCGGTGATTCCTTTTGGTGGTAACATCATCACATCGGACATCATAGAAGGTTGCAAAGTCATGCAAAAGCAAGCGGAGCAATTGAAAGTGAAATACGGTTCTGCCATGTCTTCTATGACTAAGCCTAACGAGATCATTTCCATTCAAGCGTTGAAAGACAGACCGAATAAAGAAATTTCAAGAAAGAATCTTGCGCAGGTCATCGAAGCAAGAATGACGGAGATCGTGGAAATGGTTCACATGGAAATTGTAAACTCTGGTTACTACAATAAAATTGCCGGAGGTATTGTCATCACCGGTGGTGGTTCGCAATTAGCCAATGCGAAACAGTTATTTGAGTTGATTACAGGTTTGGATGTCAGAATCGGATATCCAAACGAACACTTAGGCAAATCGAAACTGGAAGAAGTGAAGAGTCCGATGTATTCTACAGCAATTGGCCTGGTTTTGGCTGGCTTCTGGTCTATCGATGAAAGAGAAAACAAATACAGTGAAGTATCAACGGGCAAAGTATCTGAAGGTAAAAAGAGCACGTCTCAATCTTCTTTGAAAGTGTCTGACTTCACGAAGAAAATCAGTGAACGCATCAAAGGCTTTATGCTGGATGATTATAACGATACTGATTTTAAAAGTTAGTAAAAGAAGTGATCAGTTGTCAGTGATCAGCATTTATTGAATGTCAATTGAATAAAAATAAATGAAGATATAGTTTTACAACTAACAACTAACAACTAACAACTAACAACTAACAACTATTATTACCGAAACCAAACAACTACAAATATGTTATCAAACAATTATCAATTTGAAATACCGGACCATCATAAGTCCATCATCAAGGTTATTGGTGTTGGCGGAGGCGGGAGCAATGCGGTGAACCATATGTACAGCATGGGCATTAAGGATGTGGAGTTCGTGGTGTCTAACACCGATCTTCAGGCTTTGAAAAGCAGTCCGATTCCCAACAGACTTCAATTGGGAAATAGAAGTCTGGGTGCAGGAGCAAATCCGGAAATCGGAAAACACTCTGCTATGGAAAGCAAAGAAGAGATCAGAGAGTATTTGAGCGACAATACAAAAATGCTATTCATCACAGCGGGTATGGGCGGTGGTACCGGAACAGGTGCTGCTCCGGTCATTGCTAAGATCGCACGTGAAATGGATATCCTGACTGTAGGTATCGTTACGGCTCCTTTCTCTTTTGAAGGAAAAAGAAAAAACATGCAAGCAGAACAAGGTATCGCTGAAATGAGACAATATTGCGATACCGTGTTGGTGATTGTTAACGATAAATTAAGAGAAGTATACGGCAACCTGTCTTTGAAAGAAGCATTCGGTAAAGCAGATGATATTTTGTTGACGGCTGCAAAAAGTATTGCAGAGATCATCACGATCAATGCGACGATGAACATTGACTTTGAAGACGTAAGAACCGTCATGAAAGATTCCGGTGCCGCAGTAATGGGATCAGGAAGAGCAAGCGGAGAAAACAGAGCAAGACAAGCGGCTGAATTGGCTTTGCATTCGCCGTTGTTGAACAATACAAATGTAAAAGGTGCCGGTAAAATTTTATTCTCTGTTACATACGGTCCTCAAGCCAACATGACAATGGATGAGCTTTCTGAAATCACAGATTACATTCAGGAAGAGGTAGCCAGTGACGCCTTCATGATCTGGGGTTACGGAGAAGACAGTGCATTGAATGATGAATTGGTAGTAACAGTAATCGCTACCGGTTACGAGGCTACTTCTATTCAGCAAGAAATGGAACAAAGAAAAGTAATCGATTTGGAAACAGATAAGGTCATTAAAAAAGAAGAACCGATTATCTATAAACAAAAAACATTCAATCCGAATCCTTCCTTGTTTACGCCGGAACCTGAAAAACCAAAACAGGAAGAGCGTTCTCAAATCGTGTTCAATTTAGAACCGAAGGAAGAACCGAAACGCGAACAAAAACAAGAGTATATCATTCATGATTTGGATAGCGATGCGGTGCAACAAGTAGAAAAGGTCGTATCTGCTCAAAATCCTAGTCGAGTGGTGGACGAATTCGAAAATGATATGCAAAAGAAATTTGATCGTTTAAACGAGAGAAAAGATAAATTAAAATCGTTGAGCGCCAATTCGTCTGGTATGACGCCAGAGGAGTTCAAACAAATGTTGGAAATTCCGGCTTATAAAAGGAATAATACCACGCTTTCAGATTATCCGCACTCTTCGGAAAGAAACATTTCGAGGTTTCAATTGAACGAAGACAATGAAATTTTAGGGAACAACAAGTTCCTGCATGATAATGTCGATTAGTAGTGTGTTTTGTAATGTTGTAATGGTTTAAAAAAAGGTCACTTCGGTGACCTTTTTTTATGAATTAATTGTAAATTATACTCTATGAAAATACTGGTTATTGAAGACGAAAAAGAACTGAGAAAATCCGTCATCACTTATTTAAGTGCGGAAGGTTATCTTTGTGAAAGCGCAGGATCTACAAGAGAAGCCATTGAAAAAATAGGTGTATACGATTACGATTGTTTTATTGTAGACATCATGCTGCCGGATGGCAATGGATTGGATATTATCAAAGAAATTAAAAACAAGGGAATAGAAGGTGGGGTAATCATTGTTTCTGCGAAGAATTCTCTGGAAGATCGAATCGTAGGATTAGAGATCGGATCAGACGATTACCTGGTCAAACCTTTTCACTTGTCCGAACTGAATGCGCGCGTAAAATCTATTGTTCGCAGAAGAAATTTTTCAGGATCCAATCAGGTAGTCTTCAATGAAATTACCATCAACATCGATTCAAGAGAAGTATTGGTCAATGATAAGCCTATCAATTTAACAGGTAAAGAGTACGATATTCTTGTCTATTTTATTTCCAATAAAGGAAGAGTAATTCCTAAAGATTCTTTAGCTGAACATGTATGGGGAGATTACATGGATAATGCCGATTCGCTGGACTTTATTTATACGCACATTAAGAATACCAGAAAGAAATTGATGGATGCAGGTGCGCACGATTACATCAAAACGGTATACGGAATTGGTTATAAATTCACCGCCTGATGAATCTCTTAGATAAATCTACGCGCTATTACCTGGTCTATTCTTTGTTTGTGTTTTCAGTAGGTTCTCTTTTTTTTTATTTTTCAATACGACAAGTAATCAATGATGGTATAGACGAAGCACTGCACCAGGAAAAAGTAATACTCATTGAGAATTTACGCTATGAGAGAGCGATTGACTCCTTAAAACTAAATAAGGATTTTTATATTCATACGATAGAAGGTCAGCATAAAGAATACGACAGGTACCGTACCGTCAGGCCTTCACAGGATACTACCATTAAAACAAAACAAAGACAATTGGAAAGTGTATTCCTGCACGATGGACAATACTTTATTTTAAAAATAAGGCAATCTCTACAAAGAGAAGATGAACTCATTGATTCCATTGTGCCGGTTGGTTTGGTTATGTTTATGATCTTACTGGTCGGTGTATTGATGATCAACAACATGATCTCTGTACGTGTTTGGGCTCCCTTTTATTCCATCCTTGATCGTTTGAAATCATATGACGTCAAAACGGGTGTTGTAGTCCAATACACTCCTGTCAACATAAAAGAGTTTGATCAGTTGTCTCATAACTTGTATTTGATGACGTCTAAAATTCATGAAGATTACCGCAGTCAAAAGGAGTTCAATGAAAATTTTTCACACGAACTGCAAACACCTTTGGCAATCATTCAGAATAACTTAGAAAATATTATTCAGTCTCCCAATTTGCACGAAGAGGACATGAATCATATCAGTGGTGTAATGGACGCAGTGAAGAGAATAACCTCATTGAGCAAAGGATTGCTTTTGCTTTCTCAGATTGATAACAATCAGTTTCCGGAAGTGAAGAATGTCGACATCGTTTCGGTATCCAGAAAATTAGTAAGTTTCTTCTCCGGGATTATTGAAAACAAGAAAATAGTAATCATTGAAAAATACAGTGGCGCAGTCTGGATCAAGTGCAATCAATCGCTGATTGATATCCTGATGACAAATATCATTTCAAATGCCATTCGTCACAATATTGATGAAGGGTATATTTCTATTGACATTACCATGGATAAAATGGAAGTGTCAAATTCCGGAAAGCCATTGGATGGAGATGTCAATACGATTTTTGATCGCTTTGTGAAATTAGGGGAGAAGAAAAATTCTATCGGCTTGGGCTTACCCATCGTAAAAAAAATATGCGAAGTATCTGGTTTTACCGTATCCTATAAAAATAACGAAGCAGAACACACGATAACGATTGTGTTTTAGTAGCAAGCAGTTTTGTTACTATTTTCTGAAATGTATTTAGGAGTGAAGAGTGGAGAGCGGAGAGCGAAAAATTATAAACGCTCTTCACTCTTCGCTCTTCACTCTCTATTTGTGGTCTTCTTCCTCCATTAAAATATTCAGGTAATTCTGATACCTGGCTAATGGAATGACTCCTTGTTTCACTTTTTCAACTACTGCGCAACCAGGCTCGTTGTAATGTTTGCAATTGTGGAATTTACATTCACCAATGAGTACTCTCATTTCTGGGTAGTAATGAGAAATCTCTTCTTTTCTTATTTCGTAGAGTCCCCATTCCTTGACTCCGGGTGTGTCAATGAGATGTGTGGTTTCGTTGATGCTGTGCATCTCAGCAAAGGTAGTGGTGTGAACTCCTTTATTCGAAAAGGCAGAGATGTCTGCCGTTTTCAATCCTGCGTCAGGACACAATACATTGAGAAGACTTGATTTTCCTACACCTGAGTGACCTGCAATCAAAGAGGTCTTATTGCCTAATTCTTGTTTGATATCATCTAATCCATTACCCGTTAGGGTAGAGGCAAAGAGCACTTGATAACCGGCATGGTTGTATATTTCTTTAAAGCCTTTGGCGCTTTCCCAATCTTCTTCAGTAAATAAATCTGTTTTATTAATGACCAACAAAGCGGAAATGCGAAAGCTTTCACAAGAGATCAGAAAACGATCTACAAAACCTAAGGATGTGCGCGGTTGTGCTAAAGTGAAAATAAGAATGGCTTGATCAATATTCGATCCCAGCAAGTGACCAAAAGCTGATTTGCGTGTGGACCGGCGAACAATGTAGTTTTTACGAAGGGTAATGTCTTCAATGGTATAGGTCTCGTTCTTCGCTTCCTGATTGATCGCTACAACATCTCCCACAGCAATAGGATTCGTCACTTTTAACCCATGGTTTTTAAATTTGCCGCGCAGTCTGGCCTGCACTACGGTGTGATCGCCTTTACGAACAGCATACCATGAGCCGGTTGATTTAACAACTACGCCTTTCTCTAATTCTTCCATGAAATAAAATTCATTATTTTTTCAGTAGCTCCTATGTGTTTCGCTACTTCTGCCGCATTGATTAGTTTAATGTTTTTTTGTACATCCGCAGAAAGTAGTTCGCTTACTTTATTGTATAGTAGCATAGAGTTATCAATACTGAATGCACCTCCACAGGCTATAAAATCAAATGCTTCGGGAAATTTTTTATAGTGCGGTCCGAATAGTACGGGTAGTCCAAATGACAGAGGTTCCAGTATATTATGCAAACCTTGTTTAAATGCTCCTCCCACGTAAGCGATGTTCCCATATTTATACAAAGAAGAAAGCATACCTATATTGTCGATGATGATCACTGTGATGTCATCTAATACGGTTTGTTCGTTGAGGAGTGAATAGCGGATACTTTTTACAGTGAGCTTTTGCTCTAGTTGTTGCAAATGGGCTGCGTCTATTTCATGTGGTGCAATCACATACTTTAAGGAAGTGACGTTCGTATGGATGAGATCGGCTAATACTACTTCGTCTTCAGGCCAGGTACTTCCCGCAATCAATAATTGATGACCGGCTTTAAATTTTTCTATCAGTGGAAATATTCTGTTTTGTTTAGCTGTTGAGAAAACTCTGTCGTAACGATTATCTCCAGTCACGAGTACGTTATGAATGCCGGCTTGTTGAAGCAATTGCTTGGATTCTTCATTGGTAACAAAAAGCTGAGTGAAACAGCCTAACATTTGTTTGTACCAACCTCCATACGATTGAAAAAATACTTGTGATGCTCTGAAGGTTGCAGAGAACACATAAGTAGGGATTTTTTTGCGATGGAGTATATTGAGGTAGTAATACCAGAAATCATATTTGGCAAATAGTACGGTCTCCGGTTTTACAATATCAATAAATACACGTGCATTGTATGCACTGTCGACAGGCAGGTAATCGATGTGAAAAGCGGTAGTGTCATTTTTCTTTACTTCATATCCTGATGGAGAAAAGAAAGTAACTAATATTTTTTTGTCAGGGTATTGTTTTTTTAGCGTTTCTATCAGCGGTACAGAAAGTTCGTATTCTCCTAAAGAAGCACAATGAAACCATACACAAGAAGACACGTTCTTGAATTTTTCCTGTAATCGCGCTTGCCAATTTTTTCTGCCATTGACCCATAACCTTGCTTTTTTATGACCAAAAATGGCCAATACAAAAAGCAATGCGCTATACAGGTAGATTCCTAAATGGTAAAGTAAAGACATGCGATGCTACTGCGGATTAATTCTAAGGACTAAGTTAATAAATAAGTCTCAGGCAGCATCGGGTTTTGATTAAAAAAGTACTAAAGCCAGGATGGGGATCATACAAGTGTCTTAAACTATATAAAATCAGATTTACTTTCTAAGAAGCGGGGGACGAGCCAGGAGCAAGGAGGTACGAAAGTTCTTCGCTCATACCTCCTTGCTCCTGACTCATTTTATGGAATCGAACGGCTGATTTTTTTACCGTTAAGTTCAGGTTGATTAAATAGTTGCCCGTAGTATAGTGTTTGAAACCATTGATATCAGGGTTGATTGACATCGATAAATAAAGTGTCTGAATTTAATCCTGTAAATATCCCATACCCGTTTGTAATAGCCGAAGATGGACTGGTAAGGTTTTGGGAACTACTATTGTTTTGTGTATAAAGGAAAGCGTAATCAGGTAAAACATGGTATAAAATGATTCTATGCATGCCATAATAGGTAAAATCCAATGGCCTGATTTCACTGGTATTCAAAGCTGTTGGCGGTGTGCGAAATCTTTTTTCATTTTGGCTGGTGGTGCCGCTTGTAATTGGAACTGGATTTGTTTCCATGTTTTGAATAACTGCTATATAATAGGTAGCATCTGTATTATTCCACGTTAAGATTACCGGTTCGGGTATCGTACCTTGCGGTGGACCTTGTCCTCCTGATTGCGGTGGCACTTCTAATTCTGTGACAGATGATTGGAAATTCACAGGTTTGTATGGCACGGTTGTAATAGCAGATACTTGTTGATTGTTAAAAACAAAAGATAAATGATACGTATCACCTTCGTTTACAATGATACTACTATCGATATACATTCCATTTCCTAAAGGAGTTAGTACATACGTGCTGCTATTATAATCCACACTGATTATTAAATTATTAATATCATCCGAAGAATAAGTTACATCATCGGCAAATGGAACTTGCCGGCTTACTGTAAGGGTAAAATAATGCCCCTCTTGAATATACCCTTGAAGGATGGCATAATCGGTAAAGTCTCCATCATCTGTTTGTTGACAGCTTACTAATATACCAATGAATGTAACAGCAAGGAGAATGGTTATGAGTCTTGTTCTGGTTGATCGTTCCATGTTATCTAAGTTTGAAAGACAAGGTTATGTTTGGAGTAATACCAAGATAGTTGACATTGGTTTGAGTGATTTGACCGTCTGTGATAGCATATTGCTTATACCACACGTTGGTTCTGTTATACACATTGAATACTGAAAGCCCGATGTATCCGATTTCTCGTCTTTCCTTTTTGCCTCCAAATAAGATATAGTTAACGGCCAGATCCGCTCTGTGGTAAGCAGGCAAGCGCTGCCCGTTTTTTGCTGTAACGGTATAATAGCTTTGAGTTGAACCATCAAGAAGGGTAACGTTATATCCACCGGATGGTGCAGTGTACGGCTTGCCTGTTCCATAAATCCATGTCGCAGAGAAACTCCATTTCTTCAGCTTGTAAAGAAACACTGTTTTAAATTCATTAGTGACGTCTTGTGAGGCAGGATAATAGTTGGAAGAATAGATGGAAAAATTGTTCATGGTTTGACTCAAGGTATAACTAACCCATCCTTGAAACTTTCCTACTTTTCTTTGTGCTAAAAATTCGACTCCTCTGGAAAATCCTTTGCCGTTGTAAAAGTTCTCGTTATAAGTTACTCCACCACCTCCTGCAACCGGATTAAATCTCAGAGAGTATTCGGTAAGATTACTTAATGTTTTATAATATCCTTCCACACTAAACAAATATTTAGGGGTTTCATAAGATGCACCTAAGATATAATGATTAGCAGAACTAACAGGGACAGATCCTGTACCGGAAAGCAACCAGAAATCACGACTGCCTGAAAGGATGTCTTCACGAGTGACACGATTTGCAAATTGGTTGTATCGGCCTATAGCACCTTTTAACGTCCATCTTTCTGTAAGATCATAAGAAGCAGATAAACGTGGCTCTATATAAGGCTTACCTGTTGTGCTAAAGTAGCTCAAACGCATACCCGGTAAAACGTGAAGTCTGTTCTTTAACAAATCTATTTTACTTTGCACATAAATACCTGAAAGAGTAGCTTGATCACTTCTATTTAAAATAGTCACTGTATCGTTTTGTGCATAGGTATAATTGATGTCATAATAGGTTCCGAAACCGCCAAACTGCAGCTGCACATTCTTTTTCAAATCATATTCATAATCAGATTTAAAGCTGTAGTCTTTTAGATCATTATTTTCAAACAATCCCTGGCTACTGCTATTCGTCGCTCCCAGAGAATCGGTAATGGATTTCTGTTGCGAGTTATTCCTATCGCTGTAATAGTTAGAATAACTAAACAACGTATTTCCATAAAGCTTATCTGACCAACGCCTCGACCATTTAAGACTGCTTCCTAAGTTCCCATAATTAGTGAGATCGGTACTGCTACTGCTAAATGTACTGGAACTGACACCTTCAGTCCTCGCTACTGAACTGTTATTAAGATTATCTGTTCCGTTATAAATACTAAGTGAGATAATATCTTTGTTAGTAGGGCGATAAGTGAACTTACCATTAACGTCGTAAAAATAGGATGCGACAGTAGCATTTGATCCACCTTTGCTTCCGGAAGACTGACCAGTTCCAGTTGAGTTAAACATGCCAAACACCTGATTGTATATAGGCCCTCTATAAGATTTCCTGAATGCAACTAAAGAGGAGAACTTTTTACCAATGGGAACTTCAACAAATGCGTTCATGCTAAGAAGACTTAAGTCAGCTCCAACATTGAATTTATTTTGATTGCCATCTTTACCGGTTATTTCCGTAACACTCGATAAACGTCCTCCGAATCTTGACTCGAAACCACCTTTGTACAACTGTACATCTTTAAGTGCATTGGAATTAAAGGCACTATAAAATCCATACAAGTGATCGACATGATAAACGGTAAACCCATCATATAAAATGAGATTTTGATCGGGCGTGCCTCCTCTTACATAAAGACCTGATGAAGATTCATTCGATGCACCGACACCCGGCATCAATTGAAAAGCTCTCATGATGTCTTTTTCACCCACATTTGGCAATTGTCTTAAAACTTTAGGCGTTAATTTAATGGTACTTATATTGGCTCTGTCCACTAGTGTTACTTGCTCTCTGACACCCACCACCGTTACTTCATCCAATGACTTGACTTCTTGAGCCATTTCTATTTTAAAGCCACTTTTAAAATGACCTGAGGTCAATTTAATTTCAGTAAATGCATAGCCTGGATATTGCACGATGATAGTGCTTGTATCAGATGGCAAATCGTTCAATAAAAAGTATCCGTCTACATTAGTTGTCGCTCCTGTAGTGGTGCCTTTGATTTGAATAGTAGCAAATGGCAATGCTTCTCCTGTCGATTTGTCTTTTACAATACCCGACAATGATAGAGTCTCCTGTGCCTGAAGTTTACTGCTGATAAGGTTAAACAAAAGTAACCATACTAAAAGTGGCCAGAAGGTTCTTACCTGAATGATTGATTTCATCATGTTTATGAATTGTTTTCATAAACTTAGTAAGCGCATTTGGCATCGAAAAAAGTAATAGAAGATCGACAGGAATAGGTAGAAGATCGACCTGTTTTAGTGAATCCTTATTGACTCGTCATGTTGTTATCCATGAAATTCTGAAAAATATTCTTGTAGGGTCTCGCAATGGATATTCTGGTTTGATTAATAATAACCTGATTTTTTTCAACGGATTTAATTTTATCTAATGCGATGATAAAAGACCTGTGTATACGCATAAATCCAGAAGGTGGAAGGTCTTTTTCTAATGCTTTCAAACTTAATAAAGTCAAAATAGGTTTAGGGTTATCTTTCAGCCATATCTTGATATAATCTTTTAATCCTTCAAAATACAATACCTCATTCAACATAATTTTGACTTGTCTATACTCTGATCTTATAAAGATATAATCCTTACCGATCTCCTGTTTACCTGCTGTTAGTTCAAACCAGTCTTTGGCTTTGGTAACAGCAGCAAAAAAATCATCGTAATCAAATGGTTTGAGTAAGTAATCCAATGCATTTACTTTATAGCCTTCTATTGCATATTGATCGAAAGCGGTAGTAAAAATAATTCTCGTGTTTTTGCTAACTGTCTTGGATAGTTCGAGGCCTGTTAATTGAGGCATGTGAATATCAAGAAAAATAAGGTCTACCTTTTCAGTGGTTAGTATTTGTTTAGCTTGTACTGCACTTCTACACCGATGAACGAGCTGTAAAAAACTTGTTTTAGCGATGTACTTCTCCAGGAGAGTCAAGGCAAAAGGTTCATCATCCACAATCATACAAGTGAGCTTCATGTCGTATTTATATTAGTTTGTCAAGGTCAATCCATAATTCTAAACCAAACATGTCGTTCTCAATCTGTGTTTCAAGTCCATGCTTTCCAGGATAAATAAGTTCTAGCTGTTTTTTCAAGTTATCCAAACCAAGCCCGGAACCGCTTTCATCCGTATAATCCTTAGGATAATTCGTATTAAAGGATTTGAATAAAAGCCTGTTATGAGTAACAGACAAATCAAAAAAGATCTTTGAGTTTTCAGTGGCAGATACTCCATGTTTAAAGGCATTTTCAATAATTGAAACCAACAATAAAGGTGCTATTCCATATAGTTTGGGACTAATCTCCTGCAGTTTATAATTTGTCACAATATGATCTGCCTGTCTAAGCTCCATGAGTTGAATATACTTTTTCAGAAAATTAAGCTCCACAGATAAATCTACCTTATCATGATTCGTTTCATACAGGAAATACCTCATTAACTTGCTGAGATTGTACACTGCCTTTTGAGCGGTAGTTGGAGAAATACCGATGAGCGCATAGATGTTGTTTAATGAGTTAAAGAAGAAATGCGGTTGTAGTTGGTATTTTAGATTTTTCAACTCCGATTGAAGATGTTTGTTCTCTACCTCCTTTCTTTGCCATTCAAATTTCCTCCATAGTTCAGTTGACTTGATACCTAATGCAAAAATAGCAGGTATCGTAAGAGAGAGAATGGACTTCAATAAGGCAAAGGCTTCGAAACGGTGTTTCCCCTCGTGCCCATTAACAAGGTTGTGGTCATGCAAAGGCTTCACCGTGTCATGCACCGTAATTAGATTCAAGAGCTGCATATCTAGTCGGAAGAAAACAATCAGGAAAATATTTAATACGACAAACAGTACGTATTGACGTTTAAGGAATAAGATCTGCTCAATGAGAAAAAAATAATTAATATAGAATATAATTGCTCCTTCAATAAGTGGAACCCAGAAATGAATAAGTATACGACTATTATCAGTGACTCCTTTATCTGCAATGAGAAAAGGAGAAATGAAAAGAATACACCATGTAAGGAGATGTAAAGCCGGTTTGATTATATTGTTTGCTGTAACGATCATATTGCAATCTTGTGATTGAATCGCAAATAAAAACTTAATATAGAAGTTCTACCGGAGTAAACCGACAAATAACTCTAAGGTAACTGAAGAAACGCCTTTTCGTTCGAAATGTTATCCTTTCTATTGTTATAAAGAGTGAGTCCACTATTTATTGGAATGAATAGTTAATAAATTACCAAGTTTTATTAATTTTAATACTGGTTTAATAATTAAATATGGAACAAAAAGTTTTTAAGAATGTATTCAATGTAACGGTTATCGTTGCCGCTCTGGGCTATTTTGTAGATGTCTATGACCTGGTGCTTTTTTTGGTGATTGGGAAAGACAGCATCAGAGCAATTTTTCAGGAAGTATTAACGGAGGCGGAAGTCCTTCAAAAATTCCAATACCTGCTCAATGTACAAATGATTGGTATGCTGGTAGGAGGTATCTTCTGGGGAGTGCTGGGCGACAAGAAGGGGCGACTGTCTGTTTTGTTCGGTTCCATTTTTGTGTATTCGATTGCCAACATCGCCAATGCTTTTGTAACCGATATGAATTGGTACGTGGCCTGTCGATTCATCGCAGGTGTAGGATTAGCAGGTGAGTTGGGTGCGGGGATCACATTGGTTTCTGAATCGATGGATAAAAAATACAGAGGATACGGAACTATGGTTGTCGCATCGATAGGCGTTACAGGTGCTGTGGTGGCTGGCTTGGTGGGGAACATAGGTTGGAAAACGTCCTATCTTGTAGGTGGAGGCTTAGGTCTTTCACTCTTATTATTGCGTATCGGAGTATTTGAGTCTGGTATTTTTCAACGTGCCCATCAGAAAAGTGTGAGCAAAGGAAATTTCTTTTACCTGTTTTCAAATAAGCGTTTATTCTTTAAGTACCTCCATTGCATACTCATCGGTTTGCCGATCTGGTTTGTAATTGGTGTATTGGTGGCTCGAGCTCCGGAGATTGCCAAGACATTGGGTGTTATAGAACCTATCAAACAGGGCACTTGTGTGATCTTATGCTACACCGGTTTGATCTTTGGTGATCTGGCAAGTGGAGGATTGAGTCAATGGTTGCAAAGTCGCAAAAAAGCATTTACTATTTTTTATATTTTATGCGCAGCATCTATTGTGGTGTACCTAAACCTAAACTTAATTTCATTATCAGCTACGGTTTTTTATTCGGCAGTGACATTGTTAGGTTTTTCAGTAGGTTTCTGGGCGATGTTTGTAACCGTAGGTTCGGAGCAGTTCGGCACCAACATGCGCGCCACAGTGGCTACGACCGTACCTAATTTTATCAGAGGATCTTTGGTATTGATTGCTTTTGTGTTTGATTATATTTTCGTTCGTTCCAATGTATTTTGGGCAAGTTATAGTATCAGTGCCTTATTGATTCTTATTTCCTTTTATTCCTTGTCTCGTCTGGAAGAAACATTTGGCAAGGACCTGGATTATATAGAAGACGAAAAATAACAGTGGTCAGTGGTCAGTAAAAGACTTGTCCCTTTAGGGACAATATATCTGTAGAAAATATTTTTATTGTAAATGTAAAGTCCCCTTTAGGGGATTTAGGGGCAAGACAGATATAGTTAACGCAAACAGTTTGCTATTGTCCGACAGTGTCAGGTCTTAAGACCTGACACTGTCGGACAACGAGTAAAAAAAAAGGCCACACATTGTGTGGCCTTTTTTTAAAGTTTATAATCCTTATTTAGACATGTATTCACTTACACTTTCCAATGTAGCTTTCATTGCTTTTTTCTTTTGGTTCCAGTCTGCAGGACAAACTTCACCGTGTTCTTCTACGTGTTGCAATGCTTCTACCATTCTTACCGCTTCATCGATGTTACGACCTAGTGGAAGATCATTGATCACTTCGTGACGTACAACACCTGCTTTGTCAATCAGGAAGGTGCCACGGAATGCGATAGGGTTGCCTTTGAAAATCAAGTTACCGTTATCGTCTACATCGTACTCACCACCCAATACACCAAAGTTTGCAGCAATTGTTTTAGCAACGTCTGCAACGATAGGGTAGGTAACGCCTTCGATTCCACCTTTGTTTGCCGGAAGACTTAACCATGCCAGGTGAGAGTTCTCCGTATCAGTAGAACAACCGATGACAGCTGTGTTCAATGCTTCAAATGCTTTTAAACGTTCTTGAAACGCTACCAATTCAGTTGGACAAACGAAGGTGAAATCTTTCGGATAGAAGAAAAATACGACATATTTTTTTCCAAGAAATTGGTCAAGAGAGAAGTTCTCAACGATTTGGTTTCCGTTTACAACAGCGGGTGCGCTGAAAGAAGGGGCTTTTTTTCCTACAAGAGCCATAATGAAATTGTTTTAGAGGGTTTAAAATTTGTTGATTGTAATTGTTTTGGAGGCATCTATTTTTCGACCGCGAATTTGTATGGATATATTCGTGATTTCAAGATTCTCAATATTCTTTTGAGCGAGATGTGCTTTTAATAAGGCTTCAATTTGTTGATCATCGAAGTCAATGATTTCATTTGTTTCTTCAATAACAATGTGATGGTGTTCTTCTGTCTTTCCATCGTATCGGTAGGTGCCTTCAACTGTAGAAACTTTATCTGCCAATTGGTATTCAACCAGTGTTTCTAACGTTTTGTGAACGGTAGCCAAAGAAATAGTAGGATGTGCGATCTTAATCTGCTCGTATATAGTCTCCGCAGTAGGATGGCTGTGCTCGTTCATTAACGTATCATAGATAATGATGCGTTGAGGAGTCGCTTTCAGTCCTTTTTCGGCTAATATTTCCCAGGTTGTTTGAATAAGAGTAGTTCTTTAAGGATTATTATTACTAGGTGATAATAATTATTATATAAAGGTCAAAAAAAAACTCCGAAGAGTCAAGTAAATAGCGATTATAATCTCTCAATCGGCTTATAAGCCTATAAAATACCATTTGTTAAGCATTTGAACGACCAGAGGAGCAGCTTCTACCATATCTGCTTTAGAAATGTAGCTGAAAACAACAGAAACCGATTCGTGGCTTTTTGCAAGCCAAGCGGTAGCAAAAAGACAAATGTATAAAAGCGATATTCTGGCTATAAAAGGTTTGTTATCCGTAAACTTGTTTTCCATATCGAAACAATAGCTTTGAAAGTAGATACAAAAAAGTAAAAAATGGTAAACGTCTTTTTTAAGAAAGTTTAGATATATTTTCTACTTGTTTGATATATACGCTCAAACGCCGAAAAGAGTTTTTTATAATTTTATGAAGGTACAAAGAATACTGTTGGTCTGCCTTGGAAACATCTGCAGATCGCCCATGGCAGAAGGAATTTTGGCTCATTTAGTGAAAGAAAGAGGATTAATCCAATCTATTGAATTAGACTCTGCCGGAACAGGAGCCTATCATATAGGGAGTAATCCTGATGTGAGAGCACAGGAAGTCTGCTTGTCTCATGGCGTTACTCTTCAACATAAAGCTCGCCAGGTCAAGCGTACAGACTTTGATGCGTTTGATTATATCTTAGCGATGGATGATAATAATTACGAGGCATTAAAAAAAATAGCGCCGCATGAACACTTGTTTTTGATGCGCTCTTTCGACGCTACAGCTCAAGACGATCTCAATGTGCCCGATCCTTACTACGGTGGCATCGAAGGTTTCAATGAAGTGTATAATATGCTGCATCGTGCGGCAAATGGTTTATTGGATCATATAATAGAAGAAGAAAAGAAAAATAGATAAATAGGAAGAATGAATTGCGTGAGGGATAGTAGCGAAAAGCCCACAGCGAGGCACAAGGTTATTTATAGACTAAGGATCGCTTCGAGCGAGGACTTGTAGCGGATAGCCCGACCCGCAGGGGCACGCCCGATTATAAGAAATTCATTTTAATTACGATGCTTTTATAGACACGTTACCTTGTTTATGGTATATATGATCAGTTTTATAAATGATGATTAAATTCTTGTACCATCCTTTTTCTTTTCTTTTGCTCGCCCAAAATAAAAGAAACAAAGAAAAAGGCGCCACGAAAACCAATTAAAGAAGACATGTGTTTCCTTTAAACAACATGTAGTTAATTCCAACCGATGTCTTCTTTAATTCGCTCTTTTCGTGGACGCCTGCCGCACCAGGCTTTAAGATTTTAATAGACTATTATATGCAATAGTTATTGACTCTAATTTCCAATGAATAAAAAATCTATTGCGAAGAATAATGGCGGCGTATTTCCGCTTTTTGTTTTAATCGTATAATAATTAAATCAGTAAGCCGACCAGCCACATCATTGGACTGTTCGGACTGTTGAAAAGCATCTTTGACTAAATTCTCTTTGACATCGATGCGGTACAACAATTGAAAAAGTTGTTGCACGTCGCGTGCCAATAGTTCAGCAACACCTTGATGGATGATACCGTAAATGGCTTCCTCATTCCACGAAGTAGTTGTGTCCAAGGCATTAATTTTAGAAAGCAGATCGTTCATACAATTATAAATTATGGTATCTCATCTTCTTAGTGTTGGCAAAGGCAAATTAAAGGTTATTCTGATCACTTGTGCATTATTACTTTGCTATGAAGTGCAGGCGCAATCATTCAAAGGAATCATCACCGGCGGAGCAAATGCCTGTCAGATCGATGGCGATAAACTGAGCGGTTTTCATAAGCCCGGCTACATGCTCGGTTTAGGTGTGGAGCGCTCTATTTATAAGCGCTGGTCTGTTTTATTAGGTATTGAGTTTATGGAAAAAGGAAGCCGTACTTCGCCCAAAGACTCTGTGTTGTACTTCAAATGGAAAATGCAGTACATCGATATTCCTTTGGTCTTGTCTTTCGAGGCTCATCAGCGTTTTCGTTTTCAACTAGGCATCACACCATCACTATTGGTCAACGAAAAAATAGATGTGGGCAACGGTTATCAAACGCCTGCTTTCAAAGATGACTTGTTGAATGTGTTGATTGCTCCTGCCGTAGAATTCTTTCCTATGGATAATGTTTCGTTAGTGATGCGTTATCAGTATTCTCTGGTCCGCTTCAATAGCCAGGTCTCCAATACCACACCAAAGTTTCATAATCTGATTACGGTGGGCTTGCGGTTTTATTTCGGCGGAAAAAATACCGAGCAATAAAAAAGGAGCGTCAAGCTCCTTTTTTATTGTATTTACTTCGCTGCCTTTTTCGCCGCCGCTTTTTTCTTGGCTGCGGGTTTTTCCGCTGCTTCTGTTTCTTCTACTTCAGCCTTTTCTGTTTTTTCTTTTTTAGCTTCTTTCTTTTCCTCTTTCTTCTCTTCTTTCTTTGCAGAAAGTAATTCAGGATAAGCTGCATGAAGAATAGAATACCAGGTTACGAGTTTCTTAATGTCAGAAACATATACTCTGCTGTCATCATATTCAGGCAATACGCCGCTCAAGAATGTTTTCAGCTCTTGTGGTTCCGATTTCGGACCGACAGGCAGATTATCGTCAAACTTAGATTTGATCGATTGTAAAACAACTTCTAACGGCTTAGAACCATCAGCATCTGTCGTGTAGATAGAAATCTCATTCAAGATAGATACGCGGTCATTACCGTTCGCTACCAGGCGAGTCTTATTACTGTCTATGCTTTCCAGAATTACTCCGGTGCGGGTAGGTTGTACTATTCTAAAGAGTCCACCACGTCCTGTAACTGCTGCAATTTCTCTTAATTCCATGAAAATAGATGTATTTATAAATTTTTGTTGATACAATATTATAGTCTGTAGTAGACCGATACGTTTTGTCTGGTGCTAAATCCGGAAGCTTTGAATTTCATCAGCTTTACTACACGAAGTGCTTCTTCGCCACATCCGCCGCCTATGTTCTTTACCACTTTGGCATTGGTTGCTTTACCATCTGCAGTCAGGTCAATAGTGAGGATTACTTCTCCTTGTATACGATTACGCTTCGCATTAACAGGGTATACAATGTGATCGCTGATGAACTTGTAAAAGGCATCCTTACCGCCTTCGTAATATTCAGCTACAGGTACTACCTTGCCTTCAGGAGGTCCATAATAAGGGGCAGTTTGTGCTGAGGCGTGAAGAGTTACCCAAACAGTACACACGAACAGAAGAATCAATTTTTTCATAATAGAGCGGTTTACAGAATACAATAATAAGACATTAAGAAAATATACTCAAATTTATTCTTGTTCCATATAATTTGAGCGCGCAATTTCAATCAATTCGATCAATCCATCCCTTCCCATTCCTGACACAGAAGAGGTTATGATATGTGAAGGAAATACTTCCCAAGATGTTTTAAGCACTTTCCAGTACTCTCCGATCAACTTTTCAGTCGCATTTTTGGATTGTTTATCAGCTTTGGTGAAAGCAATCGTAAAGGATAGTCCGTTTTCTCCCAGCCAATTGATGAATTCTATATCTGAATTTTGCGGGGGAATTCTGGAATCAATCAACAACATCACCATGGCTAGATTCTCACGATGGCGCAGGTAATCCTTGGTCATTTTATCCCACTTCTCACGACTTGTTTTTGAAACTTTCGCAAACCCATAACCCGGTAAGTCAGCTAGAATCCATGATTTGCTGACTTCAAATAAATTGATCAATTGCGTTTTTCCAGGAGTAGAAGAAGTCTTTGCCAATTGCTTATAACCTGTCAGATTATTGATCAAAGAAGATTTTCCCACATTTGATCGTCCGATAAATGCAAATTCAGGCATCCTGCTTTCAGGACATTTGGTGAAAGCGGGATAGCTTCCGATAAACAAAGACGGTAATTGACCGGTCATGGGAAATGTATGTGTTTAGCCTCTTGATCAATTTAAAAAGAAGAAGAGTCGTACAATTACGACAAAATCATCGCAAATTAAAACAATTACAGCGAGTATCTTCTGTGCACTGATCAGATGAAAACGAAGAAAGAATTGGGGAAAACTTTCTCCGTTCTCATTCTCTGCGCTTTTTCTCATAACCTTTCATTGTTCCTGTCGTTAAAGCTATTGACGAGAGGGGAAGATTTTTTGAGGATTACCTAATTATTAGCTGACGAGATAATGAACAGAACGAGTAGCATGAAGTATGTTTACCAATTGCATAAAACTATGGTAGACAATAGTCTTATTTTAGTATACGAAGGAGAGTTTACGCAAGAGATTACCAAGTCGGTGCTATTAATGGCAGAGCGTAACCTGGAGTATATGGAAGAAGAATCCAATACCAAAAAGAAAGTGTTTAATGTGATGGTGGAATGCTTGCAAAATATCTGCAAACACACCGATAAAGTAGCGGAAGACAAGCTATGGAACAGCTCTATTTTTATGATTGCTAAAGATCAGGAGTATTACAGCATTGTTTCGGGAAATGCCATTGAAAATTCATTCATCCCTTCTTTGGAAGAACGATTGGATCAAATCAATTCGCTGGATAAAGAAGGCTTGAAAGTACTCTACAAAGACATGTTGAAAAATTCTCAATTGTCTGAAAAGGGTGGAGCCGGTTTAGGCTTCGTAGACATCGCCAGAAAATCAGGACAAAAATTAGAATATTCGTTTGAACCCATTAACGATCAGTCCTCCTTTTTTTGTTTCCGAACAAAAATCGCCAGAGTGAATGAATAACATAAACATTAAAAAATAATAGAACCATGGATGCACTATCAATAAAAGCTACAGAAGACACCCCCCATATTAATTTTGATCCGTCTACAGGTGTATTAGAGATTTCTGGTCGCTCGCTACCGGAGGATGCCGCTGGATTTTATAAGCCGGTATTGGACTGGTTAAAGCAATATGCTTCTTCTGCTAAAGCAGGTTCTGCCCTGGCAATGAAACTGGAATATTTTAATACCGCTTCTTCCAAGGTAATTCTGGATATATTTAATATCATTGAGAAGATTACAGCAGACAAAAAGGTAATCTGGTATTTTGATAAAGACGATGAAGACATGCAGGAAGCCGGGGAGGAATTTTCTGAAATTGTCAATATACCGTTTGAATATAAAACCTATTAATGGGCATTAGTCTTCTATGAGTGAGGAAATACTGAAAGCGCTGGCACAACTTTTCGCCATCATCACTAAACAAGGTGACGGTGTTACGGAGAAGGAAAGACAGTATGTGATCAATAATTTTGCTCAGAGATTAGATAAGGATTCAGTCAACGAATACATCGCTTACTACGATGAACGTGTAGGCGCTGGTAAAGAAAAAAAACAAAAGAGCGACGGTGGCACTAACGCTCCGGTCAAACTTACATCCGTAAGGGATTCTGTTAAAACCTTAGCCATTTGTAAGAAAATTAATGAAACGCTGACGCAACCGCAGAAATTTTTTGTACTGCAGGAATTGTTAGAACTCATCTACGCCGATAAAAATTACAACGAGGAAAGAAAACAAATCATTTATACTGTCTCTCAAACATTCAATGTAGCAGAGGAAGATTTTCAGGTATTAGAAAAATTTGTACTCTCAGAGGACGGATTAGACCTGAATTCTGAACATGTGCTGATCATTGGAGAGGAAAAGAAATTTCAAGAAGGAAATAAGTTTGTAAAATTAGATGAGCACAGTAAAGGAACGTTTTTATTCATGCGTGCTCCAAGTGTTGAAGTGTACCTTTTTCGTTATTTCGCGGAAGAAGAATGCACATTAAACGGGATTAAGACAGAGGCTGGAGATACGGTTTTATTTTCTAATGGAAGTACCATCAAGTTGAAATCAGGTGCTACTTTTTTTTATTCTGATATTGTGGCGCACTTCTTAAGCGCTGTTCAAGAAGTTAAACTGTCGTTTAACGCCATTGGTATTGAATACCGTTTTTTTAATGATAAAATTGGATTAACAGACATCAACGTATCGGAGGACGCCGGCAAACTCATCGGTATCATGGGCTCCAGTGGTGCGGGTAAAACTACCTTGCTCAATGTATTGTCCGGCTCTGAAAGACCAAACAAAGGATCGGTTTGTATCAATGGACTCAATATTTATGAAGATAAAAAAGCAGTAGAAGGTCTCATCGGTTACATCCCTCAGGATGATTTGCTGATAGAGGATCTGACGGTGTTTGAAAACTTATACTATAGCGCTAAGCTATGTTTTGGTGAGATCTCTCGAAAAGAATTGATTGAAAGGGTCAACAAAACATTGAGTGATCTTGGCTTGGCTCATATCAAAGATTTGAAAGTAGGAGATCCTCTCAATAAATCAATCAGTGGCGGACAACGTAAACGATTGAATATCGCATTGGAATTGATTCGCGAACCGGCCGTTCTTTTTGTCGATGAACCAACTTCCGGTTTGTCAAGCAGGGATTCGGAAAATGTAATTGACTTACTGAAAGAGTTAACCTACAAAGGCAAGTTGATTTTTGTTGTGATTCACCAACCTTCATCAGACATTTATAAAATGTTTGATAAATTTATTTTATTAGATACCGGAGGCTATCAAATCTTTTATGGCAATCCGATTGAAGCTATTTCTTATTTTAAACAAATGGCCAGGCAAGCCGATAGCCAAAGTGGCTATTGTGTCACGTGTGGCAATGTGAATCCGGAACAACTGTTTGATATCATAGAAGAACAAGTGGTAAATGAATTTGGTGAGTTTACCGGCAAACGGAAAACCAACCCCATGCAATGGTACCACTCGTTCAAAGAGAAATTCTCTTTCAAACCTTTAACGGATTTGTGGAATGTGCACATCAATGTGCCTAAGAAAACATCACGACTGAAACAGTTTGTGGTGTTTGTGGCGAGAGATGTGAAAGCAAAACTCAGCAATAAGCAGTATGTAGTCATCAACTTATTGGAAGCCCCTTTATTGGCATTTGTGTTAGCTTTCATTATCCGATACAACAACACCGCAGAGAATACCGCTTATATCTTTAGGAAAAACGATAATATTCCGGCCTTTATTTTGATGTCGATCGTCGTGGCATTGTTCATGGGCTTAAGTGTCAGCGCGGAGGAGATCATCAAAGACAAAAAGATTTTGAAACGGGAGCAGTTTTTGAATCTCAGTCGAATGAGTTATTTGTTTTCAAAGGTACTTATTCTATTCGCGTTATCCGCTTTACAAACGGCTTTGTTTGTGGCAGTTGGAAATTCTATACTGGAAATAAAAGGAATGTTTCTTCCGTATTGGCTGATGTTGTTCTCCGTATCGTGTGGTGCTAATCTTATTGGATTGAATGCTTCTTCTACTTTCAATTCCGCCATCACAGTATACATCCTCATCCCGATTTTATTGATTCCTCAGATGATATTAAGTGGGGCTATGTTTAGCTTCGATAAGATCAATGACACGGTTAAGAATACGGCGAACGTCCCTTTGCTTGCTGATGCCATGATTTCAAGATGGGCCTACGAAGGAATTTCTGTTCACCAGTTCGCAGAGAATAAATTCAATCAACGTTTTTTTAGCCTGGAGCAAAAAGAACATATCGCGCAGTTCAATACGGTATACGGTATTCCTCATTTGCGATCCGGCCTCGAACAGTTGGGTGAAAAGTTGATTAAGAATAAAATTGATAAGAAGGACATCAATTACTATTACAGGCCGGCGGTATTGTTTGTGAGGGATTATGCCAAGTTGCTAAAGCTTCCTAAACATGAGTATGAGAAATTGGATGTTATTTTTACAGAAGTGAATCAAAACAACATCGAAAAACTACAATATTACTTGGCACAACTGGATGAAGTGTTGAATCTATTGTACAACCAGACAGCTATACAAAAAGACAAGTTGGTTACCGCATTGGACAATAAATACGGAGAAGGCTACACCCTTCGATTGAAGGATGAATACTACAATGAGAATCTTGCAGAGTACGTGCGAAATGTAAACAATGCACAGAAGGCTGATGTCTACAAAGGGCGTTTGATACCTAAGACAGAATACATTTATTTCGCTCCCATCTATACACAAGGAGCACTCGACTACAGGACGCACTTCTTCTCTCCTGTGAAAGTTATGTTTAAACATACAGTGCCTACCTTTTGGTTTAATGTCATGACCATTTGGTTTATGGTACTAATCATGTTCATTATGCTTTACTTTGATTTTTATGCACGTATATTTGACGGGTTTAAAAAACTAAAGAAATTAATTAACAGGTGATTGAAACCTGACCTACTATTTGCCGTTTAAGCTAAAGAGCTTCTATGCCCTTTGGTTTTATATGATGGAGTCTTTTATGAAAAAAATTATTCTTTTAGGTATTTTCTGCACCATTATTTCTTCTTGTGGCTCAGAGAAAGAAGCATCGAATGAAGAGTTGTTACTGGACATGGCTGATTCCATGGCTGTACCACACAAGAAGATTGGAGATGAAGTAATAGGTGATCTCATCAAGGCTATTCCTTCTCCTTTAGAAATTTCCTTTTTAATCAAGGAAACGAACAAGCACTACGATGTGAGTTTGTTGAATGATGCCGCCAATCAATCCACCTATACAAGCAACTTTAGTAAAGCGTTGAATCTTGGCGTTTACGGTACAGACTTAGGTTACATTTCATTGTACAACCACACCGCCGATGCTATCAGTTACATTACCGCACTCCGTGATTTATCGGATCAACTGGGAATAGGACAATTTTATAATTTTGAGCAAATCAAACGGCTGGCGCTAAATGCCAATAATATTGATTCTTTGCTTTACTTAACCACCCGTAATTTTGAAGACATCAACAATTACTTGTACGAAAAGAAACGCTCAGAACAGAGCGTATTGATTTTAACAGGTGGCTGGCTCGAGGCCTTGCACCTTTCTTGCAAAATTGCCGGTAAAACCAATAATAAGGCACTTATGGACCGTGTAGCGGAACAAAAAGTTACTTTTGAACAAATTTACCTGATGCTGGATAATTATAATTATGACCCCAAGATCAATGCTCTGGTAGATCGGTTAGGTCCCTTAAAAGCCGTTTTTAATAAAGTTTCCATCACTTACGAGGTAAAGGAACAAAAAGTAAAGGAAGTGAATGGCGTTCTTACTTTTGAAAGTGAGAGCGAAAGCACTGTTCATTACACAGAGGACGATATTTACGAGATCACTAAAAATGTGGAGAATATCCGCAATAGCGTCATTAAATAAATGTCTAAACTTCGTAAATTGTATAGGCATATTGTTTATTAACAAGGAGATGGAATTATGAATAAAAAATACAGTTGTTTTGTTTTGCTACTTGTGCTGTTGTCCCTGAAGTCTGTTCAGGTATCTGCACAATGCCAACCCGATGCATGTATTCAGAAAATCAGTGAGGGTTATACTTTTTTGAAAACCTATAAAATGGAACAAATAGGGGCTGAAACGGAGTATTCTTATGTGTTCAGTCGTGATACCAATTATATGATTGCGGTATGCAGCAGTTCTGGTCCTGACGCCACAGTGAAAGTGACCATGTACGATGCTCAAAGAAAAGAAATTGCATCCAATCTCGATAAGAAATCCAATAAGCTTTATTCCGTTATCGCTTATCAATGCAAAGCCACCGGAATTTATTACCTGAAGTATACACCCGTCAATCAAAATAAGACCGATTGTTGCGTCAGCGTATTAGGATTTAAAAAATAAGAATTAAAAGAATATCGAATCAGGATCTTAGTCCTGATTCGTTTTTTATAGCAAAAATTTATGAAGAAGATTATTCTGGTAGTGATCATACTAATCAGTGCTGCAAGTCAAGAACTATGGGCTCAATCTCCAAGTAAGCATTTTCAATATACTTTTGGCGGTGGCAAGAAAGATGTCTTGTATTCCAGCATAGAAACGGATGATAAAGGAATTCTTTCTGTAGGTTATACAGAGAGTTTTGGTGCAGGTAACTTTGACATGTACGTCATTAAGAATGACAGCGAGGGCAAGCTGGAATGGTCGAAAACCTATGGTGGTGGGAAGGAAGATTATGGACGTTCTGTTGCTAAGTCTCAAGACGGTCAAGGTTATTTGTTATTGGGCTATTCCAATAGTTTTTCTGAAAACAGCTACTTCGATATTTATTTGATCAAGATAGACCTTAAGGGTGATACGTTATGGTCTCGCTACTATGGCTTAGATAGAAGTGAGTATGGCTACTCCATAATTGCTACCAAAGACGGTGGCTACATGCTATTGGGTGAAGTGATTAATAATATCAACGGAGAAAAAAATGCCGATGTGATGTTGGTGAAGATTTCTGCATCGGGAGATTTTGAATGGTCAAAAATTTACGGAGGAAACCTGACGGATTATTTATACAACATAGAGCAACTGGCAGACGGCTCTTACCTGATGGGGGGGGAAACCAATTCTTTTGGTTCCGGTGAATGGGACTTCTTGGCGGTGAAGATAGACGCTACAGGTAAACTTTTGATGGCTAAAACATACGGAGCCTTGCTGACAGACTACGGACGCTTTGCAGTATCTACTTCAGATGGAGGTTTTTTGGTCGGGGGTAATTCTTTTAACTTCGGTGTGGGAGATATGGATTTTGTTCTTGTGAAGGCTGACAAAGACGGAAAAATAGAATGGAGTCAATCGTATGGAGAGATTGGCGCGGAGTACATGTTGGACATGAAGAAGATGCCGAATGACGGTGGTTTTATTATTTCAGGCTATACCAATAGTTTCGGCAGTCATGTAGAAGATATTTACTTGCTCAATATACGCAACGACGGCAAGGTCAATTGGGCAAAAACAATTGGAGGAGACTTCGGCGATTATGGCGTAAGCGTTTTACCAACCTCTGATAATGCTATTGTGGTAACGGGTAATACAAAAAGTTTTAAGGTAAATTCGGATGATTGTTTTATTTTCAAAGTGGAAAGCAAGTTGTCGCGTAACTTATGCAATTCCATGATCATTCGTCCGATTACACAATCTTACCTGAAGGTGCAAACAACAGATGCGCGCGTGTATGAATTAGAAACTCATATTGTCGATCGCTTGGTTCCTACGGTAGTTAAAAGTGTTGAAACAATCGAACAACAATTGTGTACTGAAAAGTAAAATTACTTCATTACATGGCCGATAGGCCGAGGATAAGAAATCGTATATCAATACACTGTTTCTCCGCTCTCTTTCTCTTTCTGTTATTTGTAGGGGTTCAATAGCGGCCAGTCAAACGGCGTCCATAAACAGGTTTTTAATTCTGATTTTTTTAATCCCTTATTCACCCATGAATTACACGAGGTGAATAGGCTGTAGCGTCCCTTCGCATCATAAAATTGGCCACTGTAGTAACGAGGATCATGCTTTACCAGCAGTAGCTTTCCATTGGCATCGTGTTGAAAAGAAGCTTGAATGTAGTCAACAAGTTTTTGATACTGTTGTGCATTGATAAACACAGACACCGTATGTTCGGACGGACGAAGTGCTCCTTTATAATAGGAAACATGCATGGCTGTTGTGCTTAAACCTGTGCACGCTTTAAAGGCGGTAGAGAAAGTAAGGTCATCCCAGGTAGGGGTATTCAAATAAAATCCTTTATCTCCCCACCCAAAAGCTACTACGTTGTGTTCGGCCGGGATATCCGGTAAGAAGGAATGCCAGTTGTAAATCGAGTTTTCTACAGGTAATAAAATATCAGTATGTACGCCATTGGAATGAAGCTGAACAAGGATAGGATGTTCTTTTTCACTGGTAAATGAACGGTTGTAGGGAATGTAAGACAGCAAGAATGCCACTATAAAATAGAGTGGAATCAATGCCAGTACATACAGAAGATAAATCATTGCCCTTTTTATAAAAATCATAAGCGTGTCTTTAAGCATTAACGCAATTAGACGGGCAAGTAGTTTGTATTATTTAGAAAGAATTTTGATTTCGGTACGTCTGTTCAGTTCTCGACCTTCTTTTTCATCATCGTTTGACACCAATGGTTCATCTTCCCCATAACCTTTAGGAATCAGGCGAGAGGCACTGATACCTTTTTCAGACAACCAGTTTACTACACTTTGTGCTCTGCGTTGTGAAAGGCTATAGTTGTATTCTTTGCTTCCCAAATCATCGGTATGGCTACCGATTTCAATCTTCATATTCGGAGAGTCCTGCAGTAATCGAAGCAAGTTGTTTAATTCTGTATGAGATTCTTTTCGTAAATCCGCTTTGTCAAAATCATAGTACAAATTTCTCAAAACATATTTGCTGCCCACTACCGGCTTCTCCATCGTGATGGTGCGTGTAACGGTACGATTTTGCTTGGACTCAGGATCAATTTTAATACTAATGTCCTGGAATATGTAGCCTTCTTTTTTAATAGAAACGACAAGTTTTGTCTTGGTGGTAAAGGTTAGTTTTTTATCATAAAACCCTTTGGTACTCACCGACTGGTCGAGGAGTTTATCGTCTTCTGTATCGATCACCTGAACTTCAGCTTCTATCGTCTGGCCGGTTTCTTTATCGGTAACATTAATATGGAAGGTGTATTCGTTTGCGTTTTTATTCAGACTATCCCGATCAATCAGTGTAAACGTAACAGAATCCACTTTAAATACCGGATCTTTTATGTTCTGATCTGGCATTTTGAAACGGTAAATATCGGCATCGCCCAATCCTATATTTTTATTGGAAGAGAAGTAACCATAAATTCCATCACTCGAAAGAATAAAGTAGGTATCGTCTTCGGTAGAATTAATAGGGTAAAGCAAATTCTCTGGTTTGGACCAGATCTGTGTGGTACTGTCGTAATGGCTTTTGTAAATATCAAATCCTCCCATTCCTCTATGTCCCTTAGAACTGAAGTATAAGGTTTTTCCATCTTTATCTAAGAAAGGACTTTCATCATCGTATTCTGTATTCAAATAAGAGCCTAGATTGACAGGGATTCCCCATTCACCTTTAGGATCTTTTTTGCTGACATAAATATCTTGTCCTCCAAATCCACCGGCTTTATTGCTGGAGAAGAAAAGTGTTTTACCATCAGGAGTAAGACTCATCGAATTTTCAATGAAATCGGGTGTATTGATTTGTTTGCTCAATGATTTAGGCAAGCCCCAATTTCCCTTGTTGTCTTTTTTGCAATAGAAAATATCGCCTTTGTATTTATCGTTGTCGATGTATAAAAAAAGTTCCTGTTCATCGCTTGAAATGCCAATACAGGATTCGTGCAGGTCGCTATTCACAGGGTATCCAAGATTAACCGCAGTTCCCCATACATTACCTGTTTTGTCTGAGCGATAAACATCTTCAAAAAATTCGTTGTCGTTGTCTTTATTCCCTCCGGTAGATCCTTTCCTGCGAGAAGTGAAATACACTTTGGAACGGTCTGTATTTAAGATGGGGCCATAGTCTTTGAATTCAGAATTGACACCTTCTCCCAAATTGAATAGCTCGATGTCCAACGGCTTTTTAATGTAAACCTTACCGTTTTCACATTCGTAGATTTTTCGCTCTATTTTTTTCTCTTCACTGGAATTGTCTTGTTCGCCAAAAGGTTTGGTTCCCTCTACATTCATGATGATTTTAGTGCGGTATTGATTGTAATAGGAAATGGCATTATCAAATTCGTAATTCAAATGGTAAGCAGTACCGATTAATAGAAGAATGTTATCCGCGACATTTGGATTTAATTCATAAGACTTAAGCAGGTATTTGAGCGCCAGGTCTTTTTGAGTGGTAGTCAGGTAGGCCTTACCGGCCATGAAGTTGGCCCGTTCATTTTTAGGATTCATTTCTAATGCTTGGACGTATACCTCCAAGGCATCTTTCACGTCACCGAAATTATACATTTCATCTGCTACCAAAACCAACTGTTGATCTGCTGGAAGTTCTTGGGCATAAGATGATTGCGTTACTGCTCCAGTAAAAATGGACAGCATGAAAAAAAAGTATAATAATCTTATATTTTGGATTTTCATGGTTACTCGTTCGACCATTCTGCCAATTAGGGCAGATTTAGTTTGTATTGATACGCAGAAATAAATCATAGGTTTTACATCGACCGACTTTCGAAGGTAAGTTAATTCAGTTTTTTGGATTTTTTAGTTGAGTATTCGTCTAATTAATTGTTTAAAATTCTGTCATTTACTATCTTTCTCTTAGAATAGTAATATATGAGGTTTTGTTTTTTTTGTGCTGCAACACTTTTTATCATATTAGATGGCCCCCAATGTTTGGCTCAGAATGAAGCAGACTTTATCAAAAAAGCGGATCATTTGTTTAAACTCAATAAACACAAAGAGGCTTTAGATAATTACGAGAAGGCTTATGCCTTGAATCCGGATAACCTCAAAACGAATTACAGAATAGGTATTCTCTACCTGGATGGCAATTACAAATACAAATCACTTCCTTATCTGGAAAAAGTATTAAACGAAGAAAAAAATCCGGAAATAGATTTTTATAAGTACTTGGGTTTGGCTTACCAATTTGCTCATCGTTTTGACGAGGCGGAAGTAAATTATAAGAAATTTCGTGAACTCGCTAGTGACATTGATCCCATTAAGAAAGCATGGCTGGATCGGAAAATCCAGGAATGCAACAATGGCCGTTTGTACATTGCGAATAAACGTAACCTGGAGATCGTAAATCTAGGCGACCAGATCAATAGTCCTTATCCTGATTACGCTCCCATTATTTCTACCAATGAGTCTTGTATGATTTTCACCTCGCGCCGCAAGGAGTCGGTGGGTGGAGAGTTGGATGAAAACGATGACTACTACGAAGATATTTATATTTCTTATCACGTGGATGGTGTATGGCAGAAGGCAATCAGTGTGGGGGAAAATATCAATACGCCATACAACGAAGCCGGAATAGGTTTTTCGAAAAATGGAAAGGAAATTTTTATCTATAACCACGATGGTGGCGGTGATATTTACTACAGTATATTTAACCCGGACAGCTCCTTGACCGATCCTCAGCCCATCAAAGGAAAAGTAAATGGAAAGCATACTTTTGAAAGTGCCGCTACGATTTCTTCAGACGGAAAAAGGTTGTTTTTCACCAGTGACAGGCCGGGTGGCTTGGGA
>JAQBNS010000037.1 GCA_028288405.1 Chitinophagaceae bacterium
ATTGAAAAGCTTCTGCAAATTAATGGTGATCATTTCTTCAACGCTTTTTCATTTTTCAACATTTGCTTCAACTTGTCTGATACCGGTGATTCAAATTTTCTTCCAAAAAGAGCAGTAGAATTTTTCATTTTATCGAAGTCTGTATTGTCTAATACAGCCGGATGAGCAGGACTTACGCTACGACCCGATGTCCAGTCGATGTAGCGCAAATTATCATTGACTACATTTGTGGCATAAGGCGAATTCATAATTACCGTTTGAAAATACATCTCTTCTGCACAAAAAGTATATTTCATTCTATTCAGTAAGTAAGGCTGCTTACTTGTATAATCAATTACGTGCTGCAAGGTTTCTTTCGTTAAGCTCCACCAGGTATCGCCGGCATACAGCGGAGGAACCCGAGACGAAATTCGTCTCTTAAATCCAATTTTTTGTTGCCAGGCTATAAACCGAACAATCCATTGAGCATTTTTCTTTGCATCAAAAATGTCGTAGAAATTATAATACTCCACACGATTCATACCTCCATGGACCCAATTCTTATAAGGCATCTTATGATATGTAAGATAATCTCTCCGATCTGATTGAGTGGCAAATGATTTAAAATATGCCAGATCCTTTATAGGAAAATCCTGACCACTGATCAAATGAAAATAAATCGTATCTGAATTTTTTAATGCTTCTTCGGCCAACAATAAACAGGACCTCAAATGATTCCGCCCGCCCCAGTTGACCGTATAATAATCTGATACAAATTTCACCTGACGAAAGGAGCGGATTTTCTGAACAACCGTTTCATTTGGAAAATGCTTCTTATCGATGTGAATATAACATTCAAACGACTCGTCATCAAAAAACTGAATGATATCAGTCAGGTGATCAAAATCTTTATAAGCAGTGATCAAAAGGGCCTGTTTCATAAATGAATTATTTCAAACTATTATAGACTTCTATATTCTTCAATCTCTGACTTATGATAATCAAAAATAGTTTTCATTGCCTTATAACTAATATGATACTCGTCCAAAAAGTCAGGTTCATCAGCAATGGCTTTAAGTTTATATACATTTGGATTGTACGAACCAATCACTAACATACCCTTTTCTTTTACCAAAGCATTCAATTTCTGTTCTACCAAGTTTTTTTCATAGCCCTCTAAAGCAGCGTATAGAGAAGGATGTACAGGAGAAATGAAGAGTATTACACGTACATGTTCTTCTCTTAATCGATCCAAAAGCGAAGTGAATAATTTCATATTTTCCCCTTCTGCGCAATCGTCTCCATAAAAATCTCCTCTGGCGAACCTACCGAAATTCAGGGCGCGACTGTCTATATTTTTCATTTCTTCTGCATTGGGAGCATACATTGTATAGCTGCCATCTTTACGAAGTACAAAATAATTAGGAATGTAATTTTCAGATGTACTAGCTACCGGAGATTTGGCAATGACTTTCAACGAAGACTGAAAATAGGACGGTGACAGAAGCTCTATGTAACTTAGCATTTTAGTCTTCCAAGACTTCTTTGAGGGCAGTCCTCTCAATGGATAATGAAGATCTGCGAGACCTTTCTCGATGTACTCGATCAAATTATCATTGCTAATAAATTCCCTATTCCTATCTCTGATATAATAGGTTTGTCCATCTTTCAAGGCATCTGTTCTCCTGTAAAAAACCCAGGGGTCTATATTAATGATAACTGTTCGGGGTATATAATTATACGTTTTATATAACTCATACATAGAAACATAATTCAGTACATTTGAGCCTGGAATGGCGCAATTAAAGTAGGACTCGTTGGGAAATAGACCAGCTCCTATTTCAGAACTACGGCTTGAACCCCATGTGACAATATCAAAAGCGGGCAATTTTTTATTCCGTCTCTCCTGTATATAAGCTTCCTGAAACTTTCCCCATTGAGAAGGCATGGCATAAAGTCTGGCGTTTTGTTTACTGATTATGATATCTTTTACTTCAAGGTATCTTTTAGATATAATTTCTCCCGGATCTTTAACGATAGTGATACATAACTCTAAAATCAAAAGAGGCAGGATCAAATAAGACATACGTTGTAAGAATTTTTTCATCGTTAAAATTGAAAGTAGATGAATCCTGATCGACTAAAGATACCAAAGCAATAAATGCAAATGATGACACCGTAATACAATGACCATTTGTATAGGAAAGGAAGAGTACTGATTTTGTTCCTCAACGAGGAGTATTTATTACCATAATAATCTACTATAAATAAAATAAAGACAAACAACACTGCCAACACTAACTCTTTCAATAAATTTCCAAGAATAAAATAAGACATGAAGCCTTGACCATGAATAATTTTATCAATAAAAATATCCCATCCTTTGGTCACATTTGTCACCAATATCCAGGACTTTGAAATATTTTCAGCTCTGAAAAATATCCAGGCAAAGCAAACAGCAGAAAGTGTGATGAACCATGCCGTAATGCGGTTCAGAACAATTGGTATTTTGGCTAAGAGCAATGTGTTTAAGTATGTTTGTTGCCATAGAATATAACCTATCAAAAAGCAAGCGTGTAATCCCCCCCACACTACAAATGTCCAGTTGGCGCCGTGCCACAGACCACTGAGCATAAATACCACACTCACGTTAAAGAAGAGTCTAGCTCTGCTTACTCGATTACCTCCTAAAGGAATGTACACATAGTCTCTAAACCAGGAAGACAAAGACATATGCCAACGGCTCCAAAATTCAGATATATTACTTGACAGATAGGGTTGCTTGAAATTTTTCATCAGTTCAATACCCATCACCTCCGACGCTCCTCTGGCGATATCTGAATACCCTGAAAAATCGCAATAGATTTGAATCGCAAAACAGAATGTACTGAATACGATGGCTACGCTATCATACTGCTCGGGTGTGCCATATACATTGGTCACAAACATTGCAACACGGTCAGCGATAACTACCTTCTTAAACATACCCCAAGCCATCAATTTGAGGCCCGATACTACCCTGTTGTAATCAAAGTCATGTTTTTTATAAAATTGAGCGATAATGTTTTGAGGTCTTTCGATAGGACCTGCCACCAATTGCGGATAGTACATCACATATAAAGCATAGATCCCCAAATGCCTTTCCGCTTTTTGATTGCCCCGGTATACTTCAATGGTATAACTAATGGCTTGAAAAGTATGAAAGGAAAGGCCAATGGGAAGAAGAATATTCAACAAGGGCATATTGTGCTGAATATGCAATGAATCCAGCACAGCATTCATATTGTCTATGAAAAAATTATAATACTTGAAAACAGATAGAACACCGATATTGGCAACAATACTAAGAATTAAAAAACGCTTCTTCTTATGACCGGGTGCCCCTTCAATCATAATGCCCGCATAATAATCAATGATGATGGTGAAAAACAAGATCAGAATATAAACCGGAATAAATGCCATGTAAAAAATACAACTGGCGATCAATAAGTGAAGCCATCTATATTTATATGGAATTAAAAAATATAGGATCGTAACGATTGGAAAAAAAATAACAAACTCTAATGAGTTAAATAACATAAACTAACTGTTCTTTCTGTTAATTATTGAATCCTCTAAGATAGAAATAAAATAACAATTTAAGACATTTACTAAACCTGTTTCTAAGTGAGGGGACATCTTACAAGGCACTTGATTCACAGCCTTTCTTTCAGTCTTCCAAACTAACCTATTCGTCAGTCATTGCGCATTCTGTAGAATATAATCATCAAGTATAAATCAGCTGATGAGTACATCTTGAATCTTTTTACAATACCTTCCATTTCAAAGCTTTTTAAAGGGTGCTTAGCAGGTCCTCTTTCTGGAACATTTTATGCAAAGATTAACCTATAACCAGCGTATCTCATGGCCGCCACAACCTCAGCAAATACCCGATGGACCGTTCCTAAAAAGAAACTCCGTACACTCGTGCACAATTATTCCGCTACCGCTCAGGCAGCAGATCTCATTTATATAGGAGATAAAGACGATGGCATCACCCGCAAGAAAAAGGCAAACTCAAATGTCTTTGATTATTTTTTTCAAGGTAAAAAAATAAAAGACAAAGCAACATTGGAACGCATCAAACACTTGGTGATCCCACCTGCATGGGAACGCGTGTGGATCTCGCCACAGGCGAACGGGCATATACAGGTTACAGGTTACGATGTCAAAAACAGGAAGCAGTATCGCTACCACAATGCCTGGTCTGCTTTGCGCGATGAAACCAAATACTATCGTTTAAAAGATTTTGCGAAAGCATTGCCGGAAATCAGAAAGCGATTGAAAGCAGATTTGTGCAAGCAAGAATTATCTAAAGAAAAAGTACTAGCTGCCGTGGTCAGCGTGATGGAATCAACCAGTATAAGAGTTGGTAACAGTACTTATGAAAAGTTATATGGTTCATTTGGCTTGTCTACTTTAAAAGACCGGCATGTAACCATCAAAGGTGACAAATTGATCTTTCAATTTAAAGGTAAGAAAGGTGTGCAGCATCGTATCTCTTTGAAGAACCGCAAGCTTGCTAACATTGTGACACGCTGCAGGAATATACCGGGACAACAACTCTTTCAATACATAGACGAAGAAGGCAAACGACACGGCATCGATTCTTTGGAAGTCAATAATTACATCCGTACGATTTCAGGTGGTGATTATACCAGCAAAGACTTTCGTACCTGGACAGGTACGATACAATGCCTGTTGGCATTTAAGGAAATAGGTTTCGGAGAGACCAAAACACAACAGAAAAAAAACGTCGTGGAAGCCTTAGATAAAGTGGCCATGGCATTGGGTAATACAAGATCCGTATGCAAGAAGCATTACGTGCATCCCGGTATTCTATCGGATTATGAAACACATAAACTGGAAAAGTATTTAAATCAAATCAGTAAGTTAGAAACCAACTGTGAAAGCAACGACAGCATGACTCCTGCGGAGAAAGTATTGTTAAAAATTCTTGAAGAAAACTAACTCTTATGTTCTTATAAGGCTTCCAAATAAGACTCGTTGAAAAATTGTTTCTTGAACCATAATTCAAACGCGGGATCTAAAAATTCAAGTGTACCATTTACCTCATGAATGATATCATTATTCAACAGACTTATTTTGTTTTTGCTCACATTTCTTGGGGTTCCCAATAAATAATGCTGCATGACGGAAGAACTGGTAAATTGGGTTTCCTGTTTAACTACTGCTTTCAGTAAATTCAATTGTGTGCCACTTATAATTTCAACTTCTCTTTGATATAAAGGAGTGTTGGCCTGAATCAATTCCTGCAAAGCCAATCCTACCTCTTTGGAAGTCGCTTTCTTAGAGGTTAGGTTCCAGGTATAATGAGACAGTTGCTGCACATACCAGGAATGATTTTTCATAAGCCTTGGAATCAAAGCAGCGTCTGTTTCATTGATTTGTTTACCCGAATCGGTAAAACTCTTACAAATAAAATCAATCCATTTTTCACTTTCAATTTTCTGCAACAACATGATGTCTCCAAACCTGTAGAAAGGTTTGGAAGGGTTATTAAAAATTTCCGTCATCATGTGTCGTTTGCTTCCGTAAAGGCAATAGGTAACAGACTTCTGGCGTTGCCAAACCGATCTTAGTTTCTTTTCGAAGGCGATATAATCTTTAAAAGAAGCCAATTGCTGAAATTCATCCAGGCAAATAATAAATTTGATTCCTTTTTTAGTCGCGATGGTTTCAGGAAGATTCAAAATTTCTTCACTGTGTTTGCGCAGTTCCTTCCAATCAAAACTCACATTAAAATCGGTAGCTGGATCTAAGCCTAAACTAATAGTAGGAATCAATTGCTTAAAAAAATCCTTCCCACTTCCGATCCACTCCTGCCACTTAGCCGATGATGCTTTAATGACTTCCCTTGCAAACGCTTCCAAAAACTCCTCTTCACTGTTTACCGCAAACAGATCCATCAAAACAATTTTATGCGTTTTACTTTTACGTTCTATATCAACAATGACTTTTTCTACCAAAGAAGACTTGCCCCATCGTCTGGGAGAAATGATCATCGTATTGATACCGTTGAGCAAATTGCTTTTTAGCTTAAGCGTTTCTGTTTCACGATCTGTAAAGGAATGAACACTTACTGTATTGCCATAAATGAAAGGAGAATTCTTCATACTCGTTTTTATACCAAAAGGTATAATACACAAAGGTATAAAAAAATAGTAAAACACAGTTACTGTATTGAGAGGTAGTTTCTTCCCTCTGCGTACGATCCGTATAAACGTAAAAACGGAGTATAAAATGCTTTCGCACCCTATACTCCGTTCTATTATACTCGTGCTTAAACGAAAAAAGTGTGAGTTGGAGTGCGAGTATCGAGACACTCTTCACTTTTCACTCACACTTTGTGTTGAGCCCCCTGTCGGAATCGAACCAACGACCTACTGATTACAAGTCAGTTGCTCTACCAGCTGAGCTAAGGAGGCAATAATTAATTGGTTTGCAAATGTAGGCTCTATTCCTCAAAATGCAAAATAATTAGTGCCTCAATCTCTCAATATTTTCACTTTTTTTAACAGCTTATTTACTTCTGCCTCTGCTTCAAGGATTTTACCTTTTATTTCTTCTTTGATTTTATCGGCATTCTTACTTCTTCCCCAGAAATCCATGTTGTTTTTATAGGTATCGATCTCTGATTTCAAGCTATTAATTTTTCTTTGCAGGTCTTTTTCTACTTTTTCAACCTTTACTTTAGAATCTCCGCCACCTTTTGCCTGTAAGACATCCAGTTTCAACTGCCACTCTTCCTTCAGTTCTTCGCTTAGGGTCTTCAAGTTATCGATCGCTCCTTTTAATGCCTTTGAAAAAGCATCTTGTACCTCTGCAAACTTATTTCTTGGTACGAGCCCGATTTCATTCCACTCCCTGATCCACTCGTTGAATTTAGATTCCAGGTTATCTGCTGTTACATCCGCAGCCTGTTTGATCGAAGACACCAAGTCAAGTTTCTTTTGTGCATTGATGTCCAGTTCTTTCTCCGACTCTGCCTGCTTGTCCCTCTGACGGTTGAAGAAGTAATCACAGGCGTCTTTAAAACGCTTGTAGATACTTTCTTTGTGTTTAATGGGAACCTGGCCAATTTTTGTCCATTCTTTTTGCAAGCGAATCAAAGTCGCAGATGCTTTTTGAAAATCGTCGCTGTCTTTCAAAGCTTCTGCTTGTTCACACAATGCGATTTTTAAATGCAGATTATCTTTGCGTTTATCATCTAATGTCTTGAAGAAGGTATTCTTGTTTTGGAAAAATACCTTGCTGGCATCCCAAAACTTATTGTTAACCTCCTTGCTGATTTCCTGAGCAACCGGACCCGTTTTTTTCCATTCTTCCTGGATCTTCAAAATGGCTTGTGTCTTTTCTTTCCACTCGTCGATCTTACCTGAACTGTATGTTTTGAATTCTTCCAACTGATCCAACAGTGCTTTCTTCACCGTCAGACTTTGCTCTCTTTTCTTCTTTAACTCTTCAATGAACGAATCTTTCTTCTTGAGCAATTGATCGATGGCTTCACGGTAACGGGCATGGATAGCTTCCGAATCTTCCTTCACTACCGCTCCTACTTCACGGTACTCCTCCTGCAGCTTACGCAATTCACGCAAGGCTTCAAACGCGTCCTTGTATTTCAATAGCGCTTCTATTTTAGCCACTACTTCCACTTTCAATTGAGAATTTTTCTTGCGATCCAGATCTTTCAGTTCGAAATAAATCGCTCTGTTGTTGTAAAAAATTTCCAACAACCCGTGGAAATTGGCATTGAGTTCATGCGCCATCGCTCCCGGCACAGGGCCTGTAGCTTTCCATTCCGCTTGTATCTTTTTAAATTCTTCTAATGTATTCGTTCCGTCTTCCGAAGCTACCAATTGACGTAGTCTTTCCAATAAACTTTGCTTGACTTCCTGATTTTTCTGACGGTTCTTGTCTTGCTCTTTGTAATGGTGTTGCAGACGGTCACGCAGGTTATTAAAAGCTTTATCGAAAGCTAAAGTCAACTCGTCTTTCTTGAAGTCGAAATCCTTTTCATCCCCACCGGTTTCTAAAAACTTCTGCAAGGCAATCGCTTTCTCCTGTTCCGTTTGCACATCAAAACTATGACGGATCTCTTTTAGAAATTGTGAAGATTCCGTATAGTCGTCTTCCAACTTCCAATGGTTAATCTTGTCAAGCAATTGCTTTTTATTCAATTCCTCCAATTCCTCTTTCCAGCTGTGAGCAATGTCTTGATGTAGCTGATCTGTTACCTCCAGATTTTCCATCTGATCTTCCTGTTTTGTATTAAAACTTATTTCCTGCAAAATACGCAATTGCTTGTTAATTGCCTGTTAATTTAATTTGGGATCAATCGGATAATTACTGATCATTTTATACTTCCCGCCTTTCCGTCTCAACACCTCTTTCCAAAGCGTATCCGGATCGGATTCTATGACCAGGTCACTGTCCATGTCATAGGTATACCAGGCTTTTGATTTCAATTCATCCTCCAGTTGTCCTACTGACCATCCCGAATAGCCCAGAAATATCTTAATATCCTGAGGCTCCAGGCTTCCGAAATTGAGGTGTTCCTTGAATTCATCAAAGTCGCCGCCCCAATAGAAAGAATTACTGATCTCTATAGAACCTGTAATAATGGCATTTTTACGGCGGTATACAAAGAAAAGAGTATCCGTAGCCACCGGTCCCCCAAAGTATACAGAGAATCTGTATTGAATTTGAAGTCCTTCCACCAAATCATTTAAAAACAGCTCCGTTTTCTTATTTAAAATAAAACCAATGGCGCCTTCCTCCTTATTGTAATCACAAAGTAATACAACTGTTCTGTCAAAATTCGGATCCTCCAAATAGGGCTCTGAAATTAATATGGTTCCTTTTTCTAACATTCCTCTAGCCCTTTACTATTTCCATCAATATAAACCATATTTCATTTCAAGGCAAAATATATGCATTGGATTAAATGAGAATAATCATAGTATTTTTTTCATTCAACCTCTATCTTTAATCATTCGACCAAGAACGATCATAGCTATGGATATTGCGGGCATAAGAAAAGAATACAGGTTGCAACAATTAAAGGAATCAGATATTCAACAAGATCCTTTGGTACAGTTTCAGAACTGGTTTCAGGCAGCTCTTGACGCAAAAGTCAATGAGCCCAATGCCATGAACCTTTCTACTGTGAAGGGTTCAGGCAGGCCTTCTTCGCGCATTGTCTTATTGAAAGGTGTGGAAGAAAACAGTTTTGTTTTTTATACCAACTACCAAAGCGACAAAGCACAACAGCTGCAGCAACAACCTTACGCTTCTTTATGCTTCTTTTGGCCTGAGTTGGAGCGTCAGGTACGTGTAGAAGGAAAAGTAATAAAAGTTTCTGCCGCTACTTCCGATGCTTATTTTAAAAGCAGACCCCTCGCCAGTCGCCTTGGAGCATGGGCTTCACCGCAAAGTCAGATTATTTTGGGGAGAGAATCATTAGAGCAAAATCTGGAAGAAGCCAAAAAGAAATTCACTTTAGATATTCCCAGACCGGAGCATTGGGGAGGTTACAAATTAATACCCGATTACATAGAATTCTGGCAAGGCCGTGAAAGCAGGCTGCACGACAGGATCACGTATAGTTGGGATGGAGAGTTGAAGAAGTGGTCGATTAATAGATTAGCGCCATAGTAATGTTCACTCATTGATACATGCTGTCCAACCCCTAATCCCCTAAAGGGGACTGTTGGGTTCAAAATAAAGAGCTCATCGCTTGTATAGGCGATGAGCTTCTTTGCATAGTAAAATATAAAGTCCCCTTCAGGGGATTGAAGGGTGAGACAGATCGAATTTAAAAATCCGATTACTTTAAATCAAACAGATTATTCACTCCTGGGATTTTTTCTACGGTAAATCCTTCCCCATATGTAAACCCAGATGAATGGCCAAACTCCAGGGCTCTGGCTTCCACGAATTTCAGAAATTCACCGGATGAAATATAGGTTTGTGGTTCTTTGCTTGCAGGATCGAAGAACTGACTTTTATAAGCTTTAATAGAAGCGATTTTCACTTCCCAAAAACTGGTAATGTCTACTACGAAATCAGGTTTGATGTAACGATCCTGTATGTAATGATAGATCTGTTGAGGCCTCCAGGCGATCAGTCCATCTGTTTCAATTTTAGACAAGCCCGATAAGAAAGAAGCTCTCGATACGATGGCACTTCCTCTGCCGTGATCAGGATGTCTATCATACACTGCGTTGGCTATAACAATAGAAGGTTGGTAAGTGCGTATCGCTTTAATGATCGCATGAAGCGATTGTTGATCGTCTTCAAAAAATCCATCCGCCAAGTGCAAGCATTCACGAACAGCTAATTTTAAAATGGAGGATGCTTCTTTTGCTTCCAGCGCCCTCAATTCTGGTGTACCTCTTGTTCCTAGTTCACCGGCTGTAAGGTCCACCACGCCTACTTTGTATCCTTTGGCAATGTGTGCCGCTATGGTTCCAGAACAACCCAATTCCGCATCATCCGGATGCGCTGCAAATATTAAGATGTCTAGTTTCATGAGTTGCTGTTATCTGATCCGTAAACGTTGTCCTACCCTAAGTTTAGTACGCGTAGAAATGCGGTTTAGCTTAGCGATGCGACTCGTTGAGATACCATATTTGGCGGCGATTCTTCCCAATGTATCTCCTGGTCTTACCTTGTGGTAATACACTTTACGTGCTTCCTTTGCGTAGGCATAATGTTCCGGTGAAAGCGTAAACATGGGGCTACGCAATTTCATACCGGAAAAATCGTACATGGTTGTCGCGTCAAAGGCATTACCAGCATAGCGTACTTCAAAGTGCAAATGCGGTCCTGTACTGTGTCCGGTGTTTCCACCCATTCCAATCACTTCACCTGATTTCACGAATTGGCCGACTTCTACATTATACGCACTCATGTGT
This sequence comes from Chitinophagaceae bacterium, assembly GCA_028288405.1. GTDB lineage: Bacteria > Bacteroidota > Bacteroidia > Cytophagales > Cytophagaceae > JACMQM01. The sequence goes on from JAQBNS010000037.1 coordinate 10,959, forward strand.
CCATACAATGTTTCCAATCCGTTGTAATGTCGGATGAGTACATAGTTGCCATAACCACTCGGATTATAACGTGCAATGCGTACGATACCGTCAAAGCAAGCCATGATGGGATCACCAACATTCAATCCTATATCTGTACCATAATGCCAGCGGTGCCAACGGTAGCCAAAGCCACTGGTTGTGCGGCATTGTGCCATAGGCATAGACCAAAACTGTCCCGAAAGCGTATCGTACAATTGGATCGTTAAAGTATCCTTAAACTCAGATGGATCTATTTTATAAGGATCCACATTGCGTGAATCCCAGATGGCATAATACTCTGCAATGGTTACCCAAACAGAATCAATATTCAATTGTTCCGCAACTTCCACAATGGATGTTTCGCCTTCCCCTTCTTCTTCACCATCTCCGTCTTCGTCGCCATAGTAAGTGGTATCCTCACTCACTAAACTAGGATTTCTATGAGGATTGAAAAGTGTTCCTGTCTCAGAGATTACAGTGGATGTGTCTGAAAAATTCTCTTCAAATAAGGATTCGTCCACATCCGGTGTGCTGTATTCTATGGTGGGCGCTTTGATCTGAAGAAAGTCTCGCCCTTTCTTCTGCGCTTGCGCATGGAAACTCATCAGTACAACTAACATTCCTGCCAGGCAGGTGATTACTTTCTGCATTCCTATTTATTAATAAAGCGTGTACTAGAACGAAATTGAATCCATTCTTAGTACACGCTTTTTCATTTCCATTTATTTCTCTACTTCAGCCGCTTCAATCGCAGCAAGGTATCTCTCCGCATCTAAAGCCGCCATACAACCTGTACCAGCAGCTGTTACTGCTTGACGATAGACATTGTCCTGTGCATCGCCACAAGCGAATACACCTTCTACATTGGTTTTAGTAGTACCGGGAATAGTCTTAATGTATCCATGATCGTCCATGTCTATCCATTCACTGAAAATAGACGTATTGGGCTGATGACCGATGGCTACAAAGAATCCGGTAACATCTAATGTTCTTTTTTCACCTGTAACCGAATTGACCACTCGTGCTCCATCTACCAATTTGTCACCCAATATTTCCTCCGTGCTGGTGTTGAATAAGACTTCAATGTTGTGAGTATGCAATACACGCTTCTGCATGATTTTACTGGCTCTCATTTCTTCCTTACGCACAATCATATAAACTTTCTTACATAATTTAGCCAGGTAACTCGCTTCTTCACAAGCCGTATCTCCTGCACCTACGATCGCTACATCCTGGTTTCTGAAAAAGAAGCCGTCACATACCGCACAAGCAGATACTCCATTACCGTTCAATCGAGCTTCAGAAGGCAAGCCTAACCATTTAGCAGATGCTCCGGTAGAAATGATCACTGTGGTGGCTTCAATAGTAAGCTTGTCATCTATGGTCACTATATGAGTATGTCCGCTAAAATCAACGGCTGTTGCCATACCAAAACGAATGTCTGCACCGAAACGCGCTGCCTGTTTTTGAAGATCTTCCATCATTTGAGGCCCCATGATGCCATCAGGATAACCCGGGAAATTTTCAACATCATTAGTGATCATTAATTGTCCGCCGGGTTGGCTTCCTTGATACAACACTGGTTTAAGTCCAGCTCTCGATGCATAAATAGCAGCAGTATAACCTGCAGGTCCTGATCCAATAATGAGGCAGCTTACTTTTTCAACAGACATAATCGTATTAATTGTGTTTATAATGGGTTAAATATCGCTAAAATCCTGCTTTATGCCAAATGGATTACTCCACATCCCTAAAACAGCGAAAGAGGGGTATTTCCCCTCTTTCGCTAACAAATAAGACCTTCAATTAGTTGACTGATCAAATCAATCCTTAATAATATTTATTCTTTAATCAGTTTTTGAATAGATATGCTTTCATCAGGCTTTTGAACATGAAGTATATAAGCTCCTCTTGAGAGCGTTTCACCAACAACTGTTGTACTGTTTGAGGAGATCGTTTTACGTTCGGCTACATTACCCAATACATCATAAATAACAAGGCTGATGTTTTCTTCTTCTTCGCTTTCTACCAACACATTAAAGCTATTGACACTAGGATTTGGATATACAGTCAGACTCAATTTCTTTAAACCTTCTACTGCTTTTATAGCTGAGTACATTTTGGTACCGTTCACATCGTATTCCGCAATGCGGTAATAAACGGTACCCCTTACAGCATAATGATCCACATAACTATAGGATTGTAAAGAAGAAGAAAATCCCGCTGCTGATAAGGTTCCTAAGCCAACGAAGTGTACGCCATCGCTACTACGCTCCACCTGAAAATAGGACGCATTTTCTTCAATGGCCGTACTCCAATTCAATTGAACAGCTTGCTCACCCAATAAGAAAGCGTTAAACGAAACAAAGTTAACAGGCAGTGCTGCAGCACAGGTAGGCTGAATAATCAACGTATCTGTTAATTTACAAGCACTGTTGGTCGGATGCTGTGCGGTAACGGTATAAGTCGTTGGCGTATTAAATGTAATGGCGATAGTTCCGTTACTGGCCTTAGCCGTATTAGTCATGGTTGTTAACGCAGGAGCCCAAGTATAAGTGTAAGCTGGAAGTGCAGGTGTAGGACAAGTAACAGTATAAGAACCTGCATGGTAAGGACCAGAGTTGGAAGCACCAATAGGTGCTACTATGGTGCTTACGAGAATATTATTTTCATCGTAAATCCTAGTAGTATAAGGCATTGTTTGAAAAGGTATAGTTAACGCTATATAAATATCAATTTTATCACCTGTATTTAATGTCATGACTTGCTCATTGAGCTGAACATTATTATACTGGTCAATTTCAGGTTTTATTGCTACTCTGTTGTATTTATCAAGCGTTGAAATTCCTGTTGATGTAACAATACCGACGTTTACCTGATTTTCCCATTGGAAAAAATTGTCTACATAGGTTTGAACTTTCCAGTTGCATGGAGCCGGTAATTCCTTTAGGTCTGCTTTTACTGTAGCGGTACACTTGTCTGCGGAAAGAGAAACTTTTGTGGCGTCAATGTACTCGTTAATGGCTGTCGTATAATTAACAATGACATTGGTATACGCTTTACAAGCAGAATTGGAAAGGTCTTCCAGTACTATATTATAAGCGCCATCACGCAAGTTATTGATGGCAACAGTGCTCCCGGTAGAATTAAATGAATTAGAAACCGGACCTAATGGAGTGTTGGCGGTATACGTTACTTTATAGTTTGCAGGAGCATTGGTTAATGTCAAATTGATTTTACCTGCATTCATTCCTGTACAAGGTGTATTGACAGAAGCTCCGGTGGCCGTGAAGCTACAGCTGCTACAATTACTTACGGTTACTTTAAATCCATTGAGATTTCTGGAATCCTGACAAGAGCTTTGGGTATTACTATATACGGTATAACAACCCGCACTATTGCAAATCTGCGCAGCGTAACGGAATATCCCCGTAGCTGTTGGGGTTATGGTTATCGTTCTGCCTGTTCCCAATAATGTACCCGAAGTAGAATTGGCAAACCATTTATACGTTGGCGTTGCACCTCCTCCGGCATCTACTACCAATTCAAGTGTAACCGAGTTTCCTAAACACATGGTAGTTGAACCATCCAGGATCTCTACATGACCATAAGGAAGCGTAGCGCCAGAACAGTTTAAAGCACCGCCAGTTGGTGAGCCTTCCACATAGCTTGGTCGCTCCAATGGTAATCTTAAAATGATGGCATCGATGACAGAACCGAATTGTTCAAAAGGAATAGTACCAGCAATAGAACCTGCCTTAGCCACGAATGCCGCTTGTACGTAAGGCGTAACATCAGTAGCAAAATTAAGTTCCGGATACATATTTTTTATAATGCCTAAGTAATGGGTAACATCAGCCCATGCTATATTATTATTGTAATAGCCCCCCCAAGTACTGCCTGCAGGATAATCACAATAAGACGTATTGTTTTCAAATACGGAAATCCACTTGGCTATATCGTTGGCATAACCTGCTGTAGCAGCCGGTAAACCTGTCCAGCAACCAGGGCCGGTAGCATCGAGAATAGGTTTTGCACTTAGAAATGCGTTAGGACCTGCGTTGTAGTTTGACGCTGTCATTTTCTCATAGGAATAGGCATCGTATTGACGTTTACAATCTACATTCTTATAAAAATTCCAGCCCATGTTGTAGTTGAAAATCTGGCCTGTATAATCATCATAATAGGCTTTAACCAACGCACTGGCTTCGTAACCGTCTACGCCTTCCATCAGTGTATGATAATTGGCCGTTGGAAAACGACCATAAGGATAAGCTTGTTGTAAGGCAGAATAGGCTGACGTAGGTCCTTCAATTTGCAAGCAACCGTTGTTGATTTGCGCAGCATACACAGTTGCCGGGTTATAAGCAATAGGTACTTGTGAAGCATTACTCCAGGTCAATCCAGTTGCACAGCGTAATTCTGTTTCCTGTACTAACGTGGCCATCCAATAACCAATCTTGGGATACTCTACTCGTTGATTTACATTTCTCGCATAATTCCACGCTACAGCTGTAGCAATGGCCCAGCTTGGTTTATTCAAAGGAATATATCCCGGTCTAAATTCAGTGGGAGTTCTCTCCACAATTCCCTGACCTAACCAAAGTCCGAGAGGACGTGCGGGGTCAGTAGGAATTTCGGCTTTGATATAAGCCAAAGTGTCGAAGCTCGTTTTCTTAGGTAATGCAGGACAATTATTTTGTCCATACGAAGAGTTTACCATGAGAAGCGAAACAAAAGTCGGGAGGAGTAGTAACCAACTGTTTTTCATCTTATTATTCGGAATTAACGTTTATTGTACGGGTTTTGTCTGGAGTAATCGTACAACATAAAGCAGTAATAATCATACTTTATACTATGCAATATGCTAAAGTAACCGTTGCTAAACGAACGTATGTAATAAAATGATACTATTCCGCTAAAAAAATGGACTCAAACTACCTTAAAATGTAGAGTTTACCATAACCTTTCTTAAAGGCTTTATCTCCAGATGTTTCCCTATGGTCAAATTTATCGTTCTGGTTCTTGATAATGACTCTATAGATGTATACGCCATTGGCCAGTTTATCTCCAAATTCGTCTCTCCCATCCCAGGCATAGTCTGTAATGTTATCTCCAATATGTATGTTTCCTAGTTCCGATTTGAAAATTTCACGCACAACCTTGCCCGATACCGTCATGATCTGGATTTTGATGTCTTCTGGTATGTCTTTGCCGGTTAAGCTAAATACAAAACGGCAACTGGTAGAAAATGGATTGGGATAAGGATAGAAATTGGTAATGGTAGACTCATTTACCACTTCAAAGTTGATCTCCAGGTTTTGATTACTGGATCTGTTTCCTGAAGCATCTTTACCTTGGATGACCAATTTGTATTTTCCATTTATAAAATCACTGTTCGGTTTGAACTCTACCCTAAACTTACTTTTATCGATTGGATCTTGTCCCCAAATTGGAGTCGTATAAATCGAGCTCCCCTTCTGCACAACTGTTGACACTCCATTAGGATCAATAAGCGTGATGGTAAGTGTAGTACTATCCCCCATGCTTAGCAAATTATTATTATCGGCTAAGGTAATAGCAATGTATGGACTTGGAGAAACAACGTCGCCGTCGAAGATGTGTACACCGTCAAACATGGCTCCAATGACCGGATGTGTTTTATCTTCCTGCACATTGAAAGCGACTTCCTGCACATTGTTTTGATAATACACTTCACGCTGCAGCTTTGGATTAACATAGACTTGCAGCACATTTCTACCGACTGATGTGCCTATGTTTACGGTATAGTAAAATATTGTATCATGACCATGAGGCAGTAATCCAATGGTAATTGTATCTCTCTTCAAACTTCCTCTGTCATTTCTTAAGGTAAAGACGACTCGAAGAGGTTGAGTAAAATCTACATTGGAAATGTTAGTAAAAGCGAAAGGTAATGTAAACGACTCTCCCTGATTCTTATCTGTAACTGTGTACTTATCTACTCCTGCAAGGAACGGATCAATGGTACCTTCTGGTGCAGGTCCGTATATCACTTGCCATTTTTTCAGATAAGCCGGTGTAAAATCCGTGGTATCCGCAGTGTTCATCAATAAGCGGATGTAAGGGAACGATGCGACAGGCACAAGTGGTGCAAGGTCTACATCTCCTACCAGAGGCACTCCTATGGTATCTATTTCTTTTCCTTCCACGTTGATACGAATCACTTTTAACTCTGCGAAGTCGTCGTTAGTTAGTTGTACCGTTTTATACATCGTACCCCAGGAAGTGGCCGGACCGATCAAGGTAGAAGTTAGAGAACCGCTTTTGTAGCGACCTACTAATTGATAATCCATTGTTAAAATATCAGAAACATTTGTAGAATACAATTCCTGTAAAGGTATAGTACCTGCTCTTTTTCTAGTCAACAACATGTAGCCTTTGTCGGAAGCCAAATTAGCAAGGTGTTGTGCTCCAAATTGGCTGCTCAATAAATTTCTCAAACTGGCACTCCACGTATCATATTCCGAACGCCCTGAAGTCATGAACAAAATGAATTCATCTTTTTTAACTGTGTTCAAAAAGTTTTCCAAAATAGCCTGATCGCCACTACTGTATAAATTCAAAAACCGATGTGCTACTGGATGCTCCGTGCCACATCGTAAAGAAGGATCCACTAAATAAGGAACTGTAGTTTCAGCATCAAAAACAATGACATAAGCACCGTCCAGTAAGCCACATGCCGGTTCCAGCCCACCGATGAATTGCAATAAGTTATTGTTATTGTATCCAATCTCCTGGTTGTTGACATTATCAGCCTGCGTTGTTGCTGTGATTCTGCCTGTATTGGTGGTGAACGACAATGCACCTTGTGGAGAAATCGTCATGCGTTTGTACGTATCTTTAAACAACTGAGGGTACTCACTCTGAGACCATCCGTCAGGACTGTTTTTAATATAGATGAATGAACTTTCACTCCACAAGGTATCTTCTCCGGGTGTAAGGTCATCGAAACGAATTCTCCAATAATAGACCAAACTATCCGATGGCAATACATCCGTTAACAACGTTTGTGTAAACGTTACCAATGCTCCGGAGGAAATTGTTTTTATAATCCTTGCAGGGCTGTTGTACAAATGGCTGGTATCTATTTCTACATGATAATTTTTTGCTGACTGAAATAAATCAATCGACTGCGCCACAAAATTAACGGGCTGATCATGGACAACACTGTATTCAATAGGATACAAACAAGACACCGAACTGAGGGGTACAAAATATTCTAAGGTGGCAACATTGTTATTCTCATTGAATTCAGCAATAGAATCTCCCGGATCTACCATGATTTCAAATTTGTTGATGCCTAAAAGCTTAGGCTCCTTACCCAAAATAGTGTAAACGAATGTATCTACATAACCAATCGGATTAAGGTTGATGATGGGATATGTTTTATCAATGACTACTGTGTTGTTATTGGTTACGGTATGCCTTATCCTTACCTGCAACGGCTTAGGACTTCGCAAACCATAGTTGGTGATGGGAATGGCTATACCAAACGAATCTGACATGGCTGAAATAGGTCCGCTGCCAAATGCCTTGATGAAGACCTTCTTCTCGCCTACTTCTGCGTCGCCGGCAATGGCATAGTCCGTCTTTAGTGGTTTGTAGAGTTTAACTGTTGGGTCACCTTGTAAGACAAATTGTGTAGCCTGAGTATGTACAATGGCTTTGCTATCGATATCAAAAGTTCTGGGCTCCCAATAAGTTAAAAACGTATCCAACGTTTTGCTCTGCACATCACCGATAGATGAATTAATGAAGCGACTATCTGCAAAATTGAAGTTGTAGAAATAAGTCGTATAGGACTGCATATAGTTTGGATAACCAATATCGCCGTGTCCAAGTGTCAGCAATGCTCCTTTTTCGGGTGTCATGATCCAGTCTTCCGGAATAGATCCCATGATAAAGAACTCTGCAGACTGGCAGCCATTCATCAGCAACAAAGGATACTTGCCTTTATTCATATATCCGTATACAGGATTCGATACGTTACCAATATCCAGATCTATAATGCTTGGAGAAGAGTGTCCGAAAAACGTAATGTAGGAAAGACCTTTATTCACTTCATCGGCTACACTGTATATCAATTTGGTATCTACCGCTCCTACTGAAGGATTTTTGACGTAGCTTCTTACTACCTTGCCTCCAAAGATCGGACCTTCCACTATTGCTTTAAAACCGTTTACAATACTTGCAAAGTATGGAATCTCACCTGTATCCGGTTTACCTCCGCTCAAATGGATCAAATGCTTTCTCCAAATGATATTTGAAGAGAGGGTATCATTTGTCATTACTTTATTTAAATATTGCAAGACATCAGCATTTGTTCTCGCAGACAAACGACCCGTTGTCAGCTTAGGTCTAAGCGTACCGTCTGTAATGGTATAATATAAATCCGAAGAAGGCCAGCCGTAAGGAGGGATCAAATCTTCCATGCGGTAATTGAGCTGCTGATACGTATGGGTATTATTGATAAAGTCTATTGAATTTTTTCTATAGAAAAAGTCTCCATGGTCCGTTGTGCCGAAGTAATCGTAATTGATGCCTTTACCTACGATAAAAAGATATTCGGCTACCCCACTGTTGAGCTCTTCCTTGCAATAGCGCTTGATGGCCATCGGATGTTTTTCGCCGTAGGTATATAAATTGTACAATTTAGTAACATCAGTAACAGTAACCGATACACCGGTTCCTGCACGGTAGGCTGCATAGTCAGCCACTCCATTGCCTGCTAGTAATTTCTTATGGGAAATCAATAACATTTTACCCTGCCCCATCGTGTAAGGCACCATGTCTACAGAATAGAGGTCAAGAATACTTTTGAAGGTATTAGCATATATGATTTTTGAAGCACCGGATGAAACATTGGTTGTTGCTGTACCACCGGAGTATGTATAACCGAGGTTTACATAAGCTCCTTCGGATGAGATATCCCAAAGAAAAGCGCCATCGTTAAAACCGGTAAGATTAATTGTCTTAGCGGTATTGTCTGCAACAGGTTCTATAGCGTAAAATGTTTTACCACTCACATCCATTGTCTGTGGATACCTGACTATGATGTATGAGATAGCTACATAATCCGGCTGACCACCTATTCCTTTTAATCTTATTCCTACCTTCAAGGGTTGGTTATTGGTGAGGGTGTTCAACGAAAAAGTCTGTTTGAATTTATAAACATTACGTGCAGAGAAAATAATATCGGAAGAATTGGCTTGGACATTATTGATTAGAATATCTACGTTGTGTGAGTTCTGATTGGTTCCTACCAGTACAATTTCTAATTCCGGATCTGCACCTCCACTGAACAAATTAGAAATAGGAATATCAATCGTTTTCGTTACAGGAGTAGCACCCGATTGGGTAATAGAAGAACTGAACCATCCTTCACCTATATCACCGGGACTTATATGCGTATCTGAACTATAAAGCCAACCGGCATAGTATTCATCGGCATAAAAAATAGTTTCTGTATGTCTATGATTTGCTTGCAAAGAAGCGGTTCCTGCCGCATTCGCATTGAGCCTTTTCCCGTCTGTACTGCTGATCGTTAGAAAACAATAGGTAGTATCAGAAAACAAACTGTAATATTTATTGGATTGAGAACTGGAAGGTTCGTACATCAAAGAATCCAGTGAACCATCATTTCCTTTGGCATAGAAATATAAATCTGTTCCATCCAAATAAATCGACTGCTCTACTCCCCTAAACCATAGTTGTATCTTATTGGGACTGGAAGTCGAAATACCAGCGCTGTTCAATTGAGTAAAAGGAATTTTGTAAACGGCTTCTTCCGCTACCGGTATTTTCCAATACGGTTGACCCGCTACAATCCACTCTCTTCCTTCTTGTGCCTTCACGAATGAAGTACAAAGAGTAAAAATAAAGAGGAACGGTATAAGTGCTTTTTTTATCATTCGTTGAACTAAATAGAATCAAAAGTAAATTTAACAGAGAACACGTTAGAGTATAAAGATTCCGATACGTTGCCAATGTTTGTCAATGCGTAATCTATCGTGAACTTGTATATCTTCAAGCCTACACCGAAGTTAGGTTGCACACTTGTATATGTTCCTTCGAAATTTTTGACTTGCTGAATGTTTCCAATCCCGGCTCTTAGGAATACAATCTTTTTGTAATTGGCTTCTAAGCCTAGCGCCGGATCTATAGAAGTGAAGGAACTTTTTACTACTGTATTTCTTTTTCCGTCAAATGTAAAAATTAAATCTGTGCTGGCGGTCAATCCGATTTTTTTAGACAACTGAAAAGTTCTTGCTACACCTAGAATCATCTTCGGCAATGTAACCTCTACGCTGTTCTCCGGAATCTCATTACCGGTCTTAGCATATACGTCTTTTACCAATTCGGGGTTATGTGTCCAGGCGTTGAAGGTACCCGTCACATCTCTCAGCATCAATCCAAATTGCCATTTCTTACGCTCATACTGTGCACCTGCATCCAAACCAAATCCCCAGGCATTGGCAAAGTCCCCTACCGTTCTATAAATCACTTTAAAATTCGCTCCCAGTCTAAGTCCTTTGATTCTATTGGACTTTCTAGCGTAAGTCAATACGAAGGCATAATCGGAAGAAGAGAAATAACGGATGTTGTTGTAATTGATTTTTCCATTGTTGTTCCCATCACTGTCAAACAAATAACGCGTATCAGGAATATCATCTACACCAAAACGAATCACAGAAAGTCCCACTGCACTATTGCTGTCAATCTTCATCGCAATGGCACCGTAATCATACTTTGCTATACCGGCAAAATACTCGGCATGCATTAACGCGATTTCATACTTGTTTTTGATCTTAGTCAATCCTGCCGGATTCCAATATCCTGAAGTAACATCATCGACCAAAGCAGACTGTACATTCGACATCGCCATCCCTCTTGCTCCTACACCAATAGCTAAAAATTCATTACTGTACTTAGGAGCCGTAATCTGGGCTGACGCACTAAAACTTAAAACGATTAAACCTGTGACTAACAGGATACTTGACCTCATGTTGCTAGCTATTTTTAGATAACTTAAATATATATTCATTTTCTGACAAAAACGTAACTATTTACCTAATTTAGAGTCCCTTTAAATGGAAAAACGTATGAAAATAAATGCTTATTTAGTAGCCCTTTTGTTGGCTTTAACTGTCATTTCCTGTAAAGAAAACAGTACACAAAAAACTGAAAAGGCCGCTCCTTCTAGTAACGCTGCTTTGGCTCATTTACAAGCCTTAGGTGACAGTTGTTCTAAGGCCTGGGAATTGATGATCAGTTCAGACAATCAGAAGATAAAAGACCTGGAACGTTTGCTTCAGGAAATCTCTTACATTCCCGGACACAACGAGCAAGAGTTGAAAAGATTGTCTGACCTGGTAAAAGAATTACCCACAAAAAGATATACCTCTGAAACGATGACCTCTCCTGCCATAGATGCTTACGATCAGGCAACCGATGAATTATTGAGACAGGTTTTTGACTTAAAAAGAAATACTAAAGGTGTAGAAAATTACACACTCACCGGCGAATTAGAAACCAGTATTCGTGAAGCAGATGGTATGGTCGTTAACTATAGAGTATTGTACGATCGTTGGGTACATAAATATAATGAGTCATTGGAAAAAATACAAACCACTACAGAAGTAAGCGATGCCGATCGTGAAGGGTTGAAGAAGAAGTTGACGTTTGAAATATAAAAACAGGAACGAGCGAGGAGGAACGAGGTACGCTAAGCGCATTATTTACTCGTACCTCCTCGCTCGTACCTCTATTCTGGCGTAGCCAACTCCAACTCCTTCCATACAAACTCCATCAATCCTTTCACATAGGCTTCGCTGAAATCAAAAGAGATTCCGGCTGTGCTGTAGATCTCAGGGATCGTTCTGCTGTAGCCTAATGACAGAGCATCAGTATAGTGTTGGAATGTTTTTGACGCATCACCTTTGAAGTTTTTCCAAAGTGCTACAGCACCTAGTTGAGCCATGCCGTATTCAATGTAGTAGAATGGCACTTCGTATAAGTGTAATTGTTTTTGCCAGGTATATTTTTTAAATTCTTCCAATCCTGTCCAGTCTGTTTGATTGGAACTGAACTCACCTGAAATGTCTAACCAAGCCTGTTCTCTTTGTTCCACCGTGTGTGTAGGATTTTCATAAATCCAATGTTGGAATTTATCGATGATTGCTACCCATGGTAAAGTCGCCAAGATGCCTTCCAGGTGTTCTCTTTTTGCACGTTTTAAATCTCTTTCATCAGCAAAGAAAATATCCCAATGTTCCATCGTGAAAAGTTCCATAGACATGGAAGCCAGTTCAGCCACTTCGGAAGAAGGGTGTTTGTAAAACTGTAAAGGTTGACCCGACACAAGGAACGAATGGTAAGCATGTCCGCCTTCGTGTACCAGTGTCACTAAGTCTCTCAGCGAACTGGAAGCATTCATGAAGATGAAAGGAACACCCGTTTCATCCAATGGATAGTTATAACCTCCGGGAGCCTTGCCAATCCTCGATATCAGATCCAGGTGCTTCATGGTTTTCATCGTTTCCAAACAACCACCCAGTTGAGGATTGATGCGGTTGAAACAAGTGACCGTTTTAGCCAACAATTCATCCCCATCAGAAAAAGGTTTCAGAGGAGTCGTACCAAAATAATTTACCGCGCCATCCCAAGGTCTCAGCGATTCTAACTTTAAAGCAGCCTTGCGTTCCTGACCCAATTTGTTCAACAAAGGAACAACGTGTTTTTTGATGGCATCGTGAAAATTGAATACATCTTTCACACTGTAATCAAAGCGTCCCATCGCTTTGAACATATAATCCCTGTAATTAGAGAAGTCCGCATTTTTCGCTACTTCATCTCTTTTGACAACGAGTTTAGAATACAACTCATTCAATGCCGGCTTATCTTTAATTCTTCTGTTGGCAATTTTCAGGTACACTTCTTCCCTCTTCGCTCTATCTGTTGATTGAAGAAAATCAGAAGCTTGTTGCAAGGTCAATTCTTTACCGTCAACTTCCACCGTCATGGCGGCATTGATGGTGCCGAACTCATGTGCTTCCTGCTCCAATTCTGACATCAGCTGAATGTTCTTCTCTCTGAACAAAGCGATATCTGTTTCTATGCTGCGAATGATATTGGCCAATCCCGGATCTTTTTTCAATTCCTCTTTTAAAGGATGCTGAACCAGTTTCAAATTCAGGTCATTGCTATATGGAGCAATCTGTGGCTGTATCTCCGCTACAAAGTAGTTGAACTGATCAGACAGTTCTTTATTTTGTGTGTCGCAGGTCATACGCACATAACGCCATCCCATTTCTTCTTCCAGTACAGATTCCAATTCACTGCGGTCTTTCAACCATTGCTGAAGGTCTGCCATACCGTTTAAATGCCTTGACAACAGTGCTTCGAAGTATGGTTTCAAGTTTTCCCAGGTGCTTACTTTCCAATCTTTAGGTAAGTAGTGACGTTGTAATTTTATGGCTTTCATAACTAGTTGTTAGTTGTTAGTCGTTAGTTGTTAGTGAAGATAACTCACAACTAATACCTGACATGTACTGATATTATTAATCGATTTCGACAACGGTGTTAGGTGCCACGGGGCGGCCTACACAAGTGAGTACGTAACCTTGTTTGATTTCTTTTTCGCTGAGTCCGTCGCAATCCGGCATGGTGACTTTACCGCTGGTACATTTGCCCATGCAAGCCGTACACAAACCGCTTTGACAAGAATAAGGCAAGTCAATGTCCAGATCCAATGCGGCTTCCAGGATGGATTTGTTTTTAGGAACATCAATCACATATTCTTGTCCGCTGTAAAAAATAGTGACTGTATCTTCCCCTTTTACAGGCTTGGCAGCTTCATCGGGAATACTTTCAAAAGCAGGAGGAGCACTGAAGAAACTTTCCTTGTGAACCAGCGCTTCCGGGACATCCATTGACGTCAGGGCTTCGATGGTATTTTCCATCATGCCATTCGGTCCGCAAACGAAGGCATCAAATTTATTGGCAAACCAACCTTGTTGAATCAACGTTTCTTTCAACGAAGACGGTGATAATTTTGCAGGGATTACACCTTCTTTCGTCGGTTGACTCAGGTAATGAAGAATCTTAAACTTACCGCTATGTTGCGCGACCAATTCATCCAGCTGCTTATGGAAAATAATTTCACCTTCTGAACGGTTACAGTCCACCAATAAAATTTTTGTAACCTGCTCGTTTGCTAAATAGTCTTTCAGCATGCTGATGATGGGCGTGATACCGCTTCCTCCGCCTACTAACAGCACTCTGTCTTTCGTTCTCTTATCCGAAGAAAAATTGCCAATAGCAGACATTACTTCTACAAAATCTCCCGCCTTGATATGGTCTGGAATATAGTTAGAGACCAGGCCACCGGCTACCTTTTTGATGGTCAATACGATCTCTTTTTCTGATGGATGAGAAGAAGCAGAATAAGAACGTCTTACTTTTTCGCCGTTGATCGTGAGGAGTAGTGTAAAGAACTGTCCGGCTTTATAGAAAATGGATGGATTCGGTTGCTCAAGAATCAGAGAGTATGAACTGGGAGTCTCTGGTTGTATGCTTTTTACCTTCAGGTAATGGTAACGTTCTGACATGCGAAGAATGACTTATTAATGTTATGCAATTTTATGAAGTATCAGGGAGAATTACTAGGCTAAAGGACTTAAAGAATTAGCTGGGAGGGACGAGCGAGGAGGGACGGAAAAGAATCGAATCGTACCTCCTAGCTCCTAGCTCGTTCTTACTTTTAAGATTTCCACACTTTCGCCTTTCTTGTGGGTGATATTGAGCAAATTGAGTATATTTGCCGCTTACAAAAACACAAGAATGAAACTTCAAGCACTTACCGCTATTTCTCCTGTCGACGGACGTTACAGAAATCAAGTACAGGAACTGGCCGCCTTTTATTCCGAATATGCGCTGATCAAATACCGCGTGCATGTGGAGATCGAGTACATCATTGCTTTATCTGAGCAAAAATTAAAAGGTTTCACACCGTTTACAGAAGCACAGAAAAAGAATATCCGAAAGATCATTGAAAACTTCAGTGAGAGCAACGCGGTCGAGATTAAGAAAATTGAAAAGACTACCAATCACGATGTGAAAGCGGTGGAATATTTCATCAAGCAAGAGTTTGATCAATTAAAAATCAAAGATCAGAAAGAGTTTATCCATTTCGGATTGACGTCTCAAGATGTCAATAACACATCGATTCCATTGTTGTTGAAAGACAGTATTGAAGAAGTAATTCTTCCCATTTTAGATCAAGTGATTGCTGAGATCGCTCGTCTGGCAAAAGATTGGGAACACATATCGATGCTGGCTCACACGCACGGGCAGCCTGCTTCTCCCACCCGTTTAGGTAAAGAATTGTTGGTGTTTCACGAACGGTTGAACAATCAATACGCACAACTGAAACAAATTCCTTTCTCGGCTAAGTTCGGCGGAGCAACAGGTAATTTCAACGCGCACCATGTGGCTTTCCCAAAAGTAAACTGGGTGAAATTTGCAGATCAGTTTGTCAATAAAACATTGGGATTGAAACGTTCCAAGTATACTACACAGATTGAGCACTACGATAACATTGCGGCACTATGCGATGCATTCAAACGCATCAATACGATTTTGATTGACTTAGACAGAGACGTATGGCAATACGTGTCGATGGGCTATTTCAAACAAAAAATCAAAAAAGGAGAAGTAGGCAGCTCTGCCATGCCACATAAAGTGAATCCGATTGACTTCGAAAATTCTGAAGGTAATTTAGGAATTGCGAATGCTTTGTTTGAACATTTCAGTGCCAAACTTCCTATCTCCCGTTTACAAAGAGACTTAACCGATTCGACCGTATTGAGAAATATCGGTGTTCCATTTGCACATACCGTGATCGCTTTCAAATCTTTATTGAAAGGTTTAGGTAAACTGGAGTTGAACCAAGCCGCACTGGAAGCACACCTGGATGCCAATTGGGCCGTGGTATCTGAAGCCATTCAAACTATTCTTCGCAGAGAAGGCTATCCTAATCCTTATGAAAAACTAAAGGATCTGACCAGAACCAATACACACATTACAGAAGAAAGCATCATTGATTTCATTGTTAGTTTAGACGTCAGCGAAGCGCTGAAAAATGAATTAATGAAAATCACACCACATAACTATACAGGAATTCGCTTTTAAGTCTCATGAAAAAAATCATCAGCTGGGTACTCCGCAACATTCCCCGTCCGGTCTTGCAATTGATCACACCGGTAGTGATGTTCTTCGTTCGGATATTTTATACCGGCAACAAAGTAGAATGCACCGTTTGTAATTCCACTTACCGCTCGTTTCTCCCCTACGGCAGATTGACACCACGTCAAAATGCTTTGTGTCCTAATTGCCTGTCATTGGAAAGACATCGTTTGATTATTTTGTATTTGAAAAACAAAACGGATTTTTTCACACCAGGCAAACAAGTCTTACACATCGCACCGGAACATTGTTTCATCAAGAGTTTTGAAGCCTTGCACAAAGACGGCTACATCACAGGCGATTTGTATTCTCCACTAGCAAAAGTAAAAATGGATGTGCATGCCATTCCTTTTAAGGACAATCAGTTTGATGTAGTCTTCTGCAACCATGTATTGGAGCACGTAACTGACGACAGACTAGCGGTACGAGAGATCAGAAGAGTATTGAAGCCGGGAGGTTTTGCCATCTTGCAATCACCGGCTGATTACCGAGTTGAAAAAACTTACGAAGACCCGACCATCACTGATCCGTTAGAAAGAGAAAAAGCGTTCGGGCAAAATGATCACATGCGTTTGTTTGGCAGAGACTATGGACAAAGACTTGGTGAATCAGGTTTAAAAATCAATCAATACGAAGTAGCGAAAGAATTGTCGAAGGAACAGATAGAACGCTACAGATTGGATAAAGGAGAGATACTATACTGCTGCGTGAAATAATCAATCAGCAGTATTATTTTTTCTTTGATTTAAATCCAATTGGTATTCTTTCAGGCTGTTCAGGAGTTAGCAATTCTTTTAAATATTTAAAAATAACTTGTATATCACTGTTGTGTTCTACAACCTGATGTTCTAATTTTTCCAACTTCAAAAGAATGTCTTTATTGGTAAAAAGCATTTCTCTCAGCTTTGTAAACATTCTGATAATACGGATATTGACTTCAATGGCTCTTTCACTTTTTAAAACGCTGGATAGCATAGCCACACCTTGTTCAGTAAAAGCATAAGGCAAATGACGAGTACCTCCCCAACTTGAAATCACAATTTGTGATTTCAAGTTCGTATTAAACTCTTTTTCAGTTACTTGAAACATAAAATCCTGTGGAAATCTGTTTAGATTTCTCTTAACAGATTGATTCAAAGCCCTTTTTTCTACATTGTATAATTCAGCCAAATCCTTATCCAACATTACTTTTTGTCCACGTATAATGTAGATTTTACTGATCAGTATTTCATCTGTAATTTGCAATTCCTGTTTGGTATCCATATAAAAAATATTCCTTCTCTAAAGACTTCAACTATTGGCAAAACGCTTCTAAGCAAAAAACTTGAGGTCACAAATTGTGACCTCAAGTTTTTTAAACAATTTTTTTTTCAGTTTCTCTTATTTCAGATTTCAGACCTCTCTAAAATACCTTCACTTCCAATCTCCTGTTCTTCGCTCTTCCTTCTTCATTGTTGTTATCGGCAATCGGTTGTGTTTTACCATACCCTTTGAAACTTAAGCGTGTTTTATCAGCGCCTTTACTGATCAGGTAATCGTACACCGCTTTAGCTCTGTTGCCGCTGAGTTTTAAGTTATCAGCTTCGTTACCGACATTGTCGGTATGACCGGCTAACTCTAATTTTGTAGTCGCATTCAGCTTCATGAAGGCCAGTAATTTATTCAACTCTGCAGTAGAACGATTATCCAATGCATAAGAGTTGGTTTCAAAATAAATGTTGTTGAGTTTAGTCGTTGCACCTTTCTTAATCGGCTTCAAATAAATATCCAGTGTCAAAGGATCAAACGACTTTCCATTTTTATAATCGAATTGAATACTTTCAAACAAATACCCTTTCTTGCCTACATGTAAAGCGTAATCCATGCCTTCTGAAAGTACCAAAGTATAACCTCCGTTCACAGAATCTGATGTACACCATTGCATACGAGCTGCTGTGGCCAGATTGTACAATTCTATATCGGCTTTCAATGGTTTCTTTGTATCGGCATCGAAGACCGTACCTTTGGCATATGTACTCTTGTGTTTGGCTTTCAAAACTTCCGGCACATCAAACTCATACAAGTAAGAGCGCATGTTGTTGTAATCCTTTTTGTCGTACACTGAATAATACCCTTTCTCATTATCCGCAGTGATGAACAAGGTAGCATCGTTGTCTGCTGTGTTGATCGGATAACCTACATTCACAGGAGTAGTCCAGGATGTATCTCCCAGGTCTGATCTGAAGATATCAAACTCTCCCATTCCCGGTCTGTTGTTGGTGGAGAAATACAACGTACTTCCACTGGCATGAATGAACGAGGAAACTTCTCTGCCTTCGGTATTGATAACAGGACCTAAATTTTTTGCGACACTCCAGCTTCCGTTTTCTTGTTTGTAAGACACATAAATATCTTCCCTGCCATATCCACCGGAACGTTCAGAAGAGAAGTACAATACTTTACCATCCGCAGAAAGTGAAGGTTCAGAATCCCAACCGGCAGCGTTTACTTTCTTACCCATGTTCTCCGGAACACTCCATTCTTCTCCTTCTTTATAAGAAATATAAATATCGCAGGAACCTACACCATCGGCGCGGTTACAGGAAGCGAACACAATCGTCTTGCCATCGGCAGACATGGAGCTGGCGCCTTCGTTGTATTTGGTATTGATTGTCGATGAAATAGAAACAGGATTTGACCATTTCCCATTTTCCCATTTACTGGTAAAAATATTTTCATCGTCTGTGCTCTTCTGACCGGAACGTACGGTGTACAATAATGTCTTTCGATCAGCAGTCACTACAGGATAGGCCTGTACAAAAGAACTGTTGATATAACTCGGTAAAGGAGTCGGCTTAAAAGCGACCGGATGTTTCATCGCTTCTTCTGCAAAGACGCAAGTCTCTATATACTTGGGGGCTTTATCGGTTAGCTTTTTATTATTGGGTTTCACGTTCATCACGTATTGGAAATATTTTTTTGCCGTAGCATAATCTCCTTCTTTGATCGATACTTCACCTACAATGAAATAAGCCGTAGCTGATTTGACATTGTTGGTATCCAAATCAGAGCCTTTCTGGTAATACTTCTTAGCGATGGTATTCTTCGCATACAACATGTAAATGCTCCCTAACTTAAAATAAGCTTCGATGAATTGATTATCTTCTTTCAGTGCATTTTCCAAAGCCTCTATAGCCGGATCAAACTGGCGTCCCTGTATATAGGAATCCGACAGGTTATAATACTTGATGGCTTTTTTATTCTTGGTGTGAAGATCTGTTTGAGCGGAAGAAGAGAAAGAAAGGAAAAGAAAAAAGAGCGGTAAAAGAAATAGCTTTTTCATAGTCTATTGTGCTAAGGGATATTCATGTACTTATGTGTCTGCAGAGAAATCTGCCATTGCGGATTTGTCTTTACATATTCAACCAATTCCGGCATGAGGGCATCTCGTTTTGACCACTCCGGTTGTAAAAACAATTTCACGTTAGGCTTCTTAAGTAAAGAAACGAATTTTTCCGCCCACTTAATATCTGATGGATGAAAAATTACCGGTTTAAATTCATCGCAGGCTGCGAGTAATTCTGGCAAAGGCTCTTTGAATTTTTTGGGAGACAAACAGATCCAATCCCAAGTTCCGGATAAAGGCGAAGCACCGGAAGTCTCGATGTTCAATTGAAATCCTTTTGCCTTCAGCGCCTCACACAAGGCTGTAAGATCATGCTCCAGCGGTTCTCCGCCTGTGATAACCGCTATACGTGCCGGATAGCGTGCGGCTTCCTCAGCGATGTCCTGAACGGAAATAAGGGGATGAACAGAAGCGTCCCAGGATTCTTTGACGTCACACCAATGACAACCGACGGTACAACCACCGGTACGAATAAAATAAGCAGCCTGACCCGTGTAAAAGCCTTCACCCTGTATGGTGTAAAAGGCTTCCATAATCGGTAGCATGGTATTGCCGGCAGCCGTTGTCATGATTTAGAAAATTTCTTTTTTAGCAGAGCTTAAGGTATTCATCATCAACGAAGCAATCGTCATCAAACCTACACCACCCGGAACCGGTGTAATGTAACTCGATTTAGGAGCCACGCTGTCAAAATCCACATCGCCTTTGATGGCAAAGCCTGATTTCTTGGTAGCATCTACTACACGTGTAATACCCACGTCGATCACTACCACGCCCTCTTTCACCATGTCGCCTGTGATCATGCCCGGACGACCGGTAGCAACAATCAGGATATCGGCTTGTTTGGTCATGGCGGCTAAGTCAGCCGTGTGACGGTGACAAATCGTTACCGTACAGTTGCCCACTTTAGTATCCTGCGCCATCAAAATACTAATGGGCGAACCCACAATATGACTTCTTCCTACCACCACACAGTGTTTGCCTTTGGTAGGGATGTTATAAAAATCGAGCAATAATAAAATACCGTAAGGGGTAGCAGAAATGAAAGCCGGCAAGCCTTTGTTCATACGACCGATGTTGACGGGATGAAATCCGTCTACATCTTTTTCCGGTTTAATTTTAGATGTCACTTTCTCCACAGAAATATGAGCGGGCAAAGGCAATTGAACAATCAATCCGTCAATGTCAGGATCGTTGTTGATGTCTTCTACTTTCTGCAACAACTCTGCTTCAGAAATCTCTGAAGGAAAACGAACCAGCGTAGATTTAAAACCGATCGCTTCGCATGTTCTCACTTTGTTGCCTACATACGTTTCGCTGGCTCCGTCATTGCCCACAATGATCGCCGCAAGATGAGGAGTTTTACCGCCTTGTGCTTTGAAAGCCACCACATCAGCCGCGATTTTTTCTTTGATGGCTTCGGAGGCTTTTTTGCCGTCGATGAGAGTGTAGGAAGTGGAGACAGGAGTAGTCATTGATTTTTTGATTTTATAGTTTGTTGTGAAGAGTGAAAAGTGAAGAGTGAAGGGTGAGTAGTTATTTATTACTCTTCACCCTTCACCCTTCACTATTGATCCAGCTTCAGTACGGCCATAAACGCTTCCTGCGGGATCTCTACGTTACCGACAGAGCGCATGCGTTTCTTACCTTTCTTTTGTTTCTCGAGCAACTTACGTTTACGGGAAATATCACCACCGTAACATTTCGCCAATACGTTTTTGCGCAAGGCTTTTACCGTTTCTCTGGAAATGATCTTCGCTCCGATAGAAGCCTGGATCGCGATCTCAAACATTTGACGAGGCAATAGTTCACGCAGTTTCTCGCATAAACGCTTACCCCAATCGTACGCTTTATCTCTGTGAACAATAGCAGACAAGGCATCTACCTTCTCCCCGTTCAACATGATGTCCAGCTTCACTACGTTGGAGGTTTGGAAACCGATCAACTCATAATCCAGAGACGCATAACCTCTGGAAATAGTTTTCAGTTTATCGAAGAAATCAAATACAATTTCTGCTAATGGCAAGTCAAAAGTTAGTTCTACACGATCAGAGGTCAGATAGATTTGATTTTTGATCAAACCGCGTTTGTCCATACACAGTGAAATGATAGGACCTACATAATCCGCTTTCGTAATGATCTGTGCTTTGATGAAAGGTTCTTCTATGTAATCCAAAGAAGAAGGATCCGGCATATCAGACGGTGCATTGATCAGGATCATTTCACCTTTGGTGGTGTAGGCTCTGAATTGTACGGAAGGAACAGTCGTGATGACCGTCATGTTGAATTCGCGTTCCAACCGTTCCTGCACAATCTCCATGTGCAACATGCCTAAGAATCCGCAACGGAAACCAAAGCCCAGTGCAGCCGATGTTTCAGGTTCCCAAACCAGCGCCGCATCATTCAACTGAAGCTTCTCCATAGAGGCACGCAGTTCTTCAAACTCCGATGTCTCTACCGGATAGATCCCTGCAAATACCATCGGCTTTACTTCGGCAAAGCCAAGGATCGCTTCTCCTGGTCTGTCTTTGTGTGTGATGGTATCTCCTACTTTTACTTCTTTCGCTTCTTTGATACCTGAGATGATATAACCTACATTGCCCGCTTCCATTTGCAGGCGTGGTTCTTTTTCTAATCGCAAGACACCGATTTCATCGGCAAAATATTCTTTGGATGTGTTGGCAAACTTTACACGTTCTCCTTTTTTCAACGTACCGTTGAAAATACGGAACATAACTTCGATACCGCGAAACGAGTTAAAAGCCGAATCAAAAATCAAAGCCTGAAGCGGAGCGGCAGGATCTCCTTTCGGAGCAGGAATGCGTTTAATGATGGCTTCTAATATATCTTCGATACCAATGCCTTCTTTACCACTGGCGTGTATGATGCCTTCGCGGTCACAGCCTAACAAATCTACCACCTGATCTTTCACTTCTTCGGGCATAGCACCTGGCAAATCGATTTTATTCAATACCGGTATAATCTCCAGGTCCTGGCCTAATGCCAAGTATAGATTAGAAATAGTCTGTGCTTCAATACCTTGAGCGGCATCTACAATCAACAACGCCCCTTCGCAGGCGGCAATGGAGCGGGATACTTCATAAGAAAAATCGACGTGTCCCGGAGTATCGATCAGGTTCAGGATGTATTTCTTACCTTCGTAAGTATAATCCATTTGAATCGCATGACTTTTAATCGTAATGCCCCTCTCTCTCTCTAAGTCCATGTCGTCCAATACCTGAGCCTTCGAATCTCTCTTAGAAACGGTATTGGTGAATTCTAATAACCTGTCAGCCAGGGTACTTTTACCATGATCGATGTGAGCAATAATGCAAAAGTTTCTGATGTTTTCCATTGATGTGTAAATACGCCATCAAATTTAACAAAATAGTCGGTCTTTGTCAGGGGTTTTGGGCTTTCTTTTTCCCCAGGGTGGATGGAGTACAGAGTAAAAGTTTGATTTTTAATGTCTGTTAAGATGATGGGAAGAGGCTTATGAATAGGTGGCTTAAAAGAATTGCGATAATCGTTTGGGCGTTACCCGAAAAAAGCATGACGCGGGAATAAAAGTTCGATTCGGGCCGGGCTCTCCCTCCAAGTCCGGCCACGCACAAATCCCCACGCGCTTCGGGCTTTCCGCTCGATCCCTAACGCAATTGAACAAAAATTTAAGTACTTTATTGCGTTAGGGATTGAGCCATTGTCTGAGCTCTCCCGCCGCAACAAAAGTTTATTGTTATCAATGATCGATTGGCGGGAAGCGAGTGGCGAAAGCCCGGCCCGCAGGGAACGCCCAAATTTGCTAAAGCTTAAGCTCCTTTATATCACCCCAGAACACTACAAAAATCAAATCCTTACGATCTTCTTCATTTACAAAATCAAACTCTACAATCTTACGAAACATCTTACCATCTCTGTCACTAATTATCCCCCTCTGTTGACTCACTTCATTAAAAAGCCTTATATTTAACCATGACTTTTAGGTTTAACTTCAACAAACAAAAACTCCGATCGCAATGGGCAGCTTTTTACCATTCTTTCCCGATACAATTGTTGTTGTTGAATTTTAAGAAGAACCAGGTTTTACTAGCCATCTGGGCCCTTTTATTTGGTTTCATTACCCAAACAGCCGGACGGGTATTTGGAGCGCCTTACTTGTTTTTAGATCCCGAATACCTCAACGAAACCAACCTCAGAGGTTTTTTCATCATCGGTCTGGCGATGGGAACATTCATTACCGCCTTTCATATCACGATATACATTCTCGACAGTTATAAGTTCAACTTCCTGGCAACGATCAAAAGTCCCTTTGCTAATTTCTGTTTTAACAACAGCATCATTCCCGTATTGTTTGTTACTGTTTATTGCTTCAACATTTTTTTCTTCCAATACAAAAACGGGTTTCAACACAAGTTCGAAATCGTGATGGAGATAGCCGCTTTGCTTGTCGGTATGCTATTCATCATGTTCTTGTTGTTTCTTTACTTTAGATTTACAAACAAAGATGTCTTTCTCTTATTGGCCAATAACCTGGAAGGTCAAATCAGAAAAAATAAAATGAACCGCGTGAATGTGCTAAAGAAATATGATCAGTACAAAAAAAACAAGATCAAAGTAGAAAGCTATCTCGCCCTGCCCTTCCATATCTCTTCTATTGACCGTGCGCATGGTATAGACAAACTAATGATCATACGCATCTTTGATCAAAACCATTTGAATGCCGTCATTGTAGAATTTTTTCTGGTAGCCATCATCATTTTATTGGGGCTATTCAGAGACAATCCTCTGTTTCAAATTCCCGCCGCTGCCAGTAGCATCTTATTGTTCTCCATGATCGTAATGTTCACCGGTGCTTTCAGTTATTGGTTGAAAGGCTGGTCACTTACTATACTTGCTGTGGCCTTTGTTGCCATCAATATGCTGAGCAAATACAACGTCATCGATACCGACTATCAAGTCTATGGCATCAACTATACAACCAGTCATAAAGCCACCTATTCCTTACAAGAACTTAATAACTTATCCAAGCCCAGTGATGTCATCCGCGACAAGAAACGCATGATTGGTATCCTTGACAACTGGAAAGCTAAATTTCCGGCAGGTACCAAACCCAAAATGGTATTCGTCTGTGTCAGTGGAGGAGGACAGCGTGCTGCCTTGTGGACCTTGAATACCATGCAGTATGTAGACAACGAGTTGAACGGAGACCTGATGAAACATGCGACTTTGATCACCGGAGCTTCCGGAGGTATGATCGGCGCCAGCTATTACAGAGAACTCTACCTGCAAAAACAATTGGGCAAGATCGAAGATGTGTACAGTACGCAGTACCTGACTAATATTTCTAAGGACATGCTGAATCCTGTTATCTTCAGTTTGGTGGTAAACGATTTGTTTTTCCGTTTCCAGAAATTTACCGACGGAAAATACGAATACATGAAAGACAGAGGCTATGCTTTTGAACAAACGCTCAACCGCAATACAGACTTTGTCTTCAACAAAACCATTTCCGACTACCGCGAGCCGGAAGAGCGCTCGCTTATTCCGATGGTGATTCTATCTCCTACTATTGTCAACGACGGCAGGAAGCTCTTCATCTCTCCGCAGGACTTGTCCTTTATGAGCGCAGCCACTTACAATGCGGAAAAAGACCTGCACTCTAAAATAAAGGGCGTTGAATTTAGAAAAATGTTTGCCGCTCAGGATGCGGATAATTTACATTACCTAAGTGCCTTGCGTATGGTGGCAACCTTCCCCTACGTAACGCCAAATGTCCAATTGCCAAGTGAACCGACAATGGAAATCATGGATGCCGGATTGGCCGATAATTTTGGGATCAACGATGCCGTACGTTTCTTGTATGAATTTCAGGATTGGGTAGAAGAAAATACAGGAGGCGTAGTGTTTGTTAATATTCGTGACTCTGAAAAAGAATCTCCGATTGAAGACAATCAAAGTCCGTCGGCCTGGCAGAAAATATCGAGCCCTATCAGTTCGTTATACAGCAACTGGGATTACTTCCAGGACCTGAGTAATGACAACATGCTGCAATACGCTCAGAGTTGGCTGGAAACGGATTTAGACGTCATTGAATTTGAATACATTCCCAAATCCAAATACTGGCATAAAATGCAGGAGCGTAAAATCAATTCAGAAGAAATCAGTAAAATGGAACAAGACGAGCGCGCAGCACTCAGCTGGCACTTGACGACAAGAGAAAAAGAAAGCCTGGTTCGTACCGTATTGGAATCCAACAACCAGGCCGCATTGAGCAAACTCAAAAAAGTATTGGCACCAGTACCGGATTCCCTCGCATTGACCCCCTAATCATTTGTGTTGAGGTATTTTAAATTCCTTTTGTATGGACTTTTTATTGTAAACGCCGGAGCACAGGCCAGAACTGTAAAGCTTAGTGTATACAATGAAATCAATTCTTCCATCATTGCTTTTCCTCACGTGGTGGTGGACGACAGCATACACCTCATTGGCGATGCGCAAGGCAAACTGAGCATTTCCTGCACCCACAAGAAAACCATTCTTAGGGTCAGCAATTTTCAATACCACGAAAAAACAATCGTCATAGAACCAGGCGATACAGACTTGGTGATTTCTATCAAGCTGGGGATTTATAAACTCTATATACCCGAAGAGTATTCCACTGAACTGGCGGTATCCATTGTGAAACGAACACAATACAACGCCCGAAAAAATGATTTCCTAAATAATAAAAACACCTCCTACAAACTCTATACCCGCTTTACCATTAGCAGCGAAGAGCCGGATGTATTCAATAGTCTCCTGTTAGGATTTTTAAAAGTGTTTGGCGTAAAGGCTCCGAGATTATTTTCTCCGGAACACCATTTGTACATCATGGAAACGAACAGTGATTTTTACTTGAAAAATAAAGTCAAGCGAAAAGAATTGTACACCAGCACCAAATCTTCCGGATTAGCCTTACCGCTGGTCTTTGCGCAGACCTCGCATGAGTTCATTCCTAATCCCTACAACAACTTCATTAAGATCAATCAAAAAGAATACGTCTCTCCTCTTGCGGATAATGCGTTGCAGAAGTATTCTTACGCGGTAGTGGATTCTTTTACCACAGCAGGCGTGATCTACTGGACCGTAAAATTCACCCCGAAGATCAATAGCAACTTCAACGCGATGTACGGCTTAATGACGGTTTCCAGTGCCAACTTCAGCATCAAAAATTTCATTTGCTATCCAGCCTGGGACAATAGAAATTTCAGAGAGTATTGTCTCACCTATGGAGATGATCACGCTTTGCAAAACTACAGCATACGCATTTCCAATGTATCACCTCTTCAAAATGAAAAGAAGAAATTCTTCATACAATCCTCCACGGATTTGTATCCGGATGTTGCAGCTGCAAAAACTAAGTTTGATGAATATGTGGTAGAGATCAACGATACCGTGCTCGTTGACAAATCGGATAAAGTATCAGGCTTTACGCGGCCTTATCCCCTGACCAATGCGGATTCATTGACCTATAGTTATTACGATCAGGTCAAATATGCACGGTTCCTTCAGCAGTTGCTAAACATAGGAGAAAACGTCTACTATGGATTTATTCCTTTAGGAAAGGTAGATCTTGAAACCAATAAAATCGTCAACTTAAATGCTGTGGAAGGATTTCGTTTGGGATTAGGAGGGGTTACGAATGAAAACTTTAGCAAGCGTCTGTCATTAAAAGGTTTTGTCGCTTTTGGTATTGCAGACAAGCGCACCAAATATGGTTTAGGAGCCTCTTATAAAATTAATAAACCGTTGGAATGGAAAATTGGTGCAGACTATAGTTACCAATTGACAGAAGCCGGTTCTACCGATCAGTATTTTTCAGATCCGGTATTTTCCAGTGAGCGCCTTCGTAAATACCAATTGCGCATCATGGATTACAATAGTAGTCTTGCTTTGTTTTCTACCATTCACCCTTATCAAAATGTAGACCTCTATGTTGCCAGCGAATGGCAGGACTTGCATACGGCTTATGATTATTTTTACAACGGTGAAGACAAACACCACATGCAGTTTAACCTGTTGAAAATATCTGCACGCATCGCTCCGTTCGAGAAATACATTAAATTATCGGAACGTAAAATACAACTGGGCAGTAAGTATCCGGTGCTGTATGCAGGCTTTACGCAGAACTATGACAACGGAGTTTTCAAAAGCGGTTTTACTTTTTACAAATGGGACATCCGCATTGACCAGGAAATTAAACTGGTGCAATTTGGAACGACACACTTGCAATTTATAGCAGGAGCCACAGAAGGCAGTGCGCCTTACACGGCTCTGTTCAATGGAAAAGGAAGTTTAAAATCACCTTCCGTTGTTACTCACAACAGTTTTGAAACCATGGGCTACAACGAATTCCTCAGCGATCATTACTGGGCCATTTTTATTGCTCATAATTTTGGTAGATTGTATTACCGAAGTAAATTGTTTAAACCGTCCCTTCAGCTTTTGTATAACCACGGTAACGGGACATTGAAAAATCCGGAACGTCATCAGGGAGAAATCATTCCTTTTAAGACCATGGATAAAAACTATTCGGAAGCCGGATTACTATTGACCGATATTCTCTCGCTTAAACTGTCCGGTTTGAAAGTAGGTCTGGGAGGTGGCGTATTCATGCGCCTCGGTGAATACCAGTACAATACTTTTGGCAAAAACATTGTTTGGAAATTTTCTATCAACTTCAACATCTAATAGGATGACCAGTAAAGAACAATTATTTGAAGCCTTTGGAGAAATCCTCTATGCCATGGCGGCTGTAGACGGCAAAATTCAGAAGGAAGAAAAAGAACTCATAGCTCAGGCCATCAAGCATCACCGTCACGAATACGATATTTTATTTTCTTTCAAGCAAGAAGTGAACAAAGCCAGAACCATCAAAGAAGCCTTCGGTAAAGCAATGGACACCTTCCGTAACTACGGCGCTTTTGACGGTTACAGCGATTTTAAAATCATTCTGGAAAACCTAGCTCAGTCATGTCAGGGCATATCCAAAGAGGAACAGGAAATCATTGATCAGTTTCACAAGGAGCTGCTAGCTAATTTTAAAATTTAAGAAAAAAAAAGAGTTAGAATAAATCTAACTCTTTTAGAAATTTGATTGTTTAAATCATATTAGCGGTCTATCAAAAAAATGGTTCCCATTATATTTCAATATTTTTATTCGTCCCTCCTTGCTCGTCCCTCATTACTTTATTATAATTCCTGAGTTTCAACAACCGGATCCGGTACCACGGCTTCGTCTTTTTCAAAACGCAGGTTCTCGATGATGAACTGCTGTCTCTCTGCCGTGTTCTTACCCATGTAGTAGTTCAACAATTTACTGATCGATGTTTCTTTCTGTAAAATGACTGGATCTAAACGAATACTATCACCAATGAACTGTCCAAATTCATCCGGAGAAATCTCACCCAATCCCTTGAATCGTGTAATCTCAGGTTTATTGCCTAGTTTATTGATCGCCTTTTGCTTGGCGTCTTCGCTGTAACAGTAGATGGTCTCTTTCTTGTTACGCACTCTAAACAATGGTGTATCCAGAATGTATAAATGTCCGTTACGCACCAGGTCAGGGAAGAATTGTAAAAAGAATGTCATCATCAACAAACGGATGTGCATACCGTCTACATCGGCATCGGTAGCCAATACGATTTTGTTGTAACGCAGGCCTTCCAATCCATCTTCGATGTTGAGCGCGTGCTGCAACAAGTTAAACTCTTCGTTTTCATAAACGATTTTCTTCGTTAGCCCGAAACAGTTCAACGGCTTACCCCTTAAGCTGAATACCGCTTGAGTTTCAACACTTCTTGATTTGGTGATAGAACCACTGGCAGAATCCCCTTCCGTAATAAACAAAGTAGAATCAAAACGTAGGTCTTTTTTCTCTTCGTCAAAATGAACACGGCAATCGCGTAGTTTTTTATTGTGCAAATTGGCTTTCTTCGCTCTTTCATTCGCCAGTTTTTTAATACCGGCAATG
Organism: Chitinophagaceae bacterium; assembly: GCA_028288405.1. Classification (GTDB taxonomy): domain Bacteria; phylum Bacteroidota; class Bacteroidia; order Cytophagales; family Cytophagaceae; genus JACMQM01. The sequence goes on from JAQBNS010000037.1 coordinate 40,664, forward strand.
TCTTTGCGTTCACGTTCAGACTGAAGAATACGCTTCAACAAAGCGTCCGCAGTAGAAGGATTTTTATGCAAGTAATCGTCAAATGCTTTCTTTACAAAGTCATTGATCCAATTACGGATGGTCGGTCCTTCAGGACCGGCCTGTATCGATCCGAGTTTCGTTTTGGTCTGCGATTCGAATACCGGTTCTTGTACACGAACAGCAATCGCCCCTACAATGGATGCGCGAATGTCTGACGCGTCAAAATCTTTCTTATAGAAATCCCTGACTGTTTTCACAACCGCTTCTTTAAAGGCCGCTAAGTGCGTTCCTCCTTGCGTGGTATACTGACCGTTTACGAAAGAGTAATATTCTTCCCCGTATTGGTTGGCATGTGTTAAAGCGATTTCAATATCATTGCCTTTCAGGTGAACAATCGGATAACGGATATTCTCCATGTCCGATTTTTTGTGCAACAAATCATACAATCCTTTCTCTGAGTGAAATGATTTTTCGTTGAATTTGATCGTAAGACCAGCGTTCAGGAACGCATAGTTCCACATTTGTTCTTCCAGAAATTCCGGAATGAAGTGGAAGTTTTTAAAAATGGTATTGTCGGGAATGAAGGACATGATCGTCCCATTCTTCTCCTGTGTAGCGCCTTCTTTGTGGTCGTTGACCAGATTACCTTGTTCGAAATCTGCAATCTTTGTGCGACCATCACGAACAGACTGTACCCTGAATTGAGAAGACAAAGCATTCACCGCCTTGGTACCGACACCGTTCAATCCTACTGATTTTTGGAAGGCCCCGCTGTCGTATTTGCCACCTGTATTGATTTTAGAAACGCAATCGATCACTTTACCCAAAGGTATACCGCGACCGTAATCACGCACGTCTACTCGTTTATCTCCGATTCTGATCTCAATTAATTTACCATGGCCCATCATGTGCTCATCGATGGAGTTGTCGACAATCTCTTTCACCAACACATAAATCCCATCGTCATATGCCGATCCATCACCGAGTTTACCGATGTACATACCCGGACGCAGCCTGATGTGTTCTCTCCAATCAAGTGACTTAATACTGTCTTCGGTATAGTTTGTATTCTTCTCCGCCATGTGTATTGTAGTGTTAGTATAGGACTCTAAGCAGGATAAATTTACAAAAAATAGCCAAGTGATGCGTGGATGACTTATCCACAAGGAGATCAATAGGCAAATTACTGAAAATCTAACAGATAAGGGACGAGCTAGGAGCTAGGAGGTACGAAATTAATCTCTCGTACCTCCTAGCTCCTAGCTCGTCCCTCTTATTCAATTCCCACAATTATAAACGCTCCCCAATACTTAGGATCCGGATAATCTTTCATAATAGTCTTCTTCGCCTGGGTAAAAGAAGCGTATTTATCATTGGTTCTAAACCAGTTTTCATAAAAACTGACCATCAGTTTTTGAGTCACTTCATCGGACACTTTGAACAAACTCACAATAACTGTTTTAGCACCCGCTACCTGGAAAGAACGTTGAAGCCCCAATACACCTTCTCCGTGAACGACTTCTCCCAAGCCTGTTTCACAAGCGGATAAGACCACCAGGTCCGTATTGTCTAAGACCATGTTCATCGCTTCGTATGCCGTGAGTACACCGTCTTTACTGTTAATAGAACCGATCGAAGCATTATGAATGACAGCTCCTCCATTACTAAATAACAAGCCCGATCTCAACAAAGGATTATCTATTTCATTTTCTACCAGTTCTCCTTCCGGTGTGTTTACTTTCTCCATGTAAAAGCCGTGCGTACTGACGTGAAGTACTTTGGGACTCTGTACATTTTTAATCAATTCTTCCGTCAATTCTTTGTTGACGACTAATGTTGTATGCCAATTCTTTTTCTTAAACAAAGAATCCAATAGTTTAACTTCCACTTCCGAGCCCGGTAATTGCTGGATGGTATGATGCTTCGTATCCAATGAATCGTTGATGTAATAAAGCGGGTTACCCAACAAAGAAACATTGGTATTCAATATCGCTTTTACTTTTTTATTGTCACGAGGAGCTGCTCTCTGGAAAAGATCGCGGCTTGTTGAGACCAATGAAATGTTTTTACTGTTAATAAAATATTCACCTTGCGGATCTCTCAATGTTTCCAAATTGATCTGATTGTAAACTCCGTCATTGACAAAGACAATTTTCTTGTACTCCGCTTTGATAAGGGGCTGTATCGGTTTCCAGAAATAAGCGTAAGAGTGTTCATCCTCTATTGCAAACTTGATACAGTTACGGTAATGCTTGAGTCCTTTGGTTTCTATTTCATTGCCATTATGAATGATGATAAAAGCAGGACTTTTCGAATGTCCATCCAGCGAAACAATAGCATAACGAATCGAGTCGGTAAACTCTCCCAAAAATTCTCTGTATGGAATCACTTCGAGCAAAACTTCTCCCGGTTCTAAATACTTCCGTAGATTTGTCCAGTTGAAATCGATTGTTTTCTTTGAAGTCTTTACAAAGTCATAAGAAATCTCTGTTAGTTTTTTCTCCAGCTCGTCGATGTTATTTTCAATGGCTTTCACATCAACTCCCATTTCACTTTGCTGCTTGGATGTTAGAGAATACGACAAGGCCAGATTTTCTCTTTGTATCAACAGTTCCTGGTAGATACGAATAGCCATGGTATCTCCACTGGCCATGATCTGTTGTTTTACTTTCAACAAGGAGTTGAGTAGCAAAGCCCTCGTCTTGATTTCTATATTCATCACCGTACCTACCATGTCAGGGTATTTCTGATGGTAGCTATCCGTGAAAGCGATCAATTTATAGAACTCCAGGTTGTCTTTGATCTTGTTCCAAAAAGCAGCTTTCCCTTTTTCGCTCAATACCGGAAATACTTTATCGATGTATACCAATGATTTTTCCGTACACTCTTCGATGTTCTTTACCGTCTGCTCTCTTTTGTTGAGCATGTAATACATCTTCGCACATTCACCCAGCGCTTCCACATAACCCGGGTGTTCATCGCTGAATAGATCTTTATAAATATATTTAGCCGATTCAAAAGCATTCACTGCTTTATCATAAACCCTTTGACGCGCATAAATTTTACCAGAGAGCATGACCAGGCGAGCATTGTTGACGTTGACTTCACCAAGCTTCTTTGTCCAGATGGTTTGTGCCTGTTGAATAGACTCCAATGCCAGATTGTATCGCCCACCGATGATATAATAAATAGCGGCATCTTCCAGTGCAAAGGCAAAAGCAGAAGACTGTTCACCAAATTCGCTTTTGATAATTTTGAACGATTGAGCGACGACCAAATCTAATTCTTTGGTGATGTCCCTTTTACTTTTTGAATATACATGCGCCTCCATTTTGGCCAATACATATTCATGCAGAATCATTCCAAGTTTAATGTTTTCTTCTCCGTATATTTTCTTGTACAACTTCACGACTTCTTCCATGACTGAAGCGGCTTTCTCTGAGTCACCCAATAAGCTGTACATCTTCTTGCGGTACAGCAGGCAATTGGCATACGCCACAGACTTGTTACCAAATACTCGCTCTGCAATAGTCGATGCTCTATCGAAATAATGGTCAGCATCGGAATAATTACCCAAAGCCAAATTCAATTCGCCGTAATAATTCAACACCGTGATCAGGTTCTTATGGTCTTTTCCATAACCCGCTTCACGCTCAGAAAGAAGTCGGCTCAGGTATTTCTCTGCTTTCACGTACTTGCCCGTATAGACATACAGCAAACCGATTTCTTCCATGGAAAATAAATCGGTGGCATCCAGGGTGGATACTTTCTTCAGGTATTCCGATGCTTTGCCTAACAGAGAATCGGCTTCCTGGTAATCGCCTTCTATGATCTTTAATTTGGCTTTCGTTTCCAGGGCTACTGAATAATGTTTGACATACTTATTCAGTTTTCTTTTTTCAAATAACGTGATGCACGTATTGATGTCCTTGTCTACTTCTTTAAATAAACCTCTGTCAATTTCCAAGTCGGCTTTTCGCGTAAGCAAAATAGCGTACTCTTCATTGTCAGTGCCCAGGTAATCCCCGATTAATTCTAACCCCTTCGTTAAGATTTGAGAAGCCATTTTATAATCGTCCATGTACTCGTACAGGGTTGAACCGATGATGATGGCATTCAGGTATTCCGGATTAGAAGGTGAAATATGAGACAGGTAACTTTTACCCAAGTGTGTGCTAAAAATAACTTTCGCTTCATCGAAACGATCCAAACGGGTGGTATAAAATTCTGCACGTTTCAATTCCAATGCATGTACTGCGGGAGCTTCTTTACCCAACATGTTTTGTTGCAACAGAATGGCCTGATTGATGGTGGAATCGGCTGCTAAATAATCCTTTTGATGAACTTGTACCTGAAACAATTCGACCAAAGCCTGTAATCTGTTTTCATGCAAAGCCGGCAGAAAAGGAGAAGTCAACAGTTCTTTTAACATACTCTCCGCCTTGTCCCAATTCAGCAGCACTACTTCGTATTCAATGTCGGTGTAGTTGTTTTTTAAATAAGCAAAACTGTTTCTACCATAATAGCCCGTTACTTTAACATCTACATCATTGTTATAATACTCCGCTTCTTCATTTTTATCCTGTTCCAGCAAACTATTGATCAAGGCATGCTCTATTTCTATAACAGGCCTGGCATGTGCCATGTAGTACAACTTGGATAAGGCCAGAGCCTCTTTGAATTCTTTCTCTGCAGCAGCAAATTCATCGTTCTTCAAGTAGCAGGAACCTTTGATGTCATGAATTTCCGCGACAATCGCTTTGTAAGGATCGATCTGCTTCTTCAGTGCATGATAGTTTCGATCAATAAATACCAAGGCAGAATCTGAGAGTCCGTTTTCAATCAATACGCTTGCTTTCAAAGTCAGGAACTTTCCGTATAACTCTAACCGATGACCTTGTTCTTCCGGACTCAGGACAGAAAAATAAATGACATTGGTCTTTTTATGGTATACACTATCGTATTCCATTACTTTCTGAATCTTCTTTAAGTTACCGTCTATCTCTTTCGACACTTCATTCAGGTAACCTTTCCTGGCATTGCTCAACTCTGTGTAATAAGTCAATTCCAATCGTTCGAAGGGAAGCAGCTCTCGCTCGTGTTGTTTTAAAAACTGTTGAATGGTATCTGTAGCGGCATACAATCCTTTGTCGAAATAGAGATCAGATAATACTTTGTACACTTTTAGCAAATTCGACTTGCTGACGTCTTTCTTCGCCAAAGGATACAAGGCTTTGACTTTAGCTAAAGCCTGCTCATACTCTTGGTTGTGGTCGATCTTGCTATTAAAAAAAGCTTTGTAGCTGTTCAATAGTAAAACCTCCGTACTTTGCGCGCCGGATTTTTTGGCAATGAATTTTTCTGATTTCTTACTATAAAACAAGCCAGCCCTGTAATCTCCATTTTCAGAAAACAATTCCAGGTTGCTGAACTCTTTGGCCGTTTTCTTATTGAGCTGAGCATGCGCCGCATCAATTAGAAAAACAAAACAAACAGTGAAAATAAAAAAAGTATGAACGTGCTTTTTAATTAAAGCCATAAGAAACTTGTATTTCGTTAGAGCCATAATTATCCAACTTAATGGCTTCGTTACTGAATTCGTAACGGTATCCTATTTTCAATTTAGGACTGATGGAAACCCTTGCATAAGCTCCAAAGTTAACGGGAGAACTATAACTCACACCCGCCACGAAGGTTTGATTGAATTCAAATCCTAAGTTTACATAGACGTTCAAGGGTTTGTTCTGGTAATACCTTACCATTAAACTCGGTTCGAAGGCAATGAATTCATTCAGGTCTTTTTTAATACCTGTGATCAAAAACAAGTTTCTTTTTAGGGTAGACTTACTTTTTTCATTGTCATAAAACACTTTATTCGGATCAATGAAAAACAAATCCGGAGAGGATAAACCCATGTAAAATTTCTTCTTCTTGAAATATGCTCCGGGACCTATTCTTACTAAAGTACCTTTGTTTGAATTCATGCTGATGTAAGCATCGTTAGCATCCCATACAAAAGCCTGATCAAAGTTATTGTTGACAAAACTCACTCCTCCTTTTAATCCAAATTGAAAAAATGATTCTTTGTCTATTTTGATTCTGTAACTCACATTGATATTCATATCGAGTAGCAATTGAGAACCGATTTTATAACGGTTGATCACACCACCCAAACCGATGTTCCTTCTCAATGGCGCTTCTACTGTAGCCAGTTGCGTATTGGGAGCACCTTTCAAACTCGTCCATTGCGAACGATGGATCACATTGGCAACGAGTCCTGTTGAGGAACCCGCATAAGCAGGGTTATAATACAACTGCACATATTGAAACTGACCTATTGTGGGCGACAGCTGTGCCTGCGATGCAAAAGGAATAGTTAAAAGCAAAAAGAGAATGTAAATGTTCTTCATCAGAAAGAAAGCAAAGCTATGGAGTATGGTATATTATCGGATCACTGTAAAATTACCTTTCAACTGTCTTCTGACGGTGCCAATGTGATCAAACTCACGGAATATAAAGTAATAGACACCATTACCCAAATCTCTTCCTGAAGAGTCCGTTGCTGTCCAGTTGTTTTGGTAGTCTTTGGCATAAAACAATTTATTACCTGCCGCATCGACAATCAATAAGTCATTGCCTTGAGAAAGATCCGTGTAACCAATGACCAGCGCATTATTTAAGTTGTCACCATTGGCTGTAATGATTTCATTGGCCTTCAAAGCAATTTCCGCTACAGGAGATGTAACGATGAGAACAAGGCTCGCTTTATTGGATACATAGCCATTTGCATCCGTAACGGTATACTGAATAGAATCTGTACCGATGAACGCTTCGAAAGCCTGGAAGGTTAATAAGCCCGTTGTATCTATAGTAAAGATACCGATACCCGGTTTGAAGTATTTGGTTTGCAAGCCTGAGTTTTCAGAATCAATGTCAATCAACATCGGTGAAAGATTGATACTCGCAGTGGTACCGTAATCGTTATCGGCGAGTCTGACTGTTTTTTCTTCCGCTATCAACATCTGCAAGGTATCATTCACTGCTACCGGTTTGGTAAGCGTCGGATAGATGGTCACACTCGCATCGTTGGAATAAGCTGTTTCAAAATTCGTATCACCGGGAGCCGTCGCTCTAATGAATACCGTTCCTAGAGCAACAGGAGTAATGACGCCACCCGATGTTATGGTCACTGCGTTGACGTCTCCTCCTACAATAGAATAGGTCAATGGCTGATCGTAATTGGTCGTTGCCTTCAATTGAAAAGGTCCGCCGGCTAAGTCTGAACCACGTGATTCAAGCGTCACATGCGTAACGGCTTTACCGATGTATAAGGTGTAGGAAGCAGTATCTGCGGTATAAAATTGTGAAGCCGCCTGAAAGGCTTTTATGGTGATCGGATTGTCTACACAGGTCAAGGTGACATAACCATCAGTGCTAATCGTAGCGCAACTTGTAGACGTCACAATAGCATAGGTAATAGCACCTGTACTTCTGAGCGGAGCAAAATTATGTTTAAATGGAGCATCGCCATTACTTTTAAATAAATTCGGCGACTCAAAACTCAATTGCGGATCAATGAGACAAGTACCGATCGTCAATACCATTGCATCAGACGTTGATCCGCATCCACTGGAGGTCAACGTCAAAGTCACAGAACCCGCTGTTCTATCGGCAGCAGATGGAGTGTAAGCTGCTCCTGAGGCCATATTAGGATTGGCAAGTGTACCCGAACCAGAAGATGTCCAAGTACTGGTCGAAGCTCCTGTAGTACTACCGCTAAGTAAAATATTCGTGCTGTTAGAACACATCGTAAGGTCAGCTCCTGCGTTCGCCGTTGGCGCCGGTGTAATAGTCAAAGTCATTGCATCCGTTACAGAATTGCAACTTCCATTTCCTGTTGAGAGCAATGAAAAGGTTACTGTAGTTGCAACAGTCGCATTGCTTTCTGAGGCAGATGGTATGTATATGGTATTAAGTGACGTTGGATTGGCAATGGTTCCTGAACCACTGACTATCATCCACTGTCCGCCTGTCGCATTGTTTACAGAACCATTTAAGTTAATGTTACCGGCAGGAGTACAAGTTGATTGATCCGCACCTGCATTCACAACGGGTGAAGCAGTAATAGTCAACACTATATTATCTGACACCGCGGTACAAGAAGCACCATTACCGGTTGTCATAGCGGTTAAAGTCACTGTTCCGGCTGCTATTTCCGCTGTGGTAGGTTGATAAGTAATTGAAGCAGAAGTCGCATTAGGGGCAAAGGAACCGCCGCCGCCCGACCAGGCTACACCTGTAGCAATAGTTTTTGCAGCAGTTAGGGATACTGTCGCATTGGCGCAAAATGTTTGATCCGGACCGGCATTGACCGTTGGTGCAGCTGTGATGGTAATCGTTTTACTACCGTTGATAGGTGTACATAACCCATTTCCTGTGGAGGTCAATGTTAAAGTAACACTACCTGATGCTTTCTCGCCAGCACTAGGAATATAAGTGGCATTTAATGTATTGAGATTCGGAGTAAAACTTCCCGATCCTCCCGTCCAAGTTCCGCCGGTTGCATTAGTTACTGTACCTCCTAATGCCACACCACCGGAAGCGTTTGCACATAGGGTTTGATTCCCGCCTGCATTGACTACAGGTTTAGGATTGATCGTAATGGTTACCTGATCACTGATGGTGGGGGCACACGTTGTAGTACCAACGCTCACTTGCAACACAACCGTCAAATTACCAGGGCCTGTATGGTTCTGTTCTGCGGTGCCGAGTGTATAGATTGGGAAGTAAGTCGTAGCATTCGATAAACTACCACCTCCACTCACAACCGTCCAGGTAGGTGAACCCGTTACACCCACTCCGTTTCCTGATAAGTTAACAGAAGGTGACGTCGCACAAATGGTCTGATCGGAGCCGGCAGATACGGTACTAGGACAAGCAACTACAGTAGCAAAAGTAGAAAACTTAGAGGTTGAATTTGGAGCAACAGCAAGTGTAGTTGTTACTGTTATTTTATCTCCTATTGTAAAAGAAAAAGCTTGGGAAGACCAATTACCCGAGCCATCTGCAGTCGCTGATCCGATATAAGTACTTCCCTGTGTGCTCTGTAAACCATCCCATTTATAGATTTCTACATAACCACCGTTACCGGCGCCGGTGCCTACTATCTTTCCCGTATTAACTGAAGTGATGGCTGGCACTGTAATCGTATTGTTAATAGCACCTGTTGTGTTATTAGAAAATAGGTTCTGATTGACTTTAACGGAACTAAGAGTAGCTCCAGTCATGTCTATGCCATAATTAGTAGAGTTGTTGATGGTATTTCCTTGAATTGTGATGTTACTATACGTACCTGTACCAAAAGCAATACCATAAGAGTTTGCAGCAACCGTCCCCATCTTATTCCCTAGAATCGAGATGTTACTGGCTCCAGAAGTTCCATAAAGATAGATGGACCTGCCGCCCGATGCTGAGCCATCAAATTGATTGCCCTCTCCTGCTCCTAAGCCTCCGATATCGACATAATTCATGTAGGCACACTGGATAGCGCTACAATTAGTACCCAAACCTAAATTAACAGTGCCGGTATAATCGGTACCAAATTTATTGCCTTGCACAAAAATCTTGGTGGAGGCAGTCATACCTCCTATATTGTATAGATGAATACACGTTCCGTTGGTTAATGCCGTATAAAAAACATTACCATCTCCTGCATTGGGACCTCCTATGATTCCTCCCGAAGACGCTCCTGAAACATACATGCCTACCCCCTGACTGATCGCACTAGCATTGGCTGTGGTACCTGTAGAATTTGTATTGAAGAAACAACTCTTGATGTTAAAGTTAGTCGCTCCGGAAACGTAGATACAATTGGAAGCATAATTTTGAAAGGTAATTCCTTTTATGCTGATGCCAGTGGCACTCAATTGTAATCCATTGGCAATCGATCCATTACCTGCAATGGTTACTTTATTATTACCGGCCGACCAACCTATTCCTACTCCTACTGTAGCATCAATATTAACACCTTGTGTAATGGAAAGAGTACTGAGGAGGGTAATGGTCATTGGAGCATTAAAGTAAATATTATCTCCACTACTTGCACCTGCGATAATAGTCCTTAGGCTACCAGGTCCTGTATCAGCATTACTTGTAACAGTATAACTTATTGCATGAGATTGGCTATAAAGAGCCAGTGATAAAAACGATAAAAAAAAGAAGCGCAAAAATAGTGAGCGAGTAATTATTCTTTCCATAAAATGAAGTTATCGTTTTAAAAGCAAAATATTGGTATTCAAACTACACATTCTATGATGTTTAGAAAAACAATAGGTTTAAACATCAAGAGATTAAAATTACCTGATTTTCAGATGACCTTCAAGGCAGTCAATTAAACGCAGAACGCTCTTTTAGGTTGTAAAAGAGCGTTCTAGTTATCCACAGTAAAGCATATAAGCTTCTATTGCTTGATTATTTTTAATCTTTCCTTTCCCTGAGGGGTTTCCAGTTCTGCTATATATAAGCCTGAACGAAGTAATGCCCCCATTTCAATGGTTTCTCCGGCCTTTATGTTGACCATGGATTCACATTCTTTTCCATTGAGGTCATACAAGGTCAACTTGCTGCCTTCCGGCAAGGAATTAGGCAGTTGAAGAAACAAACTGTTGTGGAAAGGATTGGGATAAGCCAAAAGTAAAGTCTCCCCTGCGCTATTATTGATCGCTGTCACTGTTGAAGCGTCTTCTATTCGTGTATTGGCTAAACGCCCGTTGATGTACGCCTGTACATTTCCGATATCCTGCTTAGTGGGCGCATGATCCTTTGTAATCACATCCAGGAATAGGACAGCTTCAGTGCTGTTGATTCCTTGACTGCTGGAAGCACTGAGCAAGACGACTTCTTCTGCCAAATCATTATAGACCACTGAAACACTTTAATTACAAACTACTGCCTTGTTTCGTGTCCCACGAAACAAACCAATAAACCCTTGTTCAAACTACCAATACCCAAACTCCTCCCTCAAATCTTTCACAAAAGAAAAGTCTTTCTCACCCCTGCCATAGAAATTTGCTGTTGAATAAATATAATCACACAGATCATCTGCCAATCGCCAATGCTTAGATACCGGATTCCGATGAATATAATTTAACTTTTGTTCAGCCACAGCCGGAGTATATAAATGCACCGCCAATGAATCCCTTCGCCAAAACTCATGCTCTTTGTTGCGTGCCTGTACAGCGTATCTTGCTAGTCTTCCTTTTCCTTCAGTCAACAACATTTTCCTGAATTCATGAGCCGTATACTTCAAAAAAGAAATGTGTGGTTTTTCTTTTCCATTCATACTTTTCATTCGCCAAATAAAGTGAACATGATTGGGCATGATAACGAAAGCGAAGACCTCTATTTTCTGCTTTTCACTTAGGTAGGTTAATGAATCAAGGATGACTTTTTTATAGCGATCTTCTTGCAATAAATATTGCCATTGATTGATGGTGGCGGTCCAGAAATAGATTTGGCCGAGGGCCATGTAGGACTTTCGTTTGTAGTCAGCGGTGTTGATGTTCATAATTGAAAAATGTTTAGATTAAAAAATGTGGTTTGTTAATTATACGTGTTTCGTGAGGACACGAAACACTGCGTTGGTGGGTTAGTGTTTAATGGTTTGTGGGACACAAACCATTGCGGTTAAAAATGTTTTTAATTAAAAGCCTTGGTTTGTTTGTATACCTCATCCAGCCTTGGTTTGTATCCCACAAACAAATCTAAAAACAACCCATTAAAATCATAGACATAAAAAAATTCCGCTACGCTTCTCGCACAACCGGATTTCTATAACTCTCAAAATTAAGATTACTCGTTAAACACCATCTTCGCAATCTTATCGTTCGGCTTAATCTGATTGATTATATCCAATTCTACTACTTTACCGAAGCAAGTGTATACACTGTCGAAGTGAGAAGTTCTGTTTTTGCTGTGTTAGATAAATAACAGTGGAATCCCTGACTCTAAAAAACATTCTAAAAAAACTCATAAATTGACATTCAGTCAGCTTTTTTCTAACGCAACCAATTGATATTGCAGAAATTAATACCTATTTTTAAGTAGTACAACACTGATTTTTATCAAACGAGTAAACTTTAAGACATTTTTGGGGAACATTAGTGGTCATCATGAATCTTATACATGTTAGACGAGAAAGACATAATTAAAGGATGTAAAAAATCTGAAAGTTCTTCTCAGCAAGTACTTTACAATCTATACAAACAAAAGATGTATGGAGTATGCCTGCGCTATATCTCCGATAAGGATGAGGCCAAGGATGTCCTGCAGGATGGATTTGTGAAAGTATTTCAAAATTTCGCTCAATACAAAGGTGATGGTTCCCTGGAAGGATGGATACGAAGAGTGATCGTAAATACAGCACTCACCTACCTCAGAAAAAAGAAGAAAATTGTATTTGAACCGTTGACAACGGACGAGCAGTTAAGTGACAGCAATAGCCAGGAACAATCTACCGCTCTTTCCGAGATAGACTTTACAGAAGAAGAATTACTAGCTACCATTAATTTATTGCCGGATGATTTCAAGATTGTCTTTAATTTATTCTGTTTAGAAAATTATTCCCATAAAGAGATTTCAGAATTAATAAAAATTAATGAGAATACTTCCAGGTCAAGATTAAACAGGGCGCGTCATCTGTTGCAAAACTATTTATTAAAAATGATTGCAGTCAGAGAGCAACAAACCGGCAAGTCCCAAAACATTTTATTGTAAATGGCAGAAGAAGAAAAAAATAGCATAGACGATATCTTTAGTAAAAAGCTAAGCGATTATACGCCTTCCGAGCCCCTCGAAAAGGCAAGCTGGGAGGCTATTCACTCTAAGCTGGATAAAAATATGTTTTATCGTTTTAAGCTCACTCATTTTAATGTTTACTATTGTGCCTTTATTCTCTTCTCTACTTCCTATACCCTATTCAGTATAAGTAATGATTTAATTTCATCTTCTGTTTCTCCTGCATCCGGCATTCAGATAAGCGATACACTGCGTCAGCAAAGCGATGAAGTGAATCCTCTCATCACATCTCCTTCATCTTCCTCTCCCGCCTCGAAAGAAGGTGTACAGCAAAGAAAACAAACACGAAACAATGCTGCCGAAGAATCATCCAGTGCTACGAATGCTTTGGCGGTTGATCCCAACGAGGCCTCTTCCAAAGATACGGTGTTAGTATTGCCTGTTTCACCTGTTGAACCTGTTCAAAAAGAAAAAATAACAGACGTCAAGCAACCCAAAAACATACGTTATGTCTATAAAAGAGATACTATTTTTCAGTATGATACAGTAGACGTAAAAAAGAAGAAAAAGAAAAAATAAGTTTTATGAAATTTTTTATTACGACTCTTTTTTTAGGTATTTCCTGTTTCAGTTATTCACAAGGTTTAGATTCTACTGGTGCTGTTCAAATAAATACAGATACTGTAATCATTATTGAAGAACCGGTAGTCGTTACCAAAACGGTATATGTTCAAAAGAAAACAGAGAAGCCTATCACCAAACTCAGCGCCTATTACTTGTCCTTCAATGCAACAGGTAGCGTCAACAAAGATCATTACGATGTATGTCCAACCGGCGATTGCGAGGCTTACTTTGATCGGCTCAAGCAAACTACTCACCCTTACCTTAACAATTCTTATGAGTTAAGTTTAAGCTATTCTCCATCCAGCATATATACAGAACTTGGTCTATCCTATTCCATCTACCGTGATAAATTCAGCTATACAGATCTAAACAACGGCAACCATGAAGACCTTAACAAATACCAATACTTAGATATCAATCTGGGTTCGGGATATTGGTTTAAGAAAAAGAAGCGTGCTTTGTCTTTGCTTGTTTTAGGAGGAATCAGCGCCAGTAAATTACTCTCCGCTTCAGGCACGACATTGAGCAAAAAAAATTCTGACAGTATTGTATCTTTAACAGATCAAGTACAGCTATTCGACTATGCCTATAGAGTCTACGCTAAAGTAAAGGTACTTTATAAGCTCTCTGATAGATGGGCTGTTCAAATAGGTATTGATTATGCCTATGATCTGCGCTCCATTAAGACGAGCGACATTTACATACGTCAACGAAACGTATTTGGACTTACTGCAGGATTAATGTATAATTTTTAGTCTTTATGAAAAATCTTCTTTACATACCCTTTATAAAAACAACAGCGATACTCAGTGTGTTATGGTGTGCCTTATTTTTAACCAACACAAGTTGTAATACCGCTACCTGTCCCCATACTCCTGAAGGAATCACTCCTATTATAAACGGAGCCATTCAACTGGATGGAGTGAATGACTACGTTGATCTTCAGTTTGCTCCGTCTATTTATGACTTGCAGGTTGGTACTGTTAGCTTTTGGGTAAAGATAGAAAATCTGACTGATGCGATTACTCTATTTAGCGTTGCTCAAACTGGCCCCACCGGTTTCTCCGCTTCTTCCTGGGCAGTTTCTTACAGAGGAGATCTTACGAGTCAGAAACAGATACAGATGACCGGTGTAAAAGGTAATACAGGCGGTGCTACTTCTGATCCATATACATCGGCTAATTCTATTCCGGACAATGACTGGCACAACGTAACCATAGTATCGAATAATAATAGTGACAACGTAGAGATATACGTAGATGGCACATTGAAAACCATAACTGCCGGCGCTTGTTGCGGGGGTGATACGAAAGATTTCTTTTTTGCCGATGCTACGAATATAGACAATGCAAAAATTGGTGTGATTCTTCGGAATACTTTTCTGGGATATGGAAAATTCTCCATGGATGATTTTTGCATCTGGAACAGAGCCTTGTCTCTTTCGGAAGTTCAAGCATTGGCAGCGAATCCGTTAAACGCTCCTGCTTCAGGTCTCCTGGTCCATTATACCTTTGATAAGTTTGAAGACCTTGGACAAGGATTTTCAGGAGTGAACGATATTAAGGACAAAGCAGGAAGTAATCATGCGGATGCTGTAAATGGAGTACTTATTGCGGAGCATTAACAAGCGTATTAAAATAATTTAACTTTTTTTCCAAGAAACGTTCTCCTTACCGGGAACGTTTCTTTTTTTCTGCATCTACTAGTTGTAATGCATTTTAAACTCCTTTTAAATCTAAATCATTGTTTAATTTTTCAACGCTAACCTTATGAAAACAACATCCTTTTCTAAAAAATCTCTTTGTATACTAGGCACTGTACTAGGTATCGCTTTTTCAAATTCAGCACAGGCGCAATGGACGACAGCTCCTTCACCGGCTGATGTGACCGTTAATCAAAAAGCAGTTATTGGTGTATCCAGTGCCAGCAGCACAGTAACTGTACCAACCACTAAGGTTGTCATTCAAGAAGACAATCCTGTGCTTGAGATCAAAGATAATACAGCAACAGATAACCGAACAAACAGCGTCGGAATCAACCTGACAACGAGCGTCGCATCTTATCAGCTGTCCACATATTATTCAAGTGCGATGGGTCCTACTCTAAGCTTAAAAAACAGTACGGGTGTTGGGTATCATTTTATTGGAAATAATCTTTGGTTAGGCATGATCGGTAATGGTAGTTCAAATACTATTACTTTAGGCGGTCCTGTGAACATAATAAATGGAGCCACCATCAATAGTATGCCACTTTATGTCAACAATGCTAGCTTATCCATGATGAATTCAAAAATCATGTTAGGTACTTCCAATCAATGGGCGATCGGTGCACAGGTAGATGGTATTACACATTTAAGAATTGGTAAATATACAGGAACGACATTCGCTGAATACTTCAGAATATTTGATAACGGAGCGGTAAAGATTGGTACTACAAGTTATACAGGAACCACTCATGCTGATTATAAATTATCTATCGATGGCAAAGTAATCGCTCCTTCATTCTACGCGTTAAATCCTACCAATTGGGCTGATTACGTATTCGAAAAAGATTATAAATTAACTTCTTTAGAAGATATCGAAACGTATGTTAAACAAAACAAACATCTCCCGGAAGTACCTACTACCAAAGATGTTGCAGAGAATGGTATTGACATGGTTCAGATGGAAGTCTTGCTATTAAAGAAAGTAGAAGAACTGACACTGCACATGATTGAAATGAAAAAATCATTGAATCAACTGGAATTGGAGAACGCTGAATTAAGAAACAGAATCAATACTTCTTCTAAGTAATTTTAAACAATTAAAATTCTAAACTTATGAGAATAATCGTCTTATTTCTTTCGATGGTTCTTGTGCAGGTAGTTACTATGCTGGATGCATACAGTCAACAGATTGTTTGTTTCGAAGAAACCTGCACAAACCCTCCTGTATATTGGATATCTCCCACTCAATTCGATTTTTCCAATTGGGATTGGACAAATCAAGACCCCTGCAATTGGATCACATATGTTGGAGCTCAACGTCAATGTATAAATCCACCTTTTTTATCAGGTACATTAAGATGGGGAACAATGGCATCAGTCTATGACCAACAAGACTATACCAATTTAAATTCCAATCATGTTTTACAAGCTGATAAAGGATGGGAATTAGTTAGCGCTAATTTTACAACGGATCATCCGCACTTCATTCTATACAATAAGTACAGAGCTATCCTTCGACCTTTCTTTTACATTCAAGAATCGTCATCTGCATATTCGCATATGGTCGCAAGATGTATGTATGTAGGTCAAAGTGGATCTCCACTTTCATTATTTGCTACAGCAAACGATCCTATTAAAGCTTTGGATAAATACTCAAATGGTAACAATGACATGATCTTATCTGTAGCACTAAACGGTGGTACAGGATCATGGATGTGTGCTGATTTTCCTGTATTGTTTGATCCTAATGTAGGAGGCTCTGCCAATCAACTTGCAAAAATGGAAATTGACCTTTGGGGTATAGACAATTACACTATTCAAATTTCAGGTACGCAAGAATCACCAGATCAATATGAAATGGTAACGAGTTCATCAGGCTTTGGTGTAGGAACAACACTACAAGCAGGAAATGCCAAACTAAAAAAACAATTTGATTCAGGTAAAACATTCGGAGATGACTTAAGAACTTACGCATTCGTAGACCCTCTTCATCCACATCCAGTACCTCAGTTTGTAACTACTCATCAGAAAAAAATTCTTGGAGTGGCTGACAATTTAAGTAAAATATTTGGTACTGCCAGTATCATTTCCGAAGGAATCGGGGTAGCTCTTGGTCTTTTTAACTTTATAGCAGGAGAAGGGCCTAAAGATCAAAATTCTTCCGTTAATGGTGCTTCTTACAACATTAATCTAACAGGTAGCATGGATGTCCAAGTAGGTCCACTTAATGGTAATGGTGATATTAAAATTCCCGGAACATTAGGAAATGGAACTACTGTCACTACCAATCTATACGATTGTCCCATGGGTATTATGAATCTAAAACAGACGCCTATGCTTTGGAGAAGTGTGCCTTATGAAAGAAGAGCACAAAAAAATAGTTCGAACGATAATTACCATGGCGTTGTCTCGGGTTACGATGGTAAATATGTTAAATACCGTCTCATGGATGACATTAAGCTTATCGTTAATAAAGTGCCTAACATGAAAATAAAGGATGTTAAAGTCGCTTTTAAATTTAAGGCCAGTCAACCTAAGTCAGCTACTGATCCGTCCAAATATTATAACATTGTAGATCCTACAATAGCTGTCAATGACTATCATGATAACTTCTTAAATACTTATACTTCCAATCTACATAATTACGTCTATAAAGATCTACAAGATGGGTATTTCACCATTCATAAATACCAGGAGAGTTCTTATATAGACAATGGTGTAGAATATATTTATGAAAACAGTATTTACGGAACAAACTATGTGGGCTTAGAATGTATCAAAAATGCTACATTCGAACTACCCGAGTATACCGATATTTCTTTCTCTGTTCAAGCCTTGTTTGAAAACGAAACAACACATGAAACTTATTTCTTTGAAAATAATTTTGCCGTAGATTATTATACTCCAAGTAATTGCAGTGCTACCGTAATCTACGATCAGTATTTGTTCGAAAACACAGAATACTGGTGCTATCTTTATTCTGAGTATTACCAACATCCTTTTACGGTTGTACTTGAAAGTCCGAATTACTATCATTACGAAGCAGAATCTATCGCAATGTTACCAGGTTTCTTTGCGGGAACTGGTTTTTATGCAGTAGGTGCACAAGCTGTCATCTGTCAAGGAAGTGCTGAACCTGTAGACCCGGTTTCTGGTCTTCATGTAGATGTGAGACAGTCTTCATCAAATTGCGGTAAAAGTCAGGGACAAAGAACAGCAGCCTTTGAATCTACAGATGAGTCAGATGCGACAACGGAAGCATACAGTATTTATCCAAATCCAAGTACTGGTATTGTCAATGTTAATTTAAATAGTAAAACAACAGCTGACATACATGTCTATAATGATCAAGGACACGAAGTACAGTTTGAATACACCAACACTGGAGAAGTCGTAGAATTGGATCTTAGCCATCAACCTGAAGGATTGTACCTGATCCGAGTAGAAGGTGATGACAAATTAGTAACGAAAAAAATCTTACTTACTAAGTAACGTACATTACACAAATAAAAAATCCTGTCATAGAAATTATGACAGGATTTTTTTATTTCCATTCAATCAACTTTACTCATTGATCACAATCTTCACAATCTTATCGTTCGGCTTGATCTGATCGATCACATCCAATCCTTCTACCACTTTACCAAAACAGGTATGAACACGATCTAAATGAGAGGTATTGTTTCTGCTGTGGCAAATGAAGAACTGAGAACCACCCGTATTCTTGCCGGCATGAGCCATGGACAAGACACCGCGATCGTGGTATTGGTTATTTCCTTTTGTTTCGCAATCGATTTTGTAACCCGGTCCACCACCACCTGTGCCGTTAGGACATCCGCCCTGAATCACGAAGTCAGGCAATACACGGTGAAACGTAAGTCCGTCGTAAAATCCTTTCTTAGATAACTTGATAAAGTTTTCTACTGTCTTAGGAGCATCTTGCTCGTAAAACTCTATTTTCATCACCCCTTTTTCGGTGTGTAGTTCTGCTGTTTTCATAAATCAAAATTAAGAATGTTTTAGGTTGAATACAAGTGAAGAATTTTGATAGTGGTAAGTTGTAAGTTGTAAGTGGTAAGTGGTAAGTTTTATTTTTTACTTACCACTTACCACTTATCATTTACTACTTTCAATTAACATTACTTTCCCTCTGTCGCTGACAGCGTACTCCTTCCCTGCCTTCTCTAATACAATCCCTTTGACACCGTCGATTTGTGCGAAGCGATCATAATCCGGTTCGATTACCCACTTGCCTGATTTATTGATGATACCTGTCTTACCCTTTAATACGGCCGGAGCTAAGCCTTTGTAGAAAACACCTACTTGTTCAAATTGAGGCAGAATAATTTCTTCCATAGAAGAATTGGCAAAGCCCCATTTGTCTTTTGCGTTGAAAGCAATCAAACCTTCACCCCAATATCCTGTATCTTTCCATTTCGTTTTTGTGGCTTCACCACTAGCTTTGATCAGAGAAACTGTCTTACCGCTGTAAGCCTTAAACTGTGAGGCTCCGCAATAGACAATGCTATCGTACTTGTTGGGTGTAATCAGTTGTCCATTATTTTGCAACAATCCTTTTTTCTTGGACTTTCCTACTACCGCAGGAAATTCAGGACCGGTCACACTGATCTCGTCATAAGCGATTTCCCCTTGTGGTTGCATGTTATAATTGACCACTCCAAACTTGCCTTCTTTCTTGACTTTAAATAAACCATTGCCTGATGGATAAACCCATTCGTAGGTTTCCGGCCAAATGACTTTCGTATCATTTCTTAAGCCCCACATGCCATTCTTTGCTACAAACCATTCCTTTTGTTTGGTATTGGCAACGGGTGCAATCTGATCGTATACCGTAGGAATAACAAGTACTCCCTTATCGTTTACGACTCCAGACTTGCCCAATTGTTTGACAATAGAATAGCCTTCATACAACGGTTCAGCTGATTCAAATGCGGTATTGAAAGCCAAATGATTGGTGAGACTGTTGTAAAAATAAAATTGACCATCTCTTATGACTCTTATCACCACCGTACTGTCGTTAGGATATACTTTCTCATAACTCTGTCCTGCGGTGTATTGCTTCGCTCCTACCGGAAACAATTCATACTTCCCTGCCTTTACCAATACCCACAAGGTATTCTTATCATTGCCTTCAATCTTATCAAACTCAAATGGAACAATCGTTTGATTCCTGATGTCAATGATTCCCCATTTGCCATTTTTCTTCACGGCTGCTTGTCCCTGTATAAAAGGCTTTGCCGCTTCGTAACTGACAGGAATATACACTTTGCCCATGCGTGTAGTATAGCCGTACAAGCCTTTTTGCATGACCGGAGCGTAACCGGAACTGAACGTACCCACACTATCGTATTCGATGGGAAGCTGCGCCAATCCTTGCTGATTGACCAAGCCGTATTTATTCTGTTTTTTAACGAGGAATAAATTGGGTAAGGCTAAACCAATACTGTCGTATTGTGGTTCACTGATCATCTTACCTGAGATGTGAAAGATCCCCCATTTCTTATTTTGTTCAAATAGCAATTCAAATTGTGTCAAACGTTTGACGTGTTCCAAATTAAGTGGCAATAAATAATTGCAATTGACATGGTTCGCTACTCCAAAATATTCACCGGATTTCACCAATGTGGCATTCGCTGAAATGACTTGCACCATGTCGTATTGCAGCGGACAAAGAATTTTCCCTTTGACTTCATCCACCAATCCCCATTTCTTGTCTTTACTCACCCAGGTCAATTCTGTGCTCATAATGGGATTGATCTCCTGGTATTGATGCGGAAGCACGGTTCTGCCTTTGTCATCCAATAAACCCCACAGTCCGCCTTTGAGTGCCCAAATCTTACCGTTGCGGTAGTCTGTTAGTTTTTCATATTGCAAAGGAAGAACCACCATTCCATCACAATTGATCACACCGGATAGATCGCCTTTTTGTACCACAGCCAAATTTTGCCTGAAGGGAGAAACCTTTGTATAAATCGGCTCGAGGAGCATGATACCAAACAGATCGCTGTATCCCCACATGCGCTTGTCCTTGTCGTAGCGAGGGACCAATTCATCGGGACAAGGTTTGATCAATTGTGCTTGCACAGTCAGTGTTGTAAAAAGAATCAAGACTAAACTTAGGTAGCTTAATTTTTTCTTTTGCATCATATTTTGGGTTAATTATTATTTGATCTTGTTAATCGAAGCCCGAGCGAGACGCTCTATATTGCTATAGGTACAAGCGTATACGCTTGCACCAGCGATAACCAGCCCTGCTTCGCTCTCCGCTCTATTTCTCGCTCTTCTTTTACTTACTTCTTATAACTTACCACTATTATTATTATACCGGAAAGAACAAGTAAGCCACCGTAATCGCGACAATCACAGACACCAGATCTGCAATCAATCCGCAGCCTACGGCATAGCGGCTATTCTTCACACCTACAGAACCGAAGTATACCGCTACAATATAAAGTGTGGTATCTACAGAGCCTTGGAAAATACACGATAATCTTCCGGCAAAGGAATCGGGACCAAATTCAGGACGAGCCAAAAGTTCCAGCATCATACCCCTTGCACCGGAACCACTGAGTGGCTTCATCAAGGCAACCGGTAAGGCCGGAACAAAATCTGTAGGTAAACCAGAATAATTAAAAAGCATTGTAATGCCATTCATGATAAAATCAAAACCTCCACTGGTTCTAAACAAAGCAATCACACATAAGATCGCAACCAGGTAAGGAATGATACGAACCGCAGTATTAAAACCTTCTTTGGCTCCTTCAATAAAGACTTCGAACACACTTATCTTTTTCCATAGCGCCATCACAATGAAGGATGTCATGATGGCAAACACAACAAGCGAGGCCAATAAATTAGAATACACTTGCATCTGACTTTTTTCGAGTGATAAGAAAAAATAAATCAGTCCCGCGACAAACAAACACAAAGAGAATAATCCGATGAATAAAGTTCTGTTGAACAAATTGATGCGTTGCTTAATACTTACCGCAATCAAACCCGCCATAGCCGCAGAGAAAGTCGTGATCAAAATAGGAATAAAGACATCACTGGGATTGGCTGCATTAAACTGCAAACGATACATGATGACAGTAATGGGAATCAAAGTGAAACCAGCAGCGTTCAATACCAGGAACATGATTTGCGCATTGCTGGCTGTTTCTTTATTGGGATTGATCTCCTGCAATTCTTTCATCGCTTTCAATCCCATCGGTGTAGCGGCGTCTCCCAAGCCCAACATGTTAGCAGACAAGTTCAGCATCATGCTGCCTATAGCCGGATGGCCTTTCGGTACTTCAGGAAATAATTTACGAAAGAAAGGATCGATTAAGTTGGCAACTTTCTGAATGGCTCCTGATACTTCACCGACTTTCATCATGCCCATCCAGAACGTCAAAATACCGGTAAGTCCTAAGGCAATTTCAAAACCCGTTTTGGACATGTCCATGAGTGCCTTGAACATGGTGGAAAAAATTTGCTGATCTCCGGTGAGTATCCAATGCCCAAGTCCGAAGACCATGGCAAGAAGGAAGAGCGCAATCCAGATGTAATTTAGTATCATAGACTAGTTGTTAGTTACTAGTTGTTAGTTGTTAGTAAATTACTATTTACTAGTTTTCTACTTAACTAACAACTAACAACTAACAACTGACCTATTTTTCTTGAGCGTATTGGTATGCTAGTCTATACGCCTTATCGTAATAGATGCCTAAATTCTGCCAGTCAAAATGTTCGGAAGCATTCTCTGCGCGGTTACGTTGTGCGATACGTTCTCTGCGGGTTTGCTGAACAAAGGCAAACAACTGATTGGCCAATTGCTCGGCGGCATCATAATAACCCTGCGTTCTGCGGTTCACCACGTAAATACCTTTTTCTTCGTTTTGAGGAATGTTGTTCAATACATAATCTCCGAAACCAGATAAGTCACTGGTTACTGTTGGCACACCGGATGCGATAGACTCCAGTGGTGTATAGCCCCACGGCTCATAGAAGCTAGGAAACACACCCAAGTGACAACCTCTGACAAACTGATGGTATTCCATACCAAACAATGGATTGGAAGAGGTGATGAAGTCCGGATGGTACACCACCTTTACTTTATCTTCTGCGTTGTTGACCATGTTGGCCTGACGAAGGAAACCTAATATTTCATCCTGTGCATCGTATACCAAATTGTGTGTGACAACAATCGGCAATTCGGTTGACTTCCAGGACAACAAATTTCTGCGCAATCTCAGTTTCCAGTAATCGTCAACAAAGTTACTCAAGTCCGGAAGTTTCAAATCATTGGACGCAGAAGCCGCTTGAAATAAACGATCGTGCACCTGATCGACGATCGAGTCGCAGGTACGTCTGATCTCTTCCATTACCGCACGCGATTGCAATACCAAAGGATTGATGGTATGGAACGGCTGCTTGGTCACGAAGAACATCACCACCGTCATGTCCATATTGGCTTCACGCATTTTCCAGTTGAGTCTGGCCAATGCTTCCAAGGTCATGTCAAATCCTTTGTTGCGGTATTCGTAGCGACCGGAAGTGAAAAAATAAAGTGTTTTATCTAAATCAAATTTATAACTCTGGAAGAAGTGACCAATGATGAATTGATTGATCTTATCCTTGTATTCCTTGTGTAAGTTCTGGAACTCATGCAAGGCCGTAAAACGCTCGATGTTCAAACCATTTGGCAGGATCAGATCCGGCGTACGCCCCAGCAGGTAAGTACATTCTTTTGCCGTTACATCACTGACTGTGGTAAAGACATTGGCACCATGTGTAGCGGCACGCTCTATGTATACAGCCGGTTCAATGTTAAAGTTACGCGCCTCTGCCATCCAATCGAAGTAAGGCAGGTGATCGTAGAAGTCACCATCGTTCATGGCCAGGTAACGGCCTAACATCGTGGCGTGTGTGGTGAAGATGGTAGCGATCGGTAATTTTTCGTAACGAATTTCAGGAATCGCAGTACCCACCATCCATTCATGGAAGTGAGCCAGGATCTGTTTTTCAGGACCCAGAGTATGGTGCAGTTCTCTGAAAAACTCTTTCACGGTAAAACCAAACGCGATGACCTGGTTCAGCAAATCATCATGATCCGGAGTAGCAATGCCATGGTGTTCCCATAAGCCATATTTGATTTCACCGAGGCGATTGAATACACTGTAAGGATTGATCAGTACCACTTTCGGTCTGCCTGATACCAGCCAGTACCCGTAGTGCACTTCCATACCTTTATCTCTCATCGCAAGGACTGCCTTACCGATCGGATCATCGTAATTGGATTCCGGTTCAAATTCAGCAGAGGCTTTATTGGGGAAATAAGGACCGACCAAACAATAGTGATCTTTCCAGATCTCCATCATCGTGGGCACTTTGGAGCGTATTACGGTGTAAATACCTCCTACCTGGTTACATACCTCCCAAGCTACCTCGACCAACTGCGAGGACGTAATGTAATTTCCTGACATCTAAAAGTGTTTTAATGCAATGCTTATGGTTTACGACCGAATGGCAATCCTGTTACTAATTAATCACAATTTTTTTGAACAACAAAATGATTGGTCTGAGGAAAATAAGCCAGGAGCTGATTCAAGCCTTCTCTTTCAAACACACATCCATTGTCAATATTGATTTCATAGTCCTGATCTTTGCGACGGATCATGTCCTCAATACTTGTCAACACCGTCGGAGTATGTCCATGAATGACAGGTCTTCCACCGGTTCTTAGCGGATCGATGTCCATCTCCCGTTCCCAATACATGCTTTCTCTATCGGAGAAGAGATCTTCATTGGAAAAATTGAGTGCGGCATGTACATAAAGAGCGTTTTCATCTTCGAAATGGTCGATGGTATTTTTAATCAGTTCGATGTACACAGCAGGAATCTCCCGAACCCTATGTACGCCAAAACTATGGAGCGTAGCATCGCCGCCGGCTCTGATAAATCTGGGTTCCAGATTAGGATCTCGCAGCGCATCGAGGAACATGACTTCATGGTTGCCGCGAAGAATCGTTAACCGTTGACTTTTAGCGCGAATAGATAAA
The DNA here is from genome assembly GCA_028288405.1 of Chitinophagaceae bacterium. Lineage (GTDB taxonomy): Bacteria > Bacteroidota > Bacteroidia > Cytophagales > Cytophagaceae > JACMQM01. Next base: position 65,873 of record JAQBNS010000037.1, read on the forward strand.
AAAAGATCCAGCACTTCTTTCGAGCGTGGACCTCTGTCAATTAAATCACCCAGAATCAGTAAATGATCCGTTGGCTGGTAATGAATGCTATGAAGTAATTTTTCTAGGGTAAGGAAACAGCCGTGTATATCCGATATGACAATGGTGCGGCTCATGTGCTTACAAAGAATCTACTATATCCGCCGATAATGGTTTTACTGTAGAAGGATAGAACTTTAGCAACTGACCGTTTTCATCGATCAGGTATTTACAGAAGTTCCAGCTCGGTGCTTTATCGTTCCAACCATTTTTAGCCGGATCGGTTAACCATTTGTAAAGAGGGTGAATGTTAGAACCTTTCACTTCTACTTTCTCCATCAATTGGAAGGTCACATGAAACTTCGTGCTGCAGAAATTCTTGATGGTTTCCGTTGATCCGGGCTCTTGTCCGCCAAAATCATTGCAAGGAAAACCTAACAACACTACCTTATTTCCATACTTCACATGAAGCGCCTCAAGATCCTCATATTGAGGAGTAAACCCACATTCTGAAGCTGTATTGACAATCAAAATCTTCTTGCCTTTGAACTGGTGAAGATCTAAATCAACGCCATCGATTGTTTTTACTTTGATGGAATAAAAGTCTTCTTTCGAAGCGACCTTCTCCTCAGAAGAACCCGGATTACTTTTAATGCTTCCGAAGCAGGAAGTCAAAAACATAAGAAGAGAATAGCCTAAGCCCATAAGTGTTGTATTAAGGATGGATGATTGATACAGCATGATTACATTTTTTCTGGTACCTCTATACCTACGAACAACATCGCCTCCCGGATTGTTCGTTTCGTAAGTGTGCAAAGTATCAGACGGTAAGCTTGTTCTGCAGGCGTATTGTGACCGATGATCGCCAATTCATTATACATGCGGTTAAATTCCTTGGCCAAGGCGTAAACATAATTAGCCACCAAGGCCGGAGAGTATGTTTCGGCTGCTTCTTCTGTCTTCACCGGGAAATCTTTCAACAGAGCCAACACATTACGCTCCGCTTCGTGCACGACATAATCCAATTGAATGTCTGCTGCCGAAGGCAATACCTTCAATTGAGTCGCTTTTCTTAAGATGGCAGAGATACGCGCATGCGTGTATTGAATGAAAGGTCCGGTGTTGCCCTGGAACTCTACCGACTCATCCGGATTGAAGAGCATGGATTTCTTAGGATCCACTTTCAACAAGAAATATTTCAGAGCGCCTAAACCCAACATGCGGTAAAGCTTGTTGGCCTCGTCGCTGGAGAAATCTTCGATCTTACCCAATTCGCGCGTACGAGCTTCCGCTGTGGTGATCATTTCCTGTACCAGGTCATCGGCATCAACGACCGTACCTTCTCTTGACTTCATTCGGCCTGAAGGAAGGTCCACCATGCCATAAGACAAATGATAAATCCCTTCTGCATAAGGACGACCCAATTTCTTTAAGATATGTTTGAGGACTACAAAATGGTAATCCTGTTCATTTCCTACGACGTAGATAGAACGGTCCATATTGAACTCCTTGTATTTGAGATCTGCAGTCCCCATGTCCTGGGTAATGTAAACAGAAGTACCGTCACCACGCAAGACCAACTTCTGATCAAGCCCTTCAGCAGTGAGATCGATCCATACCGAACCGTCTTCTTTCTTGAAGAAGACACCGGCCTTCAATCCTTCTTCTACCGTTGTCTTACCCAGCAAGTAAGTATCTGACTCGTAGTACATTTTATCAAAGTCTACTCCGATATTTCGGTAGGTTTGATCGAAACCTTCGTACACCCAGCCGTTCATGGTTTTCCAAAGCTTGATCGTTTCCGGATCACCGGTTTCCCATCTCAACAGCATGTCCTGAGCGGCCAGCATGATCGGCGCCTTCTTCTTGGCTTCGTCTTCCGTTTTTCCTTCTTCCATTAAAGCCTTGATCTCTTTGCGGTATGCCGCATCGAACAAGACATAATACTTCCCTACCAAATGATCGCCTTTTAAGCCGGAACTTTGCGGTGTTTCACCGTTGCCTTCTTTCTGGTAAGCAATCATGGACTTGCAGATGTGAATGCCCCGGTCGTTGACCAGGTTTGCTTTCACTACATTGTATCCGCAGGCTTTTAATATTTCAGCGATAGAATAACCTAAGAAATTATTTCTCAGGTGTCCAAGGTGCAAAGGCTTGTTCGTATTGGGAGAAGAATATTCTACCATGACTTTTTTACCAAGGCCTTGCATTGGCTTAGGAATACCATTGGTATAAAAATCCGACAACAACTGATTCCAATAACTGTTCGCTAAGACCAGATTGAGAAATCCTTTGACAATATTGAAGGATGTAATGCCCGGAACATTCGCTATTAAATAACTACCTAACGCAGCGCCCAGGTCTTCAGGCTTTTTACCGGTAGCTTTTAAAAAGGGAAACAAGACAAAAGTCAGGTCTCCTTCAAATTCTTTTTTCGTTTCCTGCAAAGCCAGTTGTGCTTCCGGAACAGTAATCTGATGCTGTGTAGTAAAGTATGATTGGATAGCGTGCGCTATTTTCTTTTCCATAACAATTCGGTAATCTCTCTTTGTGTCAAGACGGGCACAAAAATGCTAAAAAATCGGTGAATATCCACCATGGTAAAGATATAGCCTTTGACTCTTGGAGAAATATGCATTTTAATGCATTATTGCGACCAAATTATCAGATAGAAATGGACAGGTACGTTGACCTTATAGATCAAACCTTTTACTTCCCTACGGAAGAGTTTCAATTGGAAAACAATCAATTATCTTTCAACGGCGTACCGCTGATGGAAGTCATTGAAAAATACGGCACACCGCTGAAGTTAACTTATCTGCCAAAGATCAGTTCGCAAATTCAAAAAGCGAAAGGCTTTTTCAAAGATGCCATTGAAAAGCACAACTATCAGGGAACCTATACCTACTGCTATTGCACCAAGTCCTCGCACTTCAGCTTTGTATTGGAAGAAGCCTTGAAGAATGACATACACATCGAAACGTCTTCAACATTCGATATCCCGATTGTTCGTATTTTGTTTGACAAAGGAAAGATCACAAAAGACACTTTTGTAGTCTGCAACGGGTATAAAAAAGAAACTTACACGGACGCCATCTCTGACCTGATCAATGACGGATTCAATTGCATACCGGTCCTGGATCACCTGGAAGAATTGGATGCTTACGAAGCAGGGGTAAAAGGAAGCTGCAACATTGGTATTCGTATGGCAACAGACGAAGAACCGAAGTTTGAATTTTACACGTCTCGCTTGGGTATTCGTTACAACGATGTCATTGATTTCTACAACAACCGCATCGCCAACAATCCTAAATTCAAATTGAAGATGATGCACCTGTTCATCAACACAGGCATCAAAGATACAACCTACTACTGGAGTGAATTAAGACGCTTCCTTTACAAATACTGCGAATTGAAAGCGATCAATCCTGATCTGGATTCCATCGACATCGGCGGTGGCTGGCCGATCAAAACATCTGTGCATTTCGATTACGATTATGCGTACATGACCAATCAAATTGTAGAAACCATCAAACGCATCTGCGAAGAAAAAGGCGTTCCTACGCCCAACATCTTTACAGAGTTCGGAAGTTTCACTGTCGGAGAAAGCGGTGCCGCGATCTATTCGGTATTGGGTTCTAAATTACAAAACGACAAAGAAGAGTGGTACATGATCGACAGTTCGTTCATTACTACCCTGCCCGATGTTTGGGGATTGAATCAAAAGTATTTGTTGTTGCCGGTCAACAACTGGGATAAGCCTTATGATAAAGTGAAGTTGGGGGGCATCACCTGCGACAGCATGGACTACTACAACTCGGAAGCACACGTGAACATGGTGTTCATGCCGAAGTTACAACCTAAGGAAAAACAATACATCGGCTTCTTCCACACCGGCGCTTACCAGGAATCACTGGGCGGATACGGCGGTATACACCATTGCCTGGTGCCTGCACCGAAACAGATCCTGATCAACAGAGACGAACAAGGTAAACTCGAATACAAACTCTTTGCGGAAGAACAGGACAAAGAGAGTATGTTGAAGATCCTCGGTTATATTAAATAAATAGCATTCAAGAAGAAAGGGACGAGCTAGGAGCAAGGAGGAACGAAATCGATCGTACCTCCTTGCTCCTAGCTCGTCCCTTCTTATCGTACCTCCTTGCTCCTCGCTCTTTACTGCTCAATAATCCACTTCGCAGCGTCCAACAAATCTTTTGCTATGAAATCCGCGGGTTCACTTGGGTGTCCTTCTTCGTGAATGTGCACAGTGGTTAAACCAATTTTTCTGGCCGGTACCAAATCCCTTCCACGATCACCTACCATGTATGACTTCGAGATGTCGATATCATGTTTGGCGATTGCTTTTTCAAACAACAGCGAACCCGGTTTACGGCCCAATGAATTGGTGAATGTTTGATGATACGGGCTGTAAAAAATATCATCGATCAGATGCCCTGTTATTTCATGCATGTAAGCATGGCATTTCGTCACATCCTCATGACCATAAATTCCTTTGGCGATACCGGATTGGTTGGTGATCAAGACTAATAAGTAGCCATTGTCGTGCAGTAACTGCAACGCTTCTTTTACCCCTTTGACCAATACAAACTGTTCAACTTTGTAAGTATAATTGACATCGTCGATGTTGATCACTCCGTCTCTATCTAGGAAAACACATTTGCGCATAGTAATAAGTAATGTGAAGGATGAAGGGTGAAGAGTGAAGGGTGAACAGTGAGAACAATCCGTTCACCCTTCACTCTTCACCACTTACTATTGTCCTCAAAAATAGTTAATATTGACGAAAACATAACCACCTCATGATCGCAATCATCGGCGCAGGTATTTCCGGATTGACATTGGCTTATCGCTTGCAGCAGCAAGGAACGCCTTATATCCTTCTGGAATCCAGCGCAATGCCGGGCGGATACTTGCAAACAGAGGTTCAAAAAAACAGCGTGCTGGAAAAAGCGGCTAACTCTATTTTGGCGGATCAGTTGGTACTCGATTTCATCCAGGAACTCGGATTGAGTCAGGAAGTGGTGGAAGCCAATGCCATCAGCAAAAAACGCTACGTGTATAAAAACGGTAAGTACCGCGCACTCCCATCCGGTCCGTTGAGTTTACTGTTTGGTTCTTTTTTTTCTTTTCGGCAACGAGTCAACATTTTTAAAGAATACTTCAATACAACGCCTTACCGGAAAGACTATACACTGTATGATTTGGTGAATGAACGTTTCGGCAAAGAGATTGCTGATTACGCCCTTGATCCTTTTGTATCCGGTGTGTACGCCGGTAATCCGAAGGAATTGCTGGCCGATTTATGTTTTCCTGTACTTGGAAAAAACATGAACACTTATGGCTCCATACTCAAGGGCTTTATAAAAAATCCTCCAAAACGCAGAGTGTCTTTGACCTTTGAGAGAGGATTGCAAACACTCATTCAAACACTGGCTTCTAAAGTCAACAACAAGCGTTACGATTCTGCAGTCAAAAGCATACAACCCATAAATGGGAAATGGAATCTGGTAGTAAACTATCAGCAGGCAACAGAAAATATTTCGTGTGATCAAGTCGTATTTGCTTTACCCGCATACGAAGCGGCAACGATTATACGTTCCTACTCCGAAGCATGGGCCACTCGTTTTGAAGCCATTGAATACCCGATGGTCAGGAACATGCATTTGATTTATAAGAAAGAACAATTCGGCTTGGAGCCCAAAGGTTTCGGAGCGCTCCATCCACGTGTTGAACCGTTATATACGGCCGGTGTAATCTGGAACTCTTCTACCTTCAATGATAGAACACCCAAAGATGAAATCCTGCTGACCTGCATGGTGACCGAAAAGAGAACACCTGAGGTGACCACCATGAGTGATCAGGAAGCGGAAGCAGCCATTCTGAAAGAAATCAAACACTTGTACAGAATCAAAGGAGAACCCTTGTTTTCACAAACCCGATTGTGGAAAAAAGGCATTCCTCAATACACCGTCAAAATGACAACTATTTTGAACCACTGTGAAGAATTAGAAAAAATGAATGTTTATATTTGTTCTAATTGGCCCTATGGTATCAGTATCACGGACTGCATACACCGTGCGCATGACTTAGCGGCAAAATTTAAAGCATAATTACTACATCCTACATGCAGTCACCCGCCTTAGTAGTTATACCAACGTATAACGAGATTGAAAACATCGAAGCCTTGTTGCAGCGCATTTTCGCTTTGCAAGAGCGATTCGATGTATTGATCATTGATGACGGTTCTCCTGACGGGACTGCAGGACTTGTTAAGCAACTTCAACCTACTTACCACGAGCGTCTTTTCTTAGTAGAAAGAAAAGGCAAATTAGGACTTGGTACTGCGTATATCAGAGGATTTGAATGGGGCCTGGAAAAAAAATACGATTACATCTGTGAGATGGACGCCGACTTCTCTCACGATCCCGATGACCTGGTACAACTTTACCGTACCTGTATTGACAAGAAGGCTGACCTGGCAGTAGGTTCCCGTTACATCCATGGCGTAACGGTTGTGAATTGGCCGATTAGCCGTGTACTCATGAGTTACTTCGCCAGTGTCTATGTACGCACGATCACAGGCATGCCGGTGCAAGATGCTACAGCCGGTTTCAAATGTTATTCTCATAAAGTGTTAGAAACGATTCCTTATAAAAATGTACAGTTTTTAGGTTATGCGTTTCAAATAGAAATGAAATTCCTGACCTGGAAATACGGATTTAAGATCATTGAAGTACCCATCATCTTCAGAGACCGTACCAAAGGCACTTCCAAAATGTCTACCGGTATTTTTACAGAAGCCTTTTGGGGAGTGATGATGATGAAGGTGAAGAGTTATTTTAAATCTTACCATTGAATAGTCTTTAGACATTAGTGGTTAGTCGTTAGTTAAAAAGGAGAACATAGTTTCTCCTTTTTTTATGGGTGTTTGGTCGAAACGCCTTACGCCCAGCTAAGTTTTTTTTTCTAACGTCTAACGACTAATCACTATTTACTACTTCTGTCGCTTAGCTGACAAACCAGCACTTTTAAGTTCTCTACCTTTAAGAAGTAATTGGTAATCTCTACTTACTGATCACTTGCTTATGAAAAGAATATCTCTCCTTTCTGTATTTATTCTTTTGCTTAGTCTTCCTGCACAAGCACAAGAAACTACGGAGAAAAAATGCAACTACAAATTCAATAACTACTTTGATCTAGGTGTTGCCATCGGCGACCAACAAGCTGCCGGAACACTTTCATGGCTGCACTTGTACGGTATCGGTCATAAAAAGCAACGATTGAAAATCGGTTATGGCATTCGATTTACTTCTTATGCCGGTGCCAATAAATGGTATACCACTGCCCCATCCAAGTATACCAGCACCAGACAAGATCCATTGACCATCTTCTCTGATAATGTCGACAACAACATCGATACCATAGCTACTGTGACACCTCAGGTAAATCTCATCAATTTGTCCATCACTATAGAATACAATGTCTGGAGATCGTTTGATTTGGGATTCAACATCGATGCGGTGGGATTCAGCTTTGGAGGAAAACAAAAAGTCAATGTACTTTCCAGTTCTTATGACGACGGTCAATCACCTGTTACCTATGCCAGGCCCACTTCCTTCAACTTATTGCTGACGAGTGACAACGACATCGGATCATTGAACTCTGAGTTTTTCGTTCGTTACTGGCTCTCACCCAAATTCGGAATCAGAGCAGGTTATAGTTTTCTGTTTACGGAATACACGACAGAAAACAAACTCTCTTTTGATAACGGAAGAATTGAAAATGATCGATATCGTCTGAAGAGTTCTTTATTCTTGCTCGCTGTTACTTTCAAACCTTTTAACCCTTAACAAATAGTTCCTATGAAAAAAGTACTCCTCCTGACTTTGCTGGTGTGCCTTACCAGTATGTCTATTGCATCCTGTAAAAAGAAAGAAGATCCAGGTCCAACTGCTATGGTAATGTCTCCGCCTCCTTCTGCTGAAAGTGACACGGTTGGTAGTGGTGACTTCACCAGTTATGAGCATGGTTTAAGCGGTTCTTCTATTCTTTATAAAGAAGACAATCCTGAAGTAAAGAAACTAAGACTTTACAATTTCAACATGACCGCAGGTCCTGATGTGCATGTTTACCTTTCTAAAACCAGCAGTTACAGCGCAGCCAATGTTTTAGAAATTACCAAACTCACCACCGGTTATACCAACAGCAGCATCACATTCGATGTCACATCTGCCAATTATAGTGCGGATTATAAATATGTATTGGTGTATTGTGTGCAGTATAGTTCGTTGTTTGGGTACACAAAGTTAGAATAGTTGTTAGTTGTTAGTTGTTAGTTGTTAGTTGTTAGTTAATAAAAAAAATAGTTCAAATAAAGAGAATTCCTCTCCTTTATTTGAACTAACAACTAGTAACTAATAACTAACAACTATTTCGCTTTCTTCTTCGGTTCCTCTGCCACTGTCTTTTTCTCATCCGGTTTGCATACAGCGCAAGCGGTATAACCTTTCTTTTTGGCTTCGCTCAGTTCCATGCCCTTCTTACCAGTACTCACTACGGAACAATTTTTCATGTGGTATTTCTTTCCGCCATCTGTTACATATACAGTTTGCGCCTGTGCAGAAAAATTAATGGCGATGTAAAACAGAGCAAAGAAAATGATACTTAGTAAGGAATTTCTTTTCATGTGAGTGACAGGTTAAGGTTTAAAATATTTCTACGCAAAAAGAATAATGAGGTTTCAATTATGAATTTTTTCTGAACTTAAATAGAGAACTGTTTACCAAAGGTCAAACCTTGCTTTTTAATAACCAATCCTGTACTTTAAACCCGAACTCTAAACTTAACTTCTATGAAATGGTATCACTACATCGCTTGCTTCTTTGCAGGTGCTTTCCTGGCTAACTTTGTTCCTCATTTTACCAATGGTATTTCCGGCGATCCTTTCCCTTCACCCTTTGCCAATCCTCCCGGCAAAGGACTATCTTCTCCTTTGATCAATGTGCTATGGGCTTTGGCTAACCTGGTTGTAGGTGTATTGCTATTTAAAGTCAGTAAATTGTCATGGAGCAACAAACTGGCTTTATTGATTTTCTTCCTTGGTATCGCACTCATGAGCATTAACCTAAGCATTCACTTTGCGGAAAAAATGGCGATGTAATTTATAATGCTCAATAGATTCTTAAACTAACCATGTCACCCTTAAATCCCCTGAAGGGGACTTTGCTTCGGCATTTAATAGATAAGTTATAAAGTATTTACTGGGAAGTCCCCTTCAGGGGATTTAGGGGTTAGACAGATGGTTAAAATAAAAAAGGTCTCGCAAAATATGCGAGACCTTTTTACTGATCACTGACAACTGACCACTTCTAGTTAAACTTCACCGACTTCGCCGGACTAATCCTTGATATCATAATCACAGGAAGCAGTTGTATGAGCATGAGTATCGTCGCAAACAATACGTTTAATAAAATAAACATGTTCCAGGTCCAGGCAATGGGCACACTGTTCATGTAATACGTATTAGGATCCAGGGGCATGAGTTTGAAATGATACTGCAACCAACAAAGTGATAACCCGATCGCATTGCCAAACAATAATCCTTTCACAACAAGATAGCCGCCGTTCATTAGAAAAATTCTTCGAACCTGATAATTACGGGCTCCCAGTGCTTTCAATAAACCGATCATAGACGTACGCTCCATGATCATGATCAATAAGGTAGACACCATTACAAATGTTCCCACACCAATGATGAGGATAAGGAATACCAATACATTTCTATCCAGGAGCATCATCCAGTCAAAGATCTGCATGTAACGTTCTTTTACCGTCATATAGGCCAAGTCATAATCCAGGCTCTCTTCTACCGCCAATGCGGTACTGTCCAATTGCGAAAAATCGTTGACTATAATTTCATAGCTCCCGGCAATACTGTCCGACAGGTTGTATAACCGCCGAACCAATCCGGCATCGCCCATGATCATGTGTTCATCAAATTCTTCCAGACCTGTTTCATAGATACCACTTACATTCACCTTTCTGAAGCGTGGGCTCTGTTGCACGAAGCACAGTAAAATGGTATCATGCAATTTCACATGCAGATCATTGGCTATGCGCCGGCTGATCATGACTTCTTTAGAATAAGTCGTATCGGAAAAGGCTGGTACCTTACCTTCCACAATATTCTTACTGAATAAATCCCAGTTGTAATTTTTCTCTACTCCTTTCAGGATGATACCGACAATCTCGCTATTTGATTTAAGGAGTCCGGGTTTATGAACAATGGGTTGTACAGAACGCACGCCATAGACTGAATCGGGATGAAGATAGATGTCTCTGTTCTTATCGAAGGGTGATTCTTCGAAAGACCTGTTCAGATCAAATTTGGTAACCATGATATGGCCACTCAATCCATAGATTTTGTCCTCGATTTCCGTCTTGAAACCTTCCAGAATCGAAGTGGATAAAATGCTGATTACCATTCCAAGGGCAATGATAGCCACAGCAATGTTTGACACCAAAGAGGAAAAAGAACCCTGAAGTCCGGACCGTATCCGTCGTGATATAAAATAATATACCTTCAATTTGTGTACCTTTGGTGATCAGTGTAATTTACCCCTAAAATAGGAACATGTTTAGCAAATTCATAGTACTACTCTTTTCTTCTTTTCTGGTGCTGGTCTCCTTTTGTCATTGTACTTCTCAACAGACAACGAATACGGTTGCCGTACAACCAAAAGAAGTCTCTAAAACTTTGCCTCTAGTCATGGGAGCGGAACAACTCAATACCTACCTGCACATCCTGGAGGGTAAGAAAATAGGACTGGTGGTCAACAATACTTCTTTAGTAAAAGGTACTCACCTGCTGGATACCTTGTTGCTTTCCGGTGTAGATGTTGTGAAGATCTTTGCACCCGAACATGGTTTTCGCGGAGACACGGAAAATGGAGGACATGTAAATGATGAAACCGATCCTGCTACGGGGCTTCCCATCATTTCTTTGCATGGTAAAAACAAAAAACCGACGGCAGATCAAATTAAAGGTTTGGATATTCTGGTCTTTGATATGCAAGACGTCGGTGTTCGTTTTTATACCTATTACTGTACCATGTTTTATGTCATGCAGGCCGCTGCTGAAAATCATGTAGCCGTCATGATACTGGACAGACCAAATCCCAACGGACATTATGTAGACGGGCCTATATTGGATACTGTCACCTGCCGCTCTTTCGTAGGCTTGTTGCCGATACCCATTGTTCATGGATTGACCTTAGGAGAAATGGCGCAAATGATCAACGATGAAGGTTGGTTGGGCAAAAATAAAACCTGTACACTAAAAGTCATACCGCTGCTCAATTACACACACCTTACTTCTTATTCTCTTCCTATCCAACCTTCGCCAAACTTACCCAACGATCAGTCTATACAATTGTATCCATCGGTTTGTTTGTTTGAAGGTACCAAATTCAGTCTGGGCCGTGGTACTCCTTTCCCTTTTCAAGTTGTGGGTTATCCTGATACACTATTTGGAAAGTTCACCTTTACACCTGTCAGCATTCCGGGCAAGTCTAATGAACCGCCTTTGATGAATAAGAAATGTTACGGCATTGATTTAAGAACCGCTCAAACCAATGGCTTCACGATGAAGTACCTGTTGGACATGTACAAGAAGGATCCGAACAAAGCCACTTTCTTTATCCCCTTCTTTGAAAAGCTAATTGGCAACAAAACAGTAAGAGGCATGATTGAAAGAGGTGATTCGGAAGAAACCATCAAAGCTTCCTGGCAAACAGAATTGATGACATACAAAGTCATGAGAAAAAAATATTTACTCTATACCGATTTTGAATAATCAATGTTCGATAAAAAAGATTTACGCATCATTTACCTGGGTACACCGGACTTCGCTGTTCCGGGATTACAGTTGCTTGTAAAAGAAGGATACAACGTAGTAGCCGTCATCACTGCACCGGATAAGCCTGCGGGCAGAGGATTGACCTTGCAACATTCCGATGTAAAAAAAGCAGCGCTGGAATTGAACATTCCCGTTTTGCAACCGGAGAAACTAAAAGATCCTGATTTCCTAAAAGTGCTTGCCTCCTACCACGCCAACTTACAAATCGTCGTAGCCTTTCGTATGTTGCCTGAAGCCGTGTGGAACATGCCGGCCATCGGAACATTCAACCTCCATGGTTCTCTATTGCCACAATACCGCGGTGCAGCACCAATCAACTGGGCGATCATCAACGGCGAAAAAGAAACCGGATTGACTACGTTTTTTCTGAAGCATGAAATCGATACCGGTGACATGATGCTGCAGGTAAAAGAACCCATTGAAGAAGAAGACACCTTTGAGATTTTATACAACCGTTTAAAAAACATCGGCGCCAAACTGATTTTAAATACGGTACAGTTGATCCAAATGGGAGGCTATAAAACGATTCCACAGGACACCAGTGTACCGCTAAAAGCAGCGCCTAAGCTCTTCAAAGAAACTTGTCAGATCGATTGGAACAGAACAGAAGAAGAGGTTTACAATTTTGTAAGAGGACTCTCTCCTTATCCTTGCGCCTGGACAATCCTGAATGAAAAAACTTATAAAGTCATTCAGGTAAAAAAATCACTTAGTTCGCAAGACAACAGCAAACATCCCATAGGATCTGTTGTACAGGAAGACAACAAAGCCTATGTGTATTGCCGATCCGGTAAATTAGAACTGATCGAAATACAGGCAGAAGGTAAAAAGAGAATGAAAGTATTGGATTATTTAAGAGGCAATAAAATTTAATAGAACTAGTTTAAGATTGTTGTTATTGGGTTTGTGATTTGGCAAAATAGTAAGTTAAAGATGAGGATAAGGGCGTTCCCTTCGGGCCGGGCTTTCGCCACTCGCTTCCGCCGAAAAGGCGGAGAGCTCAAACAATGGCTCAATCCCTAACGCTAAAACAAACTCTTTAATAAGAAAAAGTTAAAACTTAATCAGATGAAACGTTCCGTCATTGTAGCCATCGCAGAAAATCATGTCATCGGTAAAGGTGATGAACTACCCTGGAAATTATCCACTGATCTCAAGCGCTTCAAAGCCATCACCATGGGACATCCCATCATCATGGGCAGAAAGACGTATGAGTCGATTGGTCGTTTATTACCTGGTAGATTGAACATCATCATCACCAACAATAAAGATTATACTGTAACAGGCGGTGTGGTTGTGCACTCTATAAAAGAAGCCTTCGATTACGCGGAACACGATCAATACGAAGAAGCTTTTGTCATCGGTGGTGCCGCCATCATTAAAGAAGCATTGAAAGATTGTAATAAGATATACCTTACTAAAGTCTTATCTAAGACTGTCGAAGGCGATGTATTTTTAAACCTGCAATTGGGTAATGATTGGAAAGTATTGTCAACAGAGGAATTGCCGGCAGATGAGAAGAATCAATACCCTGTTGAATTTGTGGATTTAGAAAGGAAGTAGATATTCGTTTATAATGAAAATAGCTGTTGCACAAATAAATCTTTTGAAAGGCAATGTTGTTGCGAATATAGAGAAGCATATCCAATTCATAAAACTAGCGGTTCTTCATAAAGCCGATGCTTTATTTTTTCCAGAACTCTCCATAACAGGTTATGAACCGGAGCTTGCAAAGGAGTTAGCCGTCCATGTGTACGATAAACGATTTGACGAATTTCAAGCCCTCTCTAATAGCTACAACATCTCAATAGGAATCGGAGTTCCCATTCAATTTAGTACAGGTATACAAATAAGCATGATTATCTTTGTACCGAACAACATCAGAAAAGTGTATTCGAAACAACTTCTGCACCCGGACGAACTGCCCTATTTTGTGAGCGGAGACCAAAAGATTGTGCTTACCATTGAGAATAAAAAAATTGTTCCTGCTATTTGTTATGAATCCCTGCAGGTAGAGAATGCCGAACAAGCACATGCTCTTGAGGCGGAAATATATGTAGCGAGTGTAGCTAAAGCACAAAACGGTATAGACAAAGCAGAAAGCCATTATCCTTTCATCGCCAGAAAATACAGGATGTCTGTGTTAATGGCAAATTGTGTTGGGCCTTGTGATAATTTTTTAAGCATAGGCAAAAGCTCCATTTGGAATAAAGATGGACGTTTATTGGGACAACTGAATGAAACAGAAGAAGGTATTTTAGTTTTTGACAGTGAAACAGAATTAGTCTTTGCGAAAAGCATCTAGTTTACATCGCTGGTGCAAGCATATTGCTTGTTCCTAAAGCTTCTTAGCGCGTCTCGCGCGGGTTATCTGATTACCATACAGTTTACAATTTAGTCAGGTAATTAATACTTCTTCTGTTACTTCTTACGTCGAGCTGGAAGCTCTATATCATTTTAGGAACAAGCAAAATGCTTGCACCAGCGGAATAGTCGTTAGACGTTAGTGATTAGTAGTTAGTAAAAACAAAAAGGAAGCATAGCTTCCTTTTTTGCTAATGACTAACGTCTAACAACTAATAACTAAAAAAGCGACAGGATTACCGTCCTGTCGCTTGCTTTAACCAGAGTTGAAAAAATATAAGGGAAAGCTATTGTACCTTGATCATTTTTTGTGTCGCTATCCCATTTGCAGAATGGTATTTCACCAGGTACAAATCAGATTTTAACGTGGATGCATCGAAGGTAAAAGTATGTGTGCCGGCAGTTAAGTAGCCTTCTACTACTGTTCCTACTACTTGACCTGTTTTGTTGTATACCAATACTGAAACATCTCCGGCTTCTGTTACCACTACTTCTATATCTGTTGTAGAAACAAATGGATTCGGTGAGTTACTGATTGTTGTTGCTGATACGGCAGAAGCATCATCTGCTGTTCTTGCAGCTCCACAAGAACCTACCAATGTCCATGCATCCGTCCAGTAAGCACCAGTACCCGGACCGTAAGCCCAAGCCGCACCGTTGCACCATCCTGAGTAAGGATAAGGTTTGCATTGGTATTGGTTGTTTACATTTTTCACTTTGCTGCCTGCAGCGTAGTTGCCGTTTTCAACATACTGTGCAATCGCTGAACAAGTATTTGTATTTACTGTATTAACAGTCACACTCACCGCAGTGGAAGTAGTACTTGCACCACTATTGTCTGTTGCTTTTGCCGTAATGCTGTAAGTGCCTGCTGCAACATTTGTCCAACTGTAACTGTATGGAGAAGAATTGTCAGAGAACAATAAAGTAGCACCACTGTAGAAATCCACTTTACTCACTGTACCGTCTGCATCTGCTGCCGTAGCGGCGATAGCAATCGTTGCCGGAGCGTTAGAAGAAGAGTTATTCGCTGGTGAAGTCAAAGTCACTGTCGGTGCTTGATTAGGAAGAGCGATTACAGTGATGCTTACCGCATCAGAAGTAGTTGATGCACCTAAGTTATCCGTTACTTTAGCGGTGATGCTATACGTATCCGCTGCAACACCTGTCCAGCTATAAGAATATGGAGCAGTAGCATCTGTACCTAATAAAGTTGTACCGTTGTAGAAATCTACTTTACTCACTGTACCGTCTGCATCTGCTGCTGTAGCGGCAATTGCAACCGTTGCCGGAGCGTTAGAAGAAGAATTGTTGGCAGGAGAAGTCAATGTGATCGTTGGAGACACATTAGGAACTGATATTACTGTCACCGTTACTGATAAAGAAGTAGTAGCTGCACCAACGTTATCGGTCGCTTTGGCTGTGATGGTATAAGAACCAGCACCCACACTTGTCCAGCTATAAGTATATGGAGCAGTAGCATCTGTACCTAATAAAGTTGTACCGTTGTAGAAATCTACTTTATTTACCGTACCGTCTGCATCGGCTGCTGTAGCGGCTATCGCAATCGTTGCCGGAGCATTAGAAGAAGACCCGTCAGCAGGTGAAGTAAGACTTACTGTAGGTGCTACGTTAGGAGCATTGGTGGTAAATGAAACATAGTTCAAGTTCAAATCACCGCTGTCAAACGCAATTTTCATGATTTTTTGTCCGGCAGTTAACGCAATGTTATTGATCGTTACCGTCTGCCAGATTTGCCAGCCTGTTGTATTTGGAACAGTGATGGTTCCAGAAACGTTAGCACCATCTAGTTCAATATGGAATGTTTTACCAGCAGCGGTTGCTGCTACACGTACAGCCAAGTTGTATGAACCGGCAGCGGCAACATTCACAGAATATTCTAACCACTCGCCTGCTACTACATAACCTACATTGTAACCGGCATCAGTATCCGTACACGCTTCCACGTCTACCGCTTCAGTCGTTCTGTAAGCTCCACCCTGGTTAGCTGTAGTCGTTTCATTGAACGCCACACCTTGTCCACCTAAGTCATAATTTTCAGCCTGAATTTTACCTGGGATCGCCCAAGCTGATCCACCGTATGGTGATTGAACGATTGGAGCAGTAGTAACTACTACAGCGATCACTGAAGATGTCGTAACGGCACCTGCATTGTCAGTTGCTTTAGCGGTAATGCTATAATTACCTGCTGCAACAGTTGTCCAGCTGTATGAATAAGGAGCAGAAGCGTCGCTACCCAATAAAGTTGTGCCGTTGTAGAAATCTACTTTGCTCACTGTACCGTCTGCATCTGCTGCGGTAGCGTTGATTGTGATAGAAGCCGGCGCTACAAAAGAAGCATTGTTAGCCGGTGAGGTAATACTCACTGTCGGTGCTACGTTGCCTACTGCGTTACCAAACGTCACTTTACCAAAACGAGAAGGTAAATGGTTGGTCACACCGTCTGTATAAGTCCAGGTATATAATTTTTCGCTGCTTGCTGCATTGTAGTTATGATCCGCTCTTGCGAAGTTCAATCTCCAGGTATCACCCGCATTCGGTTTTCCAAAAGTAGCCGGTGTGGCAGGAATTCCGGCAAACGGTAAAGCTGCTTCTACTACCCATTGTACGCCACCGGTTGCGGTGTTAATTGTACCCGTAACCGTTGTTTTGACTTGAAGATTAGTAATGTTCCAAGCTGTATTGGCAGTACCACCAGCTGAATAAGGTTTGTCCATTACCAGATCGTAAAGTGTTCCGTTAGGAGCAAAACCGATCTCTGTATAATTCACTCCGTCACCGTCTTTATCAATCAATACTTCCAATACATCCTGTGTATACAATTCTGCGTCTCTTGCTGTAAGTGTAGACCACATGCTATTGTCTTGTATGGTAAAGGCGAAATATAAATACGAATCGCTCCATAACATTTTAGCATTTGTAACCTGCGTGGCTGCGCTGCCATCCATGTTTAACAAATTATCCGTAGCCGGTGCGTTCACCCAACCTGATTCGTTCAATACTCCATCCACAGTGATGGCGCTCAACGTTTTATTTACTGTATATTCTTTGATCGGCAATGTTGGATTGATTACAGTAACAGATACCGCTGTTGATGTTTTGGTAGCTGATGCATTATCAGTGGCTTTTGCAGTAATGCTATACGTTCCAGCTCCAACACCTGTCCAGCTGTAAGAATAAGGAGAAGTAGCATCGCTGCCTAATAAAGTTGAACCGTTGTAAAATTCCACTTTACTCACTGTACCGTCCGCATCTGCTGCATTAGCATTGATCGTGATCGATGCTGGAGACGTAAAGGAAGCGTTATTAGCAGGAGACGTGATGCTCACTGTTGGCGCTTGATTTACCGGTGTAGAACCATTGATGACTTCACTGATGGCATTCAATAGAGACTTCGCACCCGGAGCATCTTCCGGAAGTTCCCAGATCATCACACCGCTCGCGTTAGCAATAGCGAAAGTGGTTTTCTTTTTTATGGTAGGAATACCGTTGTAATAAATAGCGTTTGAACCAGAACCGACCACGTCATTGTTTTCAGCACCGGCATATTTACTTACAATAGAAGAGTAAGCGATTTCATCGTTGCCTGATTGTGCATAAGAACCCCAACCATAACCATAGAAAGGCATACCTACGGTCAATTTAGAACCGGGAACACCTTTTGTATTGTGCCAATAGTTAAAATCATCCACAGCAAACTGGTAGCTGGAGTGTTGCGCAGCGCCATCTCCCGTGCCTGGTATAGCGGCATCGTAAGACATCACATTAATGAAATCAAATTGAGCTGCTGCAGTATTGGTGACATCACTTCCAAACCACGTTGCCAAAGCGGAAGTCATGATTTTACCTTTTGCATGCAATCCTGTACCCAACTGTGTAACGAATGTTTGATACTGGCTGCTCGTTACATTACCACCACCTAATACATCACCTTCAATATCTACATCAATACCATCGAGGTTATTGTCTACAGCATATTGAACCAACTTGGTTACAAAACTGCTGCTGGAAGTTGAATTGGCTAATAAAGTTTTATATGTACTCGCCGAAGCTCCCGCTCCTCCAATTGAAATCAACACCTTCACATTTTTTGCATGAGCGGCATTGACAACAGTTGTTATATTTCCAGCACTCACCCCTGATAATACTCCCGAAGTGTTGGGATTGGCAAAGGCTATATTAAGGTGTGTTACTTTGGTAAGATCGGCAGTGTTCACAATGCCCGGAAAATTAATCCAGGTTGGGATGTAAGCGACAACTCTGGTTTGAGCGAAGCTGTTCACCGACAAACACAAAATAGCCAGTAAATAGACGAATTTCCGTCCAAATCCGGCTGAGATGCTTCCCGTTTCCTCAGAAACAGTTCTAAACAACTGATTTTTAACGTTTAAATACTTCATAAAGGAGTCTTGGTTTTAGTTGAGCTGATTGAAAGATTGATGTTGTAATATTATTAATTCTATATTTTCTATAATCATTTAGAGTTGGACATTACAAGGACATGACCTTGAAATGTAGCTGGACATAACTTAGACAAGCTGTCTCAATCCCTTTTTTTTAGCTTAAAAACTTATTTTCATTTGAAACAAGCTCTGTTGTACATATTCAGCTCCTTAATAAGAATAAGGAGCGGAAAGATCTTTCCGCTCCAGAATTTACCAGCAGATGAAAAAATTGTATGTAATCGTAAATGGGGTTAGTATAATTCAAAGAGCATTTGCATCAAAACGATGAGCGTGTGTAGTAAATAAATCATCAATAGAGAACCGATGATTAACACTTCCTGAGGAGTCTTCTTAATCCATTGAGCCAATGGACGTCGAAATAAAAGTGCTGCTTGCTTTCTCATAAATCTTTTTCTTTTTTAAGGGATCAGATGAATGACTGTATCTAAATGATTTACAGTGATCTAATAGGAAGACAAACGGACAAACAAAAAGTAAACAAAAAGAATAAAAAATATAACTATGATTAGTATGATTTCTTCAGACCTGACACCATTCTATGTAAAGTATCATTCTTCTTCCTCTTCTTCTGTATCACCACCACTAATGCCCCCACGACGATGAGCACCTGGCACAAAACGTAAAGAGAGTTCGTAAGCCGCAGGATTGTAATTGGTAATTCCTCCTAGTGGGAAATAATAAGAGAACATTAATTTGAACATACTTCGACCCACTTTTATATCTTCCAGTCCACCCGAAACAGATACACCTTTATCATACTTATAACTTACTGCTGTCGTTACATTATCCTGAATCACTAAAATCAGCGCCAGATCTGCATTATAATATTCCTCATCGTACCAACGAAAAATAAAAGCAGGAGTTAACGTAAGGTATGGACTCAATAAAAATGTTCTATCGGCTGTCAGGTTATAATGCCTCTCTATGATATAGGTCTCATCAATCGGTGTCAACTTGGAAGCAATGATTTGATTACCTGAAATACCGATGTTGAAATTGGAACGGTGCAACCACAAACCTATATCTGCATTGGGCGCAAAAGCAGAACCTCCTGCACTGATATTGGATGGTTTGTAGGAATAATTGATAAAACCCGCCGCCACTCCGGCACTCAATATGGACTTTCTACTGATGGGCAAATGAAACGCATATACCAGAGCCGCTCTGTTTCTATTGATAAAACTTCCTTCCTTATCGTTAATGAATGTTAGTCCAAGAACATGCTTTGGTTTATTCTTTCCACGAGCATTGAGCTGCACATTGGCGTTGGCATAAAAGGTTCTCACACCGCTAAAAGCACCGGTAAGTGATTTGTTACCAGTACTAAACTCAATGGCTGAATCTTTTCCTATACTAGCAGGATTGATGAGACCATATGTCTTGAAAAATTGTATGAACTGCACCGGTAATCCAGCTCCTGATTGAGCCTGAACTTTGTAAATGCAGTTTGAAAAGAATACAACTGAGACAATGATATAGATTCTCATCTACTGAAAATACTAAATATTATTTAGTAATTTTAACATAAAAAATGATATATTTCTAAGGAAAAGCACTAATTTAAAAAATAACAAAATAAGTTGTTTACTTTTTTCAGTGTGGTTTGTCGTTCAAATATAGGGAAGGAAATCTAGTCAATGCAGTATACTGACAAGGATGTGATATCGGCTTTAAAAAAAGGCAATGACGATGCTGTACTAGCCTTTTTGTATAAATCGGTATTGCCCAAAGTCAAGCATTACATCAAGGGTAATAAAGGAAATGACGACGAAGCGAAAGACATCTTTCAAGACGCTGTGATCATTTTCTACAAAAAAGTAAAGCTGGATCAACTTCCTGATGATGTAAACATCACCGCCTACATCTGCCGCGTATCGAAAAATCTCTGGATCAATCGTGCCAAGCGGATGAATAAAACAACAGAAATGCCTGATGAGGACTTTCTTCAAACGGAAGGAGATTTTCTAGGAAACCTGATCACAGAAGAAAAGAAAGCAGCCATTACTACCCTGCTTTCTGAAATAGGTCAGGAATGTCAAACACTTTTAAAATACTCCGTGTACGACAGCTTAAGCATGAAAGAAATTTGCAAGCTCATGGGTTACTCCAGTGAAAATGTAGCGAAGACCTACAATTACAGGTGCAAGCAAAAACTGATACAATTGGTAATGAAAAACAAAGCCATTGAAAATTTATTAAGAAAATAATGAATCCTAAATACGACATATATGAAGAAATAGACCGTTACCTCAACGATGAGTTGAGCGAAGCAGAGCTTGTGCAGTTCAATGAAAAACTGTCAACCGATGCGGAGTTCAAATCTATTGTCGAAGCACAGAAAATTGCGAATGAAGTAATCATTGATCAGGAAATGATCAAACTGAAAGCACGCATGAGCAAAGAGATGAGCGCTGACAATACGGGTTCTGGCCCTTGGGGTAAAATTATTATCTTCTCTGCCGTAGTAGTGACTTCTGCTGCTCTTTATACCTATAACCAGTATTCATCTTCCGATGCGGAAGATACCAAAGTAATCTCTGCGACACCGGCACAAACTAATACAGCCAGTGAACAAAATCAAAGCGAAATAACTGTCACCCCGATAGAACAACATAAAACTACGCCACAAAAATACCCGGTAGCTGTTGATGCGAAACAAACACCTGTAGACGCAACACCTTCAACAGAAATCAAAACAGAAGCACCGGTTGTGCTAAAAGAAAATGCTACGCCTTTAGTAGCAACACCTCAAAAAGAAGAAGTAAAACAAGCCGTGAAAGCGGCGGATCAAATTGCCAAAGTGAATTGTGAAACCGTGCACATTTCAGCCCAGGTGCATGTAGACTATGGTTTTGACAGCGATGGAGAAGCGTCAATCATCATTGATCAATTGTCGGTAAAAGGGGGTACTGCTCCTTATTCTTATGCTATAGACCAATCTACTTTTGATAACGGTACTCGTTTTGACGGTATACAAGATGGTGTGTATCATGTGCGCGTGAAAGACCACAACGGTTGTGTATCACAAGTGAAGAAAGAAGTGATCGTTAAAACACCGGTGAAAGAAATAGACGAAGCCTTTGCACCTCATCATGGTGAGCGTTGGAAGTTCCCTGTAAAGGCCAATAAAGAGGCAACGATTAGTATATTTAATAAAACAGGAATACCAGTTTACACCACCACTGTATCCGGAGGTTATCCGGAAGAATGGGATGGAAGAAACAACTCCGGAGTTGAATTAGAATCCGGTAATTATTATTTTGTCATTCAATATACTCCTCGTGATATAGTGAAAGGCCATATCAGCATCGTGAAATAAAAATGAAAAAGAAACTCCTACATATCGCCTTTATCTTATTGCTTGTATCAAGCAGTAAAACGGCTATGGCCTGGACAGGAGTGTATATTCCGGATGCTAACTTTAGAAATTTCTTAAGTACTTCTTACCCTGCAACCTTATACGCAGATCAATCCTTGAATACGACAGCGGCTGCAACGGTTAACACGGCTTTCAAATGTTACAATAAAAACGTTACGGACTTAACAGGTATTCAATATTTCACCAACATTCTGACCTTAGAAGTCAAATACAATCCTAACCTGCATACCATACCGAACATCGACGGCTTGACAAGCATCACTACACTTGGATTGGATTCTAACGACCTCACTTCTTTACCTAATTTATCTACGCTGACCAATCTGCAGGTACTTTCCTTTCATCACAACCGTGTATCGGTCTTGCCTAGTATCTCTAACCTGACTCAGCTTAAAGTTTTATTTGCGCATAGCAATGAGTTGACGGCTTTACCAAGTTTATCGGCTCAGGTAAATTTGGATAAACTGTTCATTTCAGACAATCCAATCACCGCTGTTCCAAGTTTGTCAGCTCTCGTCAAGCTTACTTATTTTTCTGCTCATCGTATTCCGGTTTCGTCTCTGCCGAGTTTTAATAACTGTGTCTTATTGCAGTATTTGGTATGCACAGATAATCAGATCACAACTGTTCCCAATATTACCAATTGCACCCAATTGAAAGAATTATGGATGCCCGATTGTAAGCTCACGACTCTTCCTGATCTTAGTGGCTATACATTATTAAATACAGTCAATGTAAGCAACAGTGAACTTTCCTTTGAAGACCTGCTGCCTTCTACTGCTAATCCCGGTTTTAACCTAACAGATTATGATTTTACCGGCCAGCAACCAGGCACTGCGGCTACCGTCAATGCTTTAACATCCAATACCGTTCAACTCGATCTTGGTTTTGACAATGCATTAACTACCAATAGTTACAAATGGTACAAAGACGGTGTATACTATACTACTACAACTATTAATAAACTAACTTTTGCTTCAGTCAGTTTGAATGACGAGGGTATCTATACTTGTGACATTACCAACACGACACCAGCTGTAGCGGGTATTACGTTAACAGCGCGACCTATTATACTCAGAGTTTCTCCATGTATCACAGCCAACAACTTATATTACAGTATTGAAAATACAGCCTGTACATATCCTATTGTAGTTAATTTAGACGAAAGCTCATTCAGCGCAGGTACCGGTCCTTTCACTTATAAAATTGCGACTAAAAAAGATACCTTAGCCTTCAACACTCCCAACTTTTCCCTATCAAAAGAAGGAGTTTTTGACATCCTTGTTAAAGATGCTGCAGGATGTGAAGTAACCTTTGAATCTAAATTGGTAATAGAAAGGAACAGCCAATGCGATCCTGTTTTTTATCCCAATGGCGACGGTGTAGCAGATTCTTATTACATAGAAAATACAGGTACCGCTCAAATCTACAACAGATCAGGTGAACTGGTGAAAGAGCTTACCGTTCCTGCTTATTGGGATGGTACTACTAAAAAAGGACAAGACGCTCCGAGCGGGTTGTATGTGATCGTTGTTAATAAAGACGTTACGATTAAAGTGACTTTGTTGAGATAATAGTAAAGGGTGAAGAGTGAATAGTGAAGATACTTACTGCACTCTTCACCCTTTACTCTTCACCCTTCACCCTTCACCCTTCACTTTAATAACTCTTTCCCCTCTAAAAAATCCCGATACCAATACCCCGAATCTTTAATCACACGTTCTTGTGTATCAAAGTCCGTATAGATCAAGCCAAATCTCGGTCTGTAGCCTTCGGCCCATTCAAAATTATCCTGCAGGGTCCAAACAAAATATCCTTCTACTGGAATACCTTCTTGCTTGGCTTTATAAACTTGCGCTATGTAATCGTTTAAATACTTAACACGCCTTTTATCTTCCACTCTCCCGTTCATCAAAGTATCTTCAAAGGCTGCACCGTTTTCGGTAACATAGATTTTTTTAACCTTTTCATAAGCGCCATACTTTTTTAACATCTCGTAGATAGATGCCGGATACACTTCCCAGTTCATCAGCGTAGTCTCGACATTGCGCTTGTGAGCGCCCACCAATGTAGCAAATAAGATAGGCACCATCCAGGAGCGTTTAGCGATTTCTCTGGTATAATTCTGTACACCTATGAAATCAAAATCAAAAGCCATCCTCTCTTCATCTCCGGCCTTCATATACTTCTCCACTCTGGACAAAAGACTGATGTCTTTCACCGGATAGCCCATGCCCAAAGAGGGTTCAATGTACAAGCGATTGAGTAAAGCATCAATCTTTACCGCTGCCCGTTGATGAGCAGGACTATCGTTGATGGGTTCTACAAGCGAACAGGAAAACGTAGTACCCACCTCTGCCTGCGGCAATAAAAACTTCAATCGCCTACCTCCTTCCGCCTGGCACAATGTAGCGTGGTGCATAGCTGGAATAAAGCTACTCAAGCCTCTTCTACCCGGTGCATGAATGCCCAGGTAATAACCGGCACCGGTAAAGACCATCGGTTCATTCATGACCATCCAATGCTTGACGCGGTCGCCGAAATACTTCGCGCAGACTTCCACGTATTCGCCAAACCAACTTACAATATCTCTGTTTGTCCAACCGCCTTTTTCCTCTAAAAAATGAGGGATGTCCCAATGGTAAATGGTTACCCAAGGCTCCAGTCCACGGGCCAGACAGCCATCTATGATGCGGTTATAAAAGGCAATGCCTTTCTCATTGACCGAATGATCTTGGTTGATGATGCGTGTCCAGGAAAGTGAAAAACGAAAATTAGGAATGGACAAAGACTTTACCGTATCCAAATCTTGCGGATAGAGGTTATAAAAATCACAAGCCATCCTTGCGTGATGGCCTTTATGAATCTTTCCCTTACGATGAGTGAACTCATCCCAGATGGAAGGTATTTTATCGTCTAAACTATGAGCGCCTTCTATTTGAAAAGCCGCGGTAGATACTCCCCACTTGAAGTCTTCTCCAAAATCACTTCTACTGATCACTCTTCCGCTCTCCTGTTACTTATGATGCCAATAATTGTTTTTTATGATTAGCCAATAGCTGATCTAATATATCACTTGTTACATCCGGATAATTTACTTCCGGTATCGTTCCGTTGAGCAGCCAATCCTGAATTTTGGGAACGTGTTTCTTTTTCATTTTCTTAATCACCGGAACGCCCATAATTTCTAAGGCCGCAGCGTTGCATTGCTGTTCGTATTGTCCTTTCATCGGTATTACCATGACCTTTTTTTTCAGGAACAAGGCTTCTGCCGGTGTTTCGAAACCTGCTCCGCAAAGTACACCGATACCGGTTGTCATGCTGGCAAGAAACTGCTCGTTGTTGACCGGATAAATGTATACGTTACCTTTATGCTCTGCTTTTTTGCAATGTTTTGAAAATACATTCCATTGCACTCCCTTTATTTCACCCAATACCTTATAGAACTTTTCATTTTCATAAGCCGGCAGGTATACCGTAATGTGATCGTGATTACTTGGTACAATTTCTCTTACCTGTTGACGAATGACAGGTGTATGAATTCTATTGTTGTAGGCTTCAAAATGAAAACCGCAGTAACCGTTGGTCGGTGCGTAGTTTCTTAAAATCGTTTCTCCGATCAAATCACGTTCATCCGGCTTAGGTGAATCTTCTGACATCACCGCGCTTTGATGACTCAAGCTGATGCAAGGCACTTTCTTGAATTTAGCTGCCCAGGCACTTACCGGTTCAAAATCATTCAAGACCAAATCGTATTTTTCTATCGGTAATGTCTTGATCTCACGAATCAACTGCATAGACTTCGCTTTGCGGTAGGTATTGAACAAGTCTACACCGCCTTGTTTACCAAAAATAAAACTGAGTCCTCTTAATTTATAATCAATGTCAAAGGGAGCTTCCACATCGACCTGTATACCACTGATCAAAACATCTACATCGGCCTTTTGCTTGAGCAAAGGAACGATATCTCTTGCACGGCTCAAATGACCGTTGCCTGTTCCCTGTATAGCGTATAATATTTTCATGCGCGTTTCATAGGTTTGGAGTAAGAGGCACTTGCTTGTTGCACCATGCTGAATTCAACCAATAACGATTCGAACAACTCCTTATAATTAGAAGTAGAAGCATCGTCTTCTATTTTCGTTTTAGCAGCCACTTTGTCCTGGTGGTAATGGTAGATTCTCCAGTTCTTATTGTTGTACTCTAAAGCCGTTAAGTTCTCTATCCAATCGCCGGAATTGAGGTAAGTAGTTTCTCCATCATCTGTTACGATCCTGCGCATAGCCGGCTGATGAATGTGTCCGCAAACCACGTATTTGTATCCTTTTTCAATGGCAATGTCAGAGGCCGTTTTTTCAAAGTCGTTGATGAATTTCACGGCTGTTTTCACTTTGTCTTTTACTCGTTTGGAAAGGGAAATTTTCCCTTTACCCATTTTTACAGAGAAAAAATTAACGAATGAATTGATCAGTATCAAAGCATCGTAACCTACTGCCCCCATCTTGGCTAACCACTTGGAATAACGCATGGTCACATCGAAAACATCACCATGAAAAAACCAGGCTTTACCTCCGCTTAGAGGAATAATAATTTTATTGACAATGGAAAATGTTCCTATTTTGAAACCAACAAACTTGCGCAAGACTTCGTCATGGTTTCCCGGTATATAATATACCTTCACTCCTTTCCCAATCAATCCTGTGATGTGCTTAACCACCTGCATGTGTGATTTGGGCCAATAACGTTTGCTGAATTGCCAGGCGTCGATGATGTCTCCATTCAAGACAATCGTTTGAGGCTTGATGCTTTTAAGATATTTTAAGAGTTCTGTTGCGTGACAACCGTACGTTCCCAAATGAACATCGGATATGACGACTAATTCAACGGGGCGTTTTTTCATTGAAACAGGTTGAAAATAACTGCCCTTAAAGTGTGTCGCAAAGAAAAGTTGTGATTGCGGCAATAGGAACGAAGAATAAAAAATCGAAGGATGTATTCTTCTGTTTTGCTGACGAAAGTATTTAATAGTACCATATTGTATAGTTTTAGCCTTTCTTAGTACTAAACTACACTTCTGGTATTATGGGAAAATGACGGATTGGTTATGAGTCGATGAAAAAAATGGATGCAATGTTACGGAATTAATAAGCGACTCGAAGAGTAAAGTATATTGCTCTTCGAGCCACTCAATCTATTACTTCATCTTAATAGTAATCATCGCATTTTCTCTATCCTCCTTCGCAACTCCCTCTATCATGAATATTTCTGGCGTAATAATCATCAGGTTTTTTGTCTTGAATTGAAGACCATGCATGTCTTTAATGTTCCTAAAATCTACGATATTATGCTTTTCAATTTCCCCATTGCTCTCGTTCAGTATATAGGCTGTGAGCACTCCGCCAAAGCCATCGATATGGGGAGCCGTAGCATGCTCCACTTTTAATAAATTCGCATTCCTGATGCTGTCTACAAACAACAAGGTAATAAATCCTTTATCCCTTGTTGTTTTTATACTCATGCTTCCTTTAAACATATAACCCACTTGCGATTTTGGAAGTTTTTTCATCCAGATCAATTGTCCCTTACTATCCAGTTTTGTAGCAATAAGATCGCCATACATATGCTTCACTCTTCCGCTAGACATCTGATAATTGTATTGTTCTCCCAGGATAATGGTACTGCCGTCTTCCAGCGAATAAATTTCCACTACCTTTAAATCATTGATTCCGGCATTGCCAACAGCCTCGCGCTCGTTATTCTTTTCCTTTCTTCTTTCGTTTTCATATTGGTTAATCAATTCAATGGAGAAGGCATATTGATCAGAATCCAGAATCTTCCCCTCCTGCGTCATTTTAATTTGAATAAGACCGTCATTATTAAAACTTTTAGTTTTACTGAATCCTATTGAACCAATTTTATTCATAGCAATCAGTATATCGATTCCATTGGCATAGTAGCCTGTACACAAAAGGTTACCGTCAGCCATCTCTTGTATTTCAAAACTTTCAATTTCAAATGGCTTCATGTCCAATTTATGCGTAGTTACTGATAAGTCCGGATGAAAAACCATCAATTGAAATTCTTGAACACTTCTTACATAGGCCAGCAAATTGACATTTCCATTCTTCGTCACTGCAAACGCAAGATAATTCATGTCATCCTCGTTGTAAGGCATTTGTACTTCCCCTCCCCATTGTCTTTCTAAAGTAGCTGCATCAAATACTTCAAAGCCGAACCTTTCAAAATTCTTTGAATTATTGGTAGACATTTTAACTAATCGATAACGAGCCATGATCTTTGATCGATCAGACGATTCTGTAATATCATAACGTAATGGAACTGCTCCTGAGATAGCTTCTATACTAACATAGTCAATAATTGACATGTCACTTTCAGTACCTGGACATAGGGCCTTGACAGGAAGCATCACTCCTTCTTTCGTGATAGTACGGCAATACAATCTCTTCTTCTTAGTTACTTTATCTTTCCATGAATAGATGTAGTATATGTTTCCATGGCTTTCCATTACTCTTTCAATATCGTGGCTGCCGATATCATTGTACATTTTCTCACTGACTTTTGCCATTGTAGCATTGTCAAATTTCTGAACATAGATTTGATCGCCTACTCTTTTGAGTACAATAGAAAACTGTGGTTCTAAAGAAAAGTAATACTTAAACTTGGATTCTATCATCGGATAAACAGGACCGGTAGAAACCTGGAATTTATCAGACAGTTTCACAGCAGCATCCTGAGCATAGGTTATCTGTTGGAATAGGTATAGGCATAGAACCAAAAAGAATTTCTTGTTCATAAATAGAGCGGTTAATTAAAAATAAAATAAGATTATCTATTGCGCTTTCTTCAAACGCAGCGTCACGGCATTCTTATGCGCATGCAGTTGCTCGTTCTCCGCCATGATTTCCACGACAGGACCTACGTTTTTCAATCCTTCTTTAGAGATGTGCTGGAAGGTTATTTTTTTAATGAAAGAATCCAATGACACACCGGAATAAGCGCGGGCATAGCCATTAGTCGGCAAGGTATGATTGGTACCGGAAGCATAATCGCCGGCAGACTCGGGTGTCCAGGCACCTAAAAATACAGAACCTGCATTGACCACTTTCTCACCCCATGCCTCTGCATCATCAAGGTGCAAAATTAAATGTTCAGGCGCATAAGCATTGCTCATCGCAAAGGCTTCGTCCATAGTATTCACCCATATCAATTTACTGTTCTCAATGGCTTTTAATGCGATCGCAGCACGAGGCAAAGCTTTCAATTGTTGCTCGATGGCTTGTTCTACTTTCGCAAGCAATGCTTCTACAGGCGTGATAAAAATCACCTGACTGTCTCCGCCGTGTTCGGCTTGTGACAATAAATCGGCAGCGATTAATTCCGGATCCGCGTTCGCATCGGCAATCACCGCTACTTCGGAAGGACCCGCAGGCATATCAATGGCAACACCATGCTGAGTCACGAGCTGTTTAGCCGCCGTCACATATTGATTGCCAGGACCGAATATTTTATACACAGCAGGAACACTTTCTGTACCGAATGTCATGGCAGCAATCGCTTGCGCACCACCTGCTTTGATGACTTTTTTAATGCCCAGTAAAGAAGCCGTAAAAAGAATGGCAGGATGTATATTGCCTGCTTTATCCGGAGGTGTACAAAGTACAATTTCCTTGCACCCGGCAATCGCTGCAGGCACACCCAACATCAAGATGGTAGAAAATAAAGGAGCAGAACCTCCGGGAATATACAAACCCACTTTATCAATGGCCACACTCTTTCTCCAGCAGGTAACGCCGGGCATAGTTTCGATTTTAGTAATTTGTTCTTTTTGTTTCGAGTGAAACAGCTCTATGTTTTTTTTCGCCTGAACAATAGCATCCTTTAAGTCTTGAGACACGGATGCAATGGCCATTTTAAATTCTTCTTCACTTACCACCAAAGACTTTAATTGCACACCATCAAACTGCGCCGCATAATCCAACAAGGCTTTGTCTTTGCGTTCTTTTACCGAAGCAATGATGGCATTGACTTTACCATACAACTCCTGCGCATCGAATACAGGACGTTGTAGGAGCTTATTCCAATCGGATTCTTTTGGTAAATGAATTTTATTCATTGCTATTTTGATTAAGCTAGGAGGAACGAGGTACGAGCTAGGATCTACGTTCCTCGTACCTCCTAGCTCCTCGCTTATTTTATGATTTTCTCAATCGGCAACACAAGGATTCCCTCAGCTCCTGCTTCACGCAGCTTGCCGATAATTTCCCAAAAATCGTTTTCCTTTACTACGGAATGGATAGAACTCCAGCCTGCTTCCACGAGTGGCATGACAGATGGACTCTTTACACCAGGCAATAAAGCAATGATGGTCTGAATGGAATCATTGGGGGCATTCAGCATGATGTATTTTGTATTCTTTGCATTATTAACAGACTCAATGCGAAACAATAATTCTGCAAGGATTAGTTTTTTACCGGCTGACAAGCCAGGATAGCCAATCATTAAGGCTTCTGATTTGAATACGATTTCTACTTCCTTCAATCCGTTACTGATCAACGTACTTCCGGAACTTACAATATCACAGATCGCATCGGCTAAGCCTATGCCCGGAGCAATTTCTACTGATCCACTGATTTCATGTATATCTGCTTTTACCTTTTGCTTATCCAGGTAGGCGGAAAGTATGTTCGGATAGGAAGTCGCAATGCTTAATCCGTTCAAACTATTGATGCTTTTGTATTCGAAAGCTTTCGGAACACCAATGGACAAGCGGCATTTAGAGAAACCCAATCTTTTGATTTCATCTACTTTCTTATTTTTTTCTACGGAAACGTTTTCTCCGACAATACCCAAATCTGAAACACCATCGGCTACATAACCGGGTATATCGTCGTCGCGCAGGAATAATATTTCAACAGGAAAATTGCTGGCCGTTGCTTTCAATTGAGCACCAACACTGCTGACTTCGATACCGCATTCTTTGATCAACTTCAATGAGTCTTCACTCAAACGACCCGATTTTTGTATAGCAATTCGTAATACTTCCATTCTTTGATAAGTTAAAGGGCAAATATCCGATAAAACTGTGGTTTTAGAAAGCAAAAAAGTGAATTAGTGAGGTGGAGGGAAGGAGTAGAATAATATAAGGATAACTGGATTGTATAGAGATTGTTAAAGAGGTTTTGAAGGATGCCGCTGGTGCAAGCGTCTACGCTTGTTCCTATAATCACGTAGAACATCTCGTTCAAGCTTAGATTTAATAAGATCAGTTTGTTTATATATTGATGGGCGTGCCCCTTTGGGTCGGGCTATCCGCTACAAGTCCTCTCGAGGATCCAGCTTTTCTCCAATAACATGGCTAGAGCCTCGCTCCGGGCTTTCCGCTCCTATCCCTCACGCAAGTAGAAAGAGAAAGAGTGACTCTTTCTCTTTCTTAAAGTCCCCTTTAGAAGATTTAGGGCTTAGCGGCTAAAATGAATGCAATCAGCCTGACACCCAAATAATGATTTAGAATGAAAATTTGATTTATTTTACTTTATGTGTTCTCATTCTTCTTCGCATATTCCGACCTCGTTCTCTCACGGTTTCAATGCCCATTGGCAAACCATTTACCCTCACCTGCAGCGCAGCTTCAGGTCGCTGTACCGCCCGAATAAAGGCCTCTTGGCTCATCTTAAAAGCTCAGACGGAGATGTGATTCCTTACCTCCAGTGGACAGATCACAGCCGTCCCGAAAATCAAAAGGATCTTGTGATTCTTTCTCACGGATTAGAAGGTGCTGCTACTTCCGATTATAACCTCGAAGCCGCTGCAACCTTGCATCAACAAGGCTTTGATGTGTGGGCCTGGTACATGCGGGGTTGTGCACCGGAGATGAATCCGGGACCTTTGATCTATAACAGTGGTTTTACGCTGGATATAAAATGTTTGTGTGAACAAGCTAATAAACAAGGATATAGACGTTTATTTCTGATCGGTTTCAGCGTAGGTGGCAACATTACACTCAAGGCTTTGGGCGAAGGACTTCAGGGCGTTACGGCTGCGGTGGCGTACTCTTCTCCTTTGGTGCTGGGCGATGTCTCGGATCACCTGAGCAAAAACTTTGATGGTTTTTATATGAAACGCTTCCTGAAAAGTCTGAAAGAGAAAATCATAAAAAAAGAAGTGCAATACCCTGGCTCCATGCCTGTCAACAAGCTATCTGCCTGCCGTGATTTTTATTCTTTTGACGACCATTTCACCGCTCCTATGCATCACTTTACTTCTGCCAAAGATTATTACGACCAATCCTCTTCGATTCATTTTCTATCGTCAATAAAGACACCCGCAAAGCTGATCAGCGCGACAAACGATCCTTTCCTTACGCCTTCCTGCTTTCCGGACCCGGCGGCTCATCCTAACATGCAATTTTATTATCCCGATCATGGCGGCCATTGCGGATTTGGACATGGAAAAGAGTCCATGGCAGAAATGGCATTGGATTTCTTTCGACAAATGACTAACTTCGATCGGTAATTTTCAATATCCTCTATCCTGTTATGTGCGGAAGGTTTTCACTGGCCAAATCAAAAGAAGAACTACAAAAACGATTTGCCGTTCAAATCAAAACTCCTATTGCGCTGCAATACAACATTGCACCAATGCAGTCTTGTGCCGTGATCACTAATCAAACCCCTAACGAATTGCAGTTTTTCCAATGGGGATTAATCCCTTCCTGGTCTATTGATCGCAGTACGGCAATGAACATGATCAATGCGCGGGCAGAAAGTGTCTACCAAAAAATTCCTTTTAAACACATCGTGAAAAATCAGCGTTGTCTGGTGCCTTCCGATGGTTTTTTTGAATGGAGAAAAGAAGGTAAAAATAAAGTACCCTACCGTTTCAACCTCAACAACGAGGAGGCTTTCTCTTACGCCGGTCTATGGGACAGTTGGAAGAACGAAGAAACCGGGGACGTTGTGAATACCTTTACCATTATCACCACAGAAGCCAATAAAGTAGTGAAATCTGTTCATGACCGTATGCCCGTCATCTTACGCAAAGACCTCGAGAAATTGTGGATCGCAGAAGATGTTACGGAAAGTCAGGCAGAGAGTTTGCTGAAACCTTACGATGCGGAACAGATGTACTCTTATGCCGTACACCGCGCGGTAAATGATGCCCGCAACAATACGCCGGAATGCATACAAGCTGCACCACGCTTCTATCCTGGTGAAACCATGAGTTTGTTTGACTAATACACCTCCCTTGAATATCCCACTTCCTGCCGATTTTAAACAAAACATTCTCGATACGTTTGGAGAATCGTTTAGCGAAGACTTATGCCGTTGCCTCGACAGTGGTAAAGGCGATCGAAGCATTCGTCTCAATGCCGCTAAATACGATACACCACTCGGTCTGCCTGTCGTTCCCTGGTACGATCAGGCTTACCTGATCAGCGGCGACAATACCTTTGCGTATGATCCTCACTGGCATGCGGGCTGGTACTATGTACAGGAAGCAGCTTCCATGTTTGTACAACAAGCATTGAACACAACGACTTTTGATCATTCCGATCCTTTATTGTGTTTGGATCTCTGTGCAGCGCCAGGTGGTAAGTCTACCTTGTTTGCGTCCTGGCTGGGACAAAGAGGAACATTGGTCAGCAATGAAATCATCGCCTCCAGAACAGAAATATTAAAAGAGAATACCATCAAATGGGGATTGGGAAATTCTTTAGTCACCAATAATGATCCGGCCCAATTTGCCGCTTTAGGAGAAGTATTTGATGTCATCCTGGTAGATGCACCTTGCTCCGGAGAGGGTTTGTTTCGTAGAGATCCTGAAGCCCGCAACGAATGGTCGATGAAACAAGTTGGCGTCAATGTAGAACGTCAACAAAGCATTCTCACCAATGCCTGGAACAGTTTGAAAGAAGGTGGTTATTTGATTTACAGTACCTGTACCTTCAACAAAGAAGAAAACGAAGGACAGATTGCTTTTCTTCAGGAAAATTTTGGCGCTGAATTTATTCCGATTGACTTGAAAGAAGAATGGAATATTTTTCAAACGGAGACCAACGGAAGTTACCGGTTCTTCCCACACCGCACGTCGGGTGAAGGCTTTGCCTTGTGTCTCCTTCGTAAAACAGCTTCCAGCAATGAGGGCAAAGTAAAATACAAATCAAAGGCGATATCACCTGTGCAATGGCACCGTAAATTTCCATTGAGTGATTATCTGGATACAGAAAAAAGTCAAACACAGGCTTACATTGCCAACGATCAATACATGGCCCTCACCAGACACCAATCTGAAATTTGTCAAAGCCTGTTGCATTCTCATTACATCAAATACGCCGGCACCGACATTGGCAGTTACAAGCAAAAAGATTTTATTCCTTCCCACGCTTTGTCTCAATCGATATACCTTAATCGTAATGCTTTTGAAACAGTAGAATTAACTTACGAAGAAGCTATTTCCTATTTAAGAAAAGAAAATGTATTGCCTGCATCCTCAGCTGGCAAAGGCTTGCAGCTGGTTATCAACAATAATACACGATTAGGTTTTATGAAATTGATTTCCCCTACTCGCTCCAATAATTATTACCCGAATGAATGGAGAATCAGACAGGCTCCAGGTTTGAACATGCAACTGAAGTTTATCCTTGAACAAAGTGTCTAAGACCTT
>JAQBNS010000039.1 GCA_028288405.1 Chitinophagaceae bacterium
TTCCGATTACCAATGTGTAGCGGTTGCTCCTGTACCAACAGAGGGATCAAACTATATCGCGGTAACAAACAATCCTGGACCTTGGAACAGAAATTACTGGTGGGGATCGGATCATTCTTCCACACCCAGCAATTTCCTTATTGCTGACGGGACCAGCGGACGCGTATGGATGCAAACGGTAAACGTGGTAGCCGGGCAACAATACAACTTCAGTATCTGGGCCAGAAACCTTGTCAATCCTAATACTGTAACTACCGATATTAATCCTCCTACGGTAAGCATACGGGTTAACAATACCGTGCTTGCTACTTCTCCCCCTTTGGTTCAGGCGCCTGCAACGTCATGGACACAGGTGAGCGCCGTGTATACAGCTACAACAACCGGTTCAGTAACATTGAACGTATTTCAAAATGTTTCCACTGGTTTTAACGACATAGGAATTGATGACATCTCATTTACCAATGTTAATGTTACCCCAATGGTAAGCCCTGTCGCTTCATGCAACCATGCATCAGTCGCTATAACCGCGAGCGGAGCAGCAGGAACAACGACTTACTCCTGGTATAATGAAGCTACAGGAGGCAGTGCACTATTCACAGGTAATCCTTTTCTGACACCTGCATTAACTGAAAATACAACCTACTGGGTCGCGTTATATGAACCGGGCGGATGTGAATCCAAAAGGGTTCCTGCTACGGTCACCGTCAGTGAACCACCGGTTGTGACATCCACTACCAATGCCAATCGTTGTGATTGTGGTGTATTGACATTGACTGCAAGTGGCAATGCCGGAATTTATAGCTGGTATGATGTACTTGTGGGAGGTAGTGCAATAGCGACAGGAAATAGTTTTACTACACCTTCTATTTGCAGTACCACTACTTATTATGTTTCTGTAACCAATAGCAGCGGATGTATAAGTGAACGCAAACCCGCTATTGCTTCTGTCAATTGCGAATCGATGCTTCTGTTTGACGGTACAGATGACAGAGTTACTATCCCTCATCATGCTGCTTACAATATCGGATCAGGTGATTTTACGTTAGAGGCATTGGTGAATATTCCTGCTGGAGCTATCGGATCATATCCTGTATTTTCTAAAAGAACATCCGGCTTTGATGGATTTTTGCTTTACAGTTATGGCAACCGATTGCTGCTTCAAATGAGTGGTGTACCAAACTATCAAAGCGGGTTTTACACTACCATCAATGATGGCACCTGCCATCACATCGCTGTTACAAGATCCGGAACATCTATTCTTTTCTATATAGACGGCACTATAGTGGGAGGAGCAACTGCTGCACGTAGTTTAAATTCTTTGGGCTCACTTTATATCGGTCATGATGAAGTGGACAGAAGTCATTTGAAAGGTGCTATTAACGAAGCAAGATTTTGGAACAAGGCAAGAACGGCAACTGAAATCTCTGCCAATGCTTATTCCTTGAATGCAGATCATGCAGGATTAATAGGCTTGTGGAATTTCAATGAAGCCGGTCAGGAAGCAGTAGACGGAAGCATAACGGCCAACAATGGTTTGTTGGGAACAAACAATACCGTAGAGTCTTCTGATCCTGCCAGAACATTGGTGGAGTGTAATTCTGTGAACAGACAAGAGTCAACGAACGACGAAATAAACTATACAGAAAATACTGCGCTAAACGTTACAGTTTCTCCAAATCCATTCACTGCGCAAACTACAGTTTCTGTGAAAGGCCTTTCATCTTCTGAAGGATCCTACCATGTGGAAGTATACAACATGCATGGTTTATTGACTCTGTCTAAAGAGGTAAACGGTAATGAAGAAATTGTTTTGGGTAATGAACTGGCAGCAGGTATGTACATGGTAAAAGTGACTGAAAACGGTACTTCTCAAACTGTGAAAATCATCAAAGAATAAATTTATCCTTCTTTACAGAAAGGCCACCCGCTGAGCGAGGTGGCCTTTTTTTATACATTTTATTTCCCACCATTTTTTCAAATGCTTGTCCATTAAGGAT
This sequence comes from Chitinophagaceae bacterium, assembly GCA_028288405.1. Classification (GTDB taxonomy): domain Bacteria; phylum Bacteroidota; class Bacteroidia; order Cytophagales; family Cytophagaceae; genus JACMQM01. Next base: position 1,998 of record JAQBNS010000039.1, read on the forward strand.
TAAGAGTACACATCGGCCATCGAATTATACACAATGTACTACCGGCATCTTTTCAGACCGCCCTGCTTTTCTTACCTTTGAACTTATGGAACATTCCGAACAAGCTGCTTCTTTTGAAGGCATTCTTGCCTTTAGCCAATTGGCTATTCACTTCGTGGGCAATGCCATGCAGGAAGAAGAGCTTAAGCTTTCCAAAGCATTGACTCGCACAGACGAACGCACGCAAGAATTACTGATGAAGTATTTTCTTAAACCGTTAAAAGGGAAAGAATATTATCACCTGCACCATGAAAACGATTTGAAGTACAATGAGGTATATGGCTTATCGTCAGAAGTATTTGATGACCCGGATGCTTTTTTTCTTCGCAGCATAGAATTAGCCAAACACCTCTATCAGCAGTGTGATCATCCTAACATCAAAGCGGGTGAATTATATTGTGTGTTTTTTGACAGTGTAGAATTGGATGGAGAATTAACAGAAGCCATCGGATTATTCAAATCAGAAAGCAAAGCTTCTTTTCTAAAAGTAGCATCAGGAGATGGGACTTACGCCGTCGTATCAGACGAAGGACTAGACATCGACAAACTCGACAAAGCGTGTATGATCTACAACGTGGACCGTAAAGATGGTTTTCGCATACAGTTGATGGATCGCACCAACAAAGGAGACGAAGCCAAATACTGGAAAGAAAAGTTTTTGAATGTAAGAACACGTGACGATAGTTTTCATTACACAGAAAACTACATGAAAATGTGTAAAGAATTTGTCACTGAACGATTGCCTGAAGAATTTCAGGTAGAACGTACGGATCAAATTGATTTAATGAATCGCTCTGTTGCTTTCTTTAAAAAACAAGAACAGTTTGACCGTGTACAATTTGAAGAAGAAGTGATACAAGATCCGGGTATCAGCGAATCCTTTCAACGCTTCCGCAAAGAGTTTGCCGATGAAAATAATCTACCGATGGTAGATGAGTTTGATATCTCTACACAAGCCGTGAAGAAGCAAGCTAAAGTATTCAAGAGCATTCTGAAGCTGGATAAAAACTTTCACATCTATGTGCATGGCAACCGCGAGTTAATCGAGCAAGGATACGATGAAGAGAAACATATGAAGTATTATAAAGTTTATTATCGCGAAGAGCAATAAAAGCTATTATTTTTTTCTTCCTACGACAAACATGTCATCACCACGCTCTGTTTTATCAAATGGACTGTCAGCAAGCATGCGCTCCATGATTGCTTTGTTTTCTTTCCACTGAACATTTTGTTCAAAATCGAAATTGGAATAGTCCCCTTCAAAAGTATCCCAAACATTGATGGTCTCCAATAACTCTACATTCATACCACAAGTAGGGAACATCGATCGCATATCGTCTGGTGTATACTCTCTTACATGCTTATAAAACATGTAAGGGTGTTTCTTAAGAAACATGCGGCAAATCGATTTCAAGGATACCATATTGGGCGTAGATAAAACCATCACTTTACCAGGTTTTAATACCCTTGCACATTCACCTAAAAGGTTATAGGCTCCTGAGAACTCAAACAGATCTCTTGTAGCGTCTTGCTTATCTTTCAAATGCTCCAGCACTTCAAAATCGATCACCAAATCAAAGGTATTCGCACTGTATGGAAAATGTTCCCTCAATTCGCAATTGGTAAACAAAACCTCTTTGCCCTCAATTGCCTTCAAATGCGCTAAACACCAATCGATAATTGTATGATCTCCTACAACAAGTATTTTTTTTGCTCCTTCTCTCATTATCCATTCATACATCCACAGCACACAAGTAACAATGCGTACTTCATGATAGGTAAGGTCAAACTTATATTGATCTTGGCTAGCATCTGTTATTTGAACAGCCTCAATATGATTTCTGATGTAAGTCTTTACCTTGCTTTCAAACTCTGCTGTTACGTGTTTGTATTCCATTTTATAAAAATTAATTAGCTGCTGGTTAAAAATAAAACTAATATTCCCACGTCACATTTTCCTTCACCACTTTCGCAGGCATGCCTGCTACTACTTGGCCTGCAGCAACGTTTTTTACAACTGTGCTATTGGCTGCCACTACCGTGTTATTGCCGATAGAAACTCCTTTTAAAACCACAGACCTGAGGCCAATCCAAACTTTATTACCGATAAAAATCGGACTGGTATGTGTCTTTTCTTTTCCGTTTTCGATTATTTTATGCATGTCACTATCTGTAATGTAAATTTGCTTAGATAGTGCAGATCCATTGCCAATAAAGAGTTTTGAGCGAACTTCAACTGTCGAATCCTCATTGATATAGGTGTTATAACCGACATACATCTTTGCATAATCCATCAAAACGAGATGGCAACCTTTCATGAATTCACAACTGTAAACATACAATGCACTCTGAGGTCCCAGGTAAACCACTGTTTGCTTGTCACTCATAAAATTGATACCTATTTTCAATATACCGATGTCGGACACTACAATACGACTACCGGGCTTAGCAATAATTCTTACATTATGACCGATAAGAATCATGCTTTTATACCTGTAAGAATAATAAAGCGATTTAGGAATGTTCACCAGTCGATAACCAGCAACTCTACCCTTTGCGATTTGAGTTCTCAGTTGAGCAAAGAATATAAATGGAAAAGCAAATCGACTAACGCAAAATTGTAGGACGGCTCTTAAAATTGATTTGTACTTTGCCATGACCGAATGATTTTGGATTAACGATAATTTTTTTCTCTTTAAGATTGAGTTGGTATTTCTCCAAATTTGTGATAATGGAATGGGTAATCATCACTTCAGACAAAAAGCTTGGGTCTTTAATTTTGTGATACACTAATCCAGCATCAGAGTTTATTTCCGTTAGCTTACCCATGCGTTCAGTGCCTACAAACTTTTCACCTTTTCTTGCACCCGTTAGGAGCAATACCAATTCGTTCTTTTCCTTGCTCCACGTTCCCTTCTCCCATTTCCCTTGCTTTATAGAAGCAGCGGCATTCGTCTTGTAACGATTGGGAATGAGTGTTCCTTTGTCATACGATTTATCCTTGTACAAAAAAAACACTTCCGATTTCCAGGCATCAATGTACCTAATATAAAATGCATACAGGTTCTTATTAATGTATTCATTTTTGGTGCGCTCTTCATTCTGATGAGGAATAGACTTTAGGTATGAAACATCTTTGATCACCCGCTCTTTCCTGCCTAAAAGCTTAATACGGCTGTACAAATCGATGTCTTCATAGCCATAGCTTTTCATACTCTCATCATAGCCCTTGACTTTTAGAAAGTCTTTCCTTAACGTACAAAACCTGCCAAAAGCATCTTTCAGATTATAATATTTACCCTTCGTATCGGCTACCAGTAAAATTTTATCTTCTTTACAAAACGTCGTATTGACATACTCTGCGAATCCCTTTCCGGTATAATTATCAGCATCTATGTTGCAAATAATATCGCCTGTTGCCACCTGAAACATCTGATTTCTTGAATGGCTTCGATCAAATACAGAAGCCTCTGTATTCTTCGCATAGACTAAAATCCCAGCATCAATGTATTCCTTCATTTCCTTTTTTATCCATGTTTCCAATCCATCCTTTGAATTATAATCCATGACCACAAACTCAACATTGCCGTAGGCTAAATTGTCCTTTATGTTTTTAGGAAGTGTTTTTTTAATATGATGTAAACGGTTCATGACAACCGTACATAAGGAAATTTTAAATTCTTTGACTTTAGGCATCTGAATTTATTCTTATTTATGTTATATTTGTGCTTTACTTTTATTGTTAAAAATCATTTTTACAAATACATGGCCGCACTTTTATCTTTCGGACTGATTCGAATTGCCTCGGGTTCAATTGAAGAACTTGAGAAGCTAAAAGTAGATGAAAAACTGGTTAACAATGTTCATCAAATCTATGAACAGTTTGAGAGATTTAAAAACAATTTAAACGATATTTTATACCAGGCCATTGAACAGGAAAGCGATCCCGGCGTTCAAAAAAAACTATTGAATATCAAAAGGGCCGTTTACAATGGTAAAAGCATTTCATTAGACGAGCTTCCACTTTCTCCTGCATTATCAAAAGAGCTAGACACCTACCTTTCCTTTAAAAAAAAAACAAAGGAATTGGAAGACCAAACTGCTTTAGAATACAATAAACAATTGTTACTTATCCGAAAAAAATACCAGCAATTATTGGATAATGAACTTCTAAAAAAGGGTTTATTGCTTTCAAGCACAGACTTGATATTGGGCATCGATAAATACCGCTCAAAAGATTTGGAAAAAGTGTCTGCCAAAGAGATTCAGACTGAATACGGTTCTATGCGTTACCTTACGCGTATGCTCACCAAAACATCCCCGTTCAGCACATTTAATGGGTTGAGCATGTTTGATCTTAAAGACTCGTTGGTCAACTGGCAACATAAAAAATACTTAAAAATAGGTAGTAGCCATATCAAATTAAATCTACAACTCTTCAAGTGTATCAAAAATGCGTTATGGAAAGATGTTCAATTCATGGCCTGTCTTCCTGTGCATTTAACAAAAGCACTGCATACAACTGATCTGGAATTTACCCTTCTTCAAAACCGCAATGGCCTAGACATTGTGCAAACTTTAAAAAGCAATGACGTGGTATATTTTTTACGTGAAACTTTTCAAGAAGATGATTCTATACCCTATTCACACTTACTAAAATTATTAGGCGAACAAATTGACGCATCGGAAACCGCATTAAAAGAATATATTGAAAAACTTACTTCCATCGGACTGATCGTTTATGATTTTCCTGTAGACCTCACGATCAAAAACTGGGAAAAAGACCTGCTGAATTATATCAGTAAACCGGAATTTGCTTCTTATCCTAAACAGCATCTATTAAAGTCTTCCTTAGAAAAAATCAATGTTGCTGTCATCCGTTTTGGACTTTCTAATTTTAATGAAAGAGCTGCCATACTTGCTTCTATCAAAGAAGAATTTATACAATTAATCAGTTCTCTTGAAGAGGGCCATGATTCTAAACCGCTGACAGAAAGAGTTACCACACTACCTCAAGTCAATTTTATTTATGAAGATTATGAAGTAAGCATAGACAGTGGTTTTCCGAAAGATGAAGTAGAAACAATTATTCAAAGTCTCAACAATTTAATTCTAAGCATCAGTCCTGTTCTTAAAAACACGACGATGCTAACTTCACTCTACGAATACTTCAAGTATAAATACCCCGATCAGACACGCATTAGTTTTATTCCATTTTTCAAAGAATACATAGAATCGGTCAAGCTGCCCAATGAAAGCAATAAAAATCAGCACGACGACGGATTAAGAAATTTTTTATTTTCTAATGGAATCACCATAGAGTCTGCAGATCAAAAAATAGGGCCCGATCAATGGATCTATGAATTTGGAACGTACTTCAGCGATGCACTTAATCCTGATCAAGTGGAGTTCACTACAAATGAAATAGATGAATATCATCGCCATATCGGTATTGCACCGGTCGTTAGTAATGGGAATTTTTCTTTTAGCAGCTTCGCCCAACCCTGTGCAGGAGACCAAGATCAATTGGTACTCATGATCAATAGCGTAATGCCGGGAAATGGAAAAATGTTTAGCCGTTTTCTTCACATGTTCGATGAGCATTACCTGCAGGAAATCAGAAATAAAAACCACGAAGAAAATCCTTATACAGCCGAAATCTCTGACTCGTCTTACTTCAATGCCAATATCCATCCGCTGCTCTCTGACTGCGAAATATGGACAGATAATGCCAACGCATTAACACAGGATAGACAAAAAAAACTCTTTCTCGGAGACATGGAAGTGGTGCTTAATGAGAAAGAACGCAGTATTTATTTGTATCATAAAATATTAGGCCAAACCATTTGCGTATTGGATGGAGGATTTGAAGGAGCTTTCACCAGATCGAACTTGTACTTCTTCCTCAATAATTTTAAACCAGATGAGTTGACTTACGTGGACCTAATCACCCAAGCTGTCAATAACAAATTGGGGTATGACTATGCACTGCGCAATAACAAAGATGAAATATTAATACTGCCTAGAATACAGATCAATAAACACCTTGTTCTTCAACGAAAATGTTGGGTTATTCCTTTGCAATCTATTCCATTAAGAGAATCTACAGACAGTGACTGGTCTTATTTCTACCGCATCAATAACTGGCGCATACAACACAGCATTGAAGAGGATGTATTTCTTAGAAAAAACAGTAACCGCATACAAATGATTGCGCAAATAAAAGAACGAGATAAAGAGTTTGTAAAGGAAGACTATAAGCCACAGTACATCAATTTTCTCAATCCTCTCCTGGTGAATATTTTTGAAAAAAGCATTCGCAACACTAAAGCTGAAAAAATAAAACTGGAGGAAGTATATCCCAAAAAAGACCAATTGTTGACCATCGATGGAAATCCTCATGTAACAGAAACATTGTTGCAATGGACCATCTAATTTATTTTATCTTACTATGAAAAAAAACATAGACGCCTGGCTTTCTTTTTCACTTTACTACCATCCACAGCAATGGTCCAGTCTTATTGTAAATGGCATCAGTCCCTTGATACGTGAATTTATTTCTGCCGGAGATGCGGAAATGTATTTTTTTATGCCTTCTATCAATAGAGGCTATAACTTATTGGTTAGAATAAAAGGGCAAAAAACTATTTTGGACAAAAAAATAAAACCAAAAGTAGAAAAGTACATTGCCAGTTATTTCAAAAAGCACCCTTCGGAGGATTTTGTTTATCCTATGCCTCTCAATTCTCTTTTCATGCCCTTCCCTAACAACAGCCTGCAGTTTAACCAATACTATCAGGACATTGTATCATTGGGAGGTTTTGAAGGCGCTTTGTTAGCAGAAAAACTATTCTACACTGTTTCCGATATTGCCGTACAGCGCATGCAGGAAAAACCGAATCGCACCGCTGAAAACATATTGAGTGAAATGCTTCAATTGCATTTTTTAGCTCTTCATTCCTTAGGATTAAACCTGGAGCAAGCCTACCTATTTTCAAAGTCGTATCTTGGACATCTCATGCCATCAACACTTCCCAATGTTAGCGCAACGAGTGCAGAAGGCAAAAGATATAGCCTATACCTAAAAGCACTGAAGAAACTGCTGCAGGAAAGATTTAACCCGAATAAAGAACGATTCTCCAATTACTTTGCCTCCTATTGGCAAATGCTGGAAGAAGGAGAAGAACATGATGAAGATTGGATCCTCGCATGGAAAAACATCTTTGTAGAAAGTGACAAAGGGCTCATCGCACTCCAAGAACAAAAAAAATTCTTGAAAAAAGAGTTTTTCAAACCCAATAAAAAAAGTAGCCTTTCTCCCGACAAACAGGAAAGAACGCTCATTTATTCCTATTACATTCACATGGCCAATATGCAGATGGGCCTCATGCTTGCCGATGAAATATACCTGCATTACATGATCTGTGAAATTTTCAAATCATTGACTTCGAAACCTCATGAGCAACAATTGGCTTAGCCTTCATCTGTTTTATGGAACAGGTTATGATGAACTTATAGTCAAAGTCATTGAACCACTAAAAAACAACTTACTCGCACAAGACAAGATAGAAGGTTATTTTTTTATACGATATTATGAAAAAGGACCACATCTGAGACTTCGTCTCTTGCTCAAAAACCACACTGACAAAGTATTGGTGCAAGAAGAGGCGGTTCAGAAGATCCAGCTATTCCTGCAAGAATTCCCTTCCATTCGAAATGCTGCTTTTGAACAAGAAGGTTTTTTCCCTAATAATAGTATTCAGGAAATTGAATATAAACCTGAAATAATTCGCTATGGCGGAGAGGATGCCATCAGCACTGCGGAGCAACAATTCCAAATCTGTTCAGATCTTGTCATCAACCTGATCAGGCATTATCAAGGTCTTAGTTATAATAAAATGATGGGAGTATCCATTAAATTATACCTGGCTTTTGCTTATGGGCACGGGATGTCAAGAGAAAAAGCAATTGCCTTTTTTCATCAATATTTTCAAAACTGGTTGCCTATCCATTATATCAATATGGAACCAGAACATCGTCTGGCAAAGCGAGAAGTGTTGGAAAATGAATACGTCAATTCTTTTGCTTTGCAATCAGATGGTTTGATCAATGTAGCAAACACGATGTGGAACGCTTTAATAAGCAATGTGGAATTTGAGGAACAATGGCTTAATGATTGGATCGATGGCTGCAAACGTATACAAACTCAGCTTGAAGAGACTGGCTCTCGAAATAAAATAGCCTCAGATCCCTTCTATGATTTTATGAATTTGCAAGGCTTCTCTGCTCTAGAAAATAACATGGCCAAAATATGGCTGAGTTATATTCACATGCTCAATAATCGACTCGGCATGCGAAATGAAGACGAGTCTCTTGTTGCTTTTCTGTCAGAACAGAGCCTGCACTTCGTAAAAGAATCCAATAAAATATTATAAGACTTTGCCTTTAGTATAGAAAAACTACCTTACCTAACCTCTTCTTGTCAGTATATGTTCTGCTAAGAAATGCGGCTGTTTGGTAACCTGAAAAAGTAGAGTCAATCAATATTTCATAGTTCTTATTCTTATAATCCTCGATCGCTCTTTCAAGATCATCATCGTAACCCAGGCAATTATAAATCAACTCTATATTTTTAAACAAAAAAGGCTTGGCAAAAACATTGATGCTTACTTCAGAAGGAGAAATTTGAGACGTCATTACATCAGGGAATTGATTGAACAACCCACAAGTGATGTACCGGCACTCCACATTCATGGCATCGGTTAATTTAGTAAGGTAAATGTCAGTCATTGGATCAATGATGCAATCAAATAAACCTTGCTTTTCAAGCAACGCTTTCACTTCAGGAAACTCCACGATGCTCTCCTTCGCCTGATTGACGTCGATATTGAGCACCTGTGTAACACCATTTTCAAGAAAAAAATCATTCGTTTCTTTTTGGGAAGAAATGACGGTAACATTCAAATTGTATTTTCTCAACGCTGCAAGAGCCATCAAAGAAGTATTGGAACGTCCGGCAGTAATCAATACTCGATCGGATGATTTTAAACGTAACCTTCTCAACATGCTGTATATTGTCTGTGCACCCAAAGCAAAAGTGGCTCCTTCCGCATAACTCATAGCATCAGGCATTTTAACCAATTTTACAGCATGAAAAATTTCGTATTCTTTTGATGCGTTATTCGTAGGAAGGCCAGGCATAACTCCCTCCACACCACTGTGCGGATAAGTACCTTTGCCCATGACACGATCTCCTGGTTTAAAGTCAATAACTTCTGGCCCTACTGCCACCACTTCACCTGAAAATTCAGACCCAAAAGGAAAAAAAAACTGACTTTCTGACCTTTCTGTACAGCGGTCTGAAGACATGTAAATCAGTGTAAGATCTCTATAATTACAGGAGAACGCTTTCTTTCTAACCATAACCATCGATCTATTCTCTGGCTTGGCTTTGTCAAATTCCATGTCATCTGTTTCAATTTGGCCACAGTAAATCTTTTTACCTCCAATCTCTACCTGTTCAATGCTTCCGGCGGGAAAAAATTCCTGCATGCTGGAATTACATATTACTGTCTGTCTCATCTTCTTTGGCAGTGGTTTTAGTAGGTTCTTTTTGCAGCCTGTCTTTTTTCCTTTGTTTGAATGTATTTCTTAATGAATAAGTAAATCTTTCAATTACACTTAAATCATCTGTAATGATTTCCGCAGCACCTTGCATTTCCTGTTTAAACTCAATCTTCTTATTGTAAGACGTATTAAGTCGATCTTTTAATTCTACATAAATCAAGTAAGCATTGTTTCGATTGACAGCCGAGATAGCAGCGACCGTTCCTTTCACACTACCGTACTCACTAAAATGATAACTGTCCAGTAAAATTCTTACGGACTGACCTTTCCTTACTTTACCAAAGCTTTCGGTAGAAACATAGAGTCTTCCAAAAATATGATCTGAGTTCTTATCTACAACAGAAGCCAACTCGTCACCCGGTGCAATAAACTGATTGTTGTGCCAGTAATTAAAAAAAGATACTTCTCCTGAGAACGGCGCTTTGAATACATATCGCTCTTCCCAATTTCTAAAATCTTTGAGCAATTCATCAAACGTATTCTTCAGATGGGCATTCAATTTGTTTTCTTCCTGTTGTATTTCAGTCTCTAAAATATGTCTGTGCTGCTCCAGTTCTTCTATCTTCAACCTGTTCTGAATAATCTCCTGCTTACTCATTTCGTTGGACCTGCGGGTATCTAATACATAGCGCTCCGTAACATCCATATCCGAACCAGAGATGATCACCTCTTTATTGAGTAAAGAATCGCTTTTGTACTTGCGGTCAGCAATCACTAATTCCCTCTGCACAATTTTCATTTTCCCTAGTAGAATTTCATTCAGCTCTCTATAGGCTTGCAGTTGTTTATCGATGGAATGTATCTGCTTATTTTTCGTGTTGAGTTTTTTAAACAAAGCATAATCGAGACAAGTATTCTTGTACCGAATGAATGCACCTTGCACATCTCCTAACTCAAACTCCTGACTCAGTAATTGCTGAGCCGACTGTTGCTCCAACTCTGATGGATCATCGGCCAGCTGTTTAAAGTGATTCAATGATTTACGAAACAACTCAATACTTACGGGATTGGCTGAGTTTTGAATATAAGCTAAGTATTCTCCTTTATTGACCCAACTGGTATCTTTTACCAGCAAAGAAAGTTTGCCGCTTGATTTGGCAATAAGCTTGGCAGGAGGTGTTTCTGTTGTGATCGTTATTCTACCTGTAATGATATCCGGATAACTAATGACAAAAGAAAGTACGATCGCCATGATCACAATAACAAAGATGATCGTAGTGCCCCACGTAATCAACCAGCCTGGTGACTTACCTAAGACTTCGCGAACTTCACTGCTGCGGATTTTATCTTCCACTTCCAATTTTTTCATAGCAACAGAAATCAGGCGTTTAGTTCTAATTGATTCTTGACAAGATTGAAATAGTTGCCTCTTTTTTGTATCAGCTCATCGTGAGTTCCTATTTCCGCTATCACTCCCTTATCTAGGACGACTATCTGGTCTGCGTTACGCACTGTACTCAATCGGTGTGCGATGATAACTACAGTCTTATTGACAAAAAATTTATTCAGATTTTCAATGATTATTTTTTCATTATTGGCATCTAGTGAATTCGTAGCTTCATCCAAAAATAAGTAATTGGGATTTTTATAGATGACCCTAGCCAACAATAATCGTTGCTTCTGTCCTTCACTTAAACCAACACCATTAGGTCCTAAACGCGTATTGTATCCAAGTGGTAAAGCTTCAATGACTTCTCTGGAATTAGAAATTTCTGCGGCGTAGCGCAAACGCTCTTTGTCTACAAGGTCTGTATCTTCTTCTGATATGGCAATGTTCTCTAAAATCGTATCTGAAAAGATATAACTTTCTTGCATCACAATACCACATACACTCCTCCATGCCTTATAATCTAAATTTTCCAGGTCTTGCTGACCAATTCGAATATTGCCCTTATTTATGCCATAAAATTTCAGTAACAATTTAAACAAGGTCGTCTTTCCGCTGCCACTTGTACCAACTATAGCCGTCACTTTCCCGGCGGGAATTGTCAAATTGATACCCTTAAGTACTTCGGGAGAATCATTGTCACCGTATCGAAAAGAGACATTGTCAAAAACGATATCCCCACTCGTAGGGATATCAGTATTTCGCTGTACGCCATTGTCTTCTTCTTTCTCATTATGAATTTCCGAAAGTCGATCAAGACTGATCTTCGCATCCTGACCCGTATGGATAAAACCAATCAATGCACCTACAGGTCCATTAAGCTGACCAATGATGTATTGCGAGGAAAGCATCATACCAAAGGTCAATTCACCTTCTATCACCAACTTCGCGGCAAAGAAAGAAACGAAAATATTTTTCAACTCATTTATAAATAGTGCCCCACTGGATTCGAATTGACCGTAACCCAAACTTTTTATGCTTAGTTTAAACAAACGAGCGTTTATGGCTTCCCATTCCCAGCGTTTCTTTTTTTCGCAATTTTGTATTTTAATTTCTTGCATAGCCAGCAAAAGCTCTAGCGTCTTCTCTTGTGCCACAGCGCTCTTAGCAAAACGTTCGTTGTCGAGACGCTTTCTGATTTTAAGAAACATTAAAATCCATGCGATGTAAACTGTACTCCCTATTAAAAAAATAACAAACAGCGCCACACTATAATACGCCAGCACAACTCCGAAAACAATGAGTGTCACAAACGAGAACAACGTATTCAAGGTAACACCAGTCAGGAAAGATTCTATTCTGCTATGATCACCAATACGCTGAAGAATATCTCCTGTCATTTTGCGATCGAAAAACGACACAGGGAGTTTCATTAATTTTATGAAGAAATCTGACAAGATCGCAATGTTGATGCGCGTACCCATGTGCAGTAAAATCCAGCTGCGGATAAACTCCACCGAGGTGCTGCTTAAAAATAACATCAGTTGTGCAGCTAATACCAAGTATACAAAATCTATATTCTGATTGTTGATCCCTATATCCACAACGGATTGCGTTAAAAACGGCACTGTAAGTTGGATGAGTGTCCCCACTAACAATCCTATAAATAATTGGATGAGGTAGCGACGATAAGGTAAGATGTATCCTAGGAAATAACGAAAGCTAATTTTTTTCTGATCCTCGTTAAACTCAGAGTCCTCTTTGCTATAAAATTCAGGTGTCGTTTCAAACAAAAGCAATACTCCTTCTTCTGTTTCTGAATTGGTTTGCCAGTGCTCTAAAAATTCTTGTTTAGTAAATGTATACATTCCTTTATCCGGATCGGCAATGTATACTTTGTTGCGACTGATTTTATAAACCACTACAAAATGAGTCAAATCAAAATGCGCAATACAAGGCAAAGGGGCATGTGCAGCAAAATTATCAAAAGTCATTTTCGCAGCCAACGTGCGAAAACCTATACGGTCTGCCGCATCACTAAGCGCCCTTAACGAAACACCTTCTCTGTTTACATTAAGGTGTCGGCGCAAATAGGTTTTTGAAATGTCCCGTTTGTAATACTTGGAAATCATTCGCAAACAGGTAAAGCCACAATCCATGGCATTTAACTGTTGGTAATATGGAAAGCTCTTGAACATTTTATATTTATAAAAACAATACCGACCGGAGCATCAAAAACAATATGCCTTGGCCTGAATGAAAAAGCATTTGAACTAACAATGACTACAAAGCTACTGAGTTTATTTTAAAACAGAAGGCATGATCGAAAAATAGTACAAATAATCCTTTCAGAACAGGTATAGACAAAACCCTCATTCATCCAAAATATGCGAATCCCTTTATCTTTGTAACGGTACTACAATGGTCAAACCTTGCTGACACAGCATAAATAGTTGGAATAGACAAACTGCTTAAGGCTTGTCTATTCCTAAGTAATATTAATATGATGCAGCAGGGCCGGCAAATGAAGATACGAACTGATTAGGTGCAGGAACGTTAGAGGTATGCAAACCACCTTTTATAGTTTCGAAGATTGTTTTTGCATGGAAGTAATAAGGCTTTGTACTTCCAATTCTCCTAATTTTAATTTTTTCACGAGTCTAAATTTTTAGTTTAATATTTGAACAAAATAAATAAACCGATGAAACAAAACAAGATGCTTTTAATTAATAATCAACAACTTACAACACAATGTAAAGACAAAAAAATTCCAGTCAACTGTTTCAATAGTACAGTCGATAAGAAAAAAAGAAAAAATGAATTCTCTATGAATAAAAAAAGCAATAAACCAGAATCCTGGTTTATTGCTCTGATAAAAAATTAATAAGACCCGCCTGATATCGCGATCGATGCGACCACAACTGTTACCACTATGGACATAATACTAACACCAATAGTTGGTGTAACAGTAGTACCAGTACCACCTTTTACTTCGTCTGCAGATTGATCTTGAAGAGAAGTCATAAGACTTTTTACTTCGAGTTCTTCTAATTTCAATTTTTTCATAACGTCCAAAATTTAATTTATAAAAATAAACAATGAGCAAATCTAACAAATATTTTAAAAACTGATGCAGCACATCATCGTATTAAATATAACTTGCCAAAACAATTAATAGATAAAACTTATTAAAAACGCCGGCAGTCGCACTAAACAGCATATATGGATTCCAATATTGCAAATAAAATACCTATTTTTAAGTACTATGAATTCTTGGCTTTCTATTTCATTTTTACACAGCGATCCAAATTTTTCTTTGTTTAAGACAATAAAAAAATAGATTAGGCAGTTTTAAATTTTATTTTGTACAAGCCTATCAACCCTATCCTCATCTCACTTATATTGTCCAGTGCGAGGAACAAGAACTGTTGCAACTGCTTTCAAAGGACATTAAAATCATTAGAACACTGAGTGATTATGACAGTTCTTCTCCTACACTTTATTCTGCTCGTTACTATTTCCAAATAGGCTTTGGTGACAGACAACAATACGATGTTTTAGTGAAAGAATATGAAGAGCATTTTCAATTGCAAAAAATCACATTGCTTCATAATGCGACAATTATTCTTGATGCCATTCAACAAGATGAACCTGATCAAGAGTTCTTATATACAGACTATATTTTATACATGAAAAATTATAACAGGGCAATTTAGACTCCTCTTTCTCAAATTGAAAAATCTATGCTTACTACAACAATTAATTTTTCTTATATTTGATCTCTCTATTTTTAACCATCATGTCTGAAACTTTTCGTTGGGATAATCCCGATATTGTATACAACCTCATAGGCCCAAGAAAATTTATGTGGCGTGAAGACACGCTTTCCATGCTTGCCTCTTGGATTGGATTGAAACCAGGAATGACTGTGGCAGATATTGGATGCGGCTTGGGCTACTTGGGCTACTCTTTTTGGTCACATTTCGGTGAAGGAGGAATGTATGTAGGCTTGGATCAATCGGCCTCACTGATTGCACAAGCGCAGGATATGAGTCAATCGTGGGCCAAAAATGGGAAAGCTATTTTTGTAACAGGAAATGCATTAGATATTCCTATTGAAGACGATAGCTTTGATGTGGTAATGGGACAAACCATCGTGATGCACCTACCCGATCCTTTAGCGGGAGTAAAAGAAATGCTGCGCATATTAAAACCCGGAGGTAAAATAGTGTGCATCGAGCCTCACAATATAAACTTTCAGCTGTCGCATACCCACAGTTCTTTACATGAATTGTCGGTCGAAGAAAAAGTACTGGTATATAAAGTATCTGCTGTTATAGAAAGTGTATTTATAAAACATGGAGTAAACCGAGACAGCATTGGTAATTATATGCCTTTGCTGCTTCAAAAGGGCGGGGCTAAAAACATCGACATACGAGCCAATGATAGCGTATCCTTTGTAGTACCTCACAACTACCAGGGAGAAAAAGAGCAACATTACATCAATGAGGTAAGGAATAGTTTACTCCACAAAGAAAAAACGATTGAAATGCTTACCTTGCAACAACCCTTATTTCTTGAAGGCGGGGGCACTCTGGAGGAATTTCAGGCTTTTATCAAAATACAGGAAAAAAAGCTATTTCTCGATGCGAAAGCCATTGAAGAACAACTTTTGAATCAAGACTATTTTTTCTGTGGAGTCAATAGTCCTTTATACATTACAATAGCGGAGAAATGAATTTTCTAAAATCTCTTTTTTTAGTGGTGCTGACTTTTTTAAGCACTGCAACAAAATTATGGTCACAAACCAATGAACAAGTTTGGACATTGGAAAAGTGTATTGAATATGCTAAAGGCCACAACATAGAATTGCGCAAAACACAACTTCAATATGAAAGCGCAAGACTTGATTTAAATATTGCCTATGGCAATCTCTTACCTACAATTAATTTTCGTTATTCCAATGCTTTTAACTATGGGAGGTCTATTGACCCATTGACGAACTCTTATACCAATCAGGAGATCAATACCAATACCTATTCGATCACTAGCACCTTGCCCTTGTTTGCTTCGTTCAAAAATCTTCACACCATCAAAAGAGAAAAACTCAATGTGACCTTTCAGCAATTGCAGCAGGAAAAAGCTGGATTGAACGTTATAAAGAAAATATTTGATAATTATTTAAATGTGTTGCTTAATCAGGAATTGTTGAAAACAGCAGAGCTTAATGCACGGCGCACACAAGATGATATTGAACGTACAATAAAACTTATTGAAAACCGATCCTTAGCCAGAAAGAGCTTGCTCGAGTTTGAAAATCAGAAAATCAAAGACGAACTTGCCATTGCTGAATATCAGCTTAAGATCAGTGAAGCCAAGCTGATCTTATGCAACACGATGGGATTAGACTCAGACTATGAAATTGTACTGGATCAACCTTCTTTCACATTCGCTGATTCTTCTTCAAGTATACTGGACATATCAAAAGAAAATGTTCTGAAAGCCGCAGAACGAAATTACAATGTAAAACAAGAAGAAGTACGTCAACAAATCTTGTTGCAGGAAAAAGGGATTGCAAGAAGTAATATGCTTCCCAAACTCGATCTTTCAGGAACGCTCTATTCCGGTTATTCCAACGGAGTAAGAAAATTCAATCCCTCTACTGGAACCTTTGAAAAATATGACTACTGGCAGCAGATTGATGAGAACCAAAACAAAACCTTTTCATTTAACCTCAGCATACCCATCTTGAATGGAGGATATTACCGCTTCAATTATCAAAAAGCAGATATTGCCTATCAAAATAGTTTTTTACAGCTAGATGAACGTACAAGAGCTGTCAAAGAAGAATTGATCGGGTTATATAATGGAACCTATTTAGAATTCAAACGATTCAATGCTGCAGAAAAGGAGGTAGTGATATCCAAAGAACTTTATGAAATATCTAGGCGAGAATACGAACAACGAATAATTGCCACACATGAGTACATTTGGATGAAAAACAATTATACCTTATCAGAGAGAAATCGCATACAGCGTCAATACAGTTATCTTTTTTCTTATAAAATACTAGAGATGTATTTAGGTGTTTACTTCGAATAAAATTTTCTATGATGCACTCGTATATACTCCTACAGGGAAATCCATAAAAACCTCCGCTACAGCAACTGTACCTTCCAGATGTTTGGTATGGCCTGTAAAAACATTACGCCACTTGGAAGAAAGCCCATCCGGAAGTTTTATAAATACATCTTCCCAGGTCGTAGTAAAACCTCCTGCTTCATTCACATTGAAACCAATAGGTAGTAAAATTAATACGGTTTCGTCTCCCTTCTTTCTGAGGTATGCGATACATCTGCCCTCCTTTCCATAAACTGCCAAAGGAATGTACTCCCCATGTATAAAAATATCCGGATTGTCTTTTCTTAAATGAAGCAATTTGGTTGTGACGAACAGTTTCTCGATCCCTTCCTTTCTTCTATCTTTTAGCCAGTTGATTTCAGAGGAGTTGCGATGGGTTTCCTGCAAGAATTGCTTACGGCATGCATAATCAACTTTACGACGGTTATCAGGATCAACATAACTCAATTCCCACAATTCACTTCCCTGATAAATATCCGGAATGCCCGGCGCTGTAATTTTGATCACCGTTTGTACCAAAGAATAAATAGCCGCATAGCGATTTACTTTTTCAAGAAATGGAAGAAATGAATGGAAGTAGGAATGCGATGCATCTAAAATAGAGGAGATGAAATTCAGACAAGAGGATTCATACCGCTCATTGTTTTCCGTATAGCTTGTTTCTACTTTGGCTTCCCGCAAAGCTTTTAGCATAAACTGTTTCGTGCGTTCGATGAACAGCTCATCTATCTTGTCGTTTTCAGGAAAGCTCCCCAGCAGCGATTGATAGATGTAATACTCATCGTTCAATGAAGGGCAACGTTTGTTGTTTATAGTCTGCGTGAATTTTTTATTTTCTTCGTGCCATTGCATCACTAAACCTTCCCACTCATGATGCAAATGCGATAATACATTAAGTCGTGCTCTGGCATCTTCTCCCCTTTTAGTATCATGGGTAGAAGATCCATTCAGTGAAAAAGGATTGTTGACTTGACGGCTGATCATCTTCTCATGAAACTCAGCTGTCGTACAAGCCAGTTCCTCCGGCGAATCACCGACTTCATTGTGAGAGATCAATGGATTATATACGTAAAAGGTAGTATCCTCTACTCCTTTGGCAGCCAAAGGTCCCGTGAACTGCATGAGTCGCATGACAAACTTCATTTTGTTCTCCAATTTGTCCGGTTGATCTTCATGAAATAAACTACGTATGAAAGTCAATTCCGGTTTATAGGTATTGTCCTGATCACATGCTACATCATAGGCTTTATTCACAAACTGCAAGGCTTCATCCGCTATTGGAAACATAAAAGGGTAAATGCGATAAATGGGAAAGGCCGACATAAATAATCCCAATGCTTTCTTGATTCTCCTTTGTTCCAATGTGACCTGTTCAGTCAATCCAAGTGATACCAGCAAATCCATCAAATTATCAAGCTCTCCTAACATTTGGCTGTAAAGGAAATTATGTTTGTTTTGAAATACCAATTCACCATAGGATGTATTCCACAATGTAAAGGCATGGTAAAATTGACGAAGCTTTTCAGCTCCTTCCTGATCAGTCAATACGCGATTAGAGAAAGAAAGAAATTCATAGCCGCTGGTGCCTTGTATGTCCCAATCACTGGCGATGTCTTCGTTATATTCCAATATTTTTTCAACGATGATGTAGCAATCATCACCCATTTTTTTCCGCAACCGTTTAGTATATTCTAACGGATGATAGAGGCCATCAATGTGATCCAACCGGACGCCTTGAATCAAATCTTCTTTGTATAAGAAATGGAAAAAAGCATGGTAATCTTCAAATACATTTTTGTCTTCTATGCGCAAACAAATCAAATCATTGATAGCGAAAAATCGACGGTAGTTCATCTGCCGCTCTGAAGTTTCCCAGTACGTCAACAAGTAAGGTTGTGCCTGAAGAATTTTATTGAGTTTGCTTTTATCTTTATTGATGATGAGCAAAGCCTGCTGTACATCGTGTATGAATTGAGCACTTATTTCTCCGATGTACTTTTCTTTGTGCTTCTTCCAAGTCGCCAATTCTTTACGTTGCGCGCCCTTCATCAAATCCTCGATGACAAAACTCAATCCTTGACTCGTATTGGTTTCTCTCATGCAGCTTAACATTTCTCTGATCGCTGATACAGCAAGAGGAAAATGATGATCATGGTAATAAAATTCAAAACCTTTCTGTTCATTGAAATTGATTCTGAATTCTCCTGCTTCCAAACAATCCTGCCAATCATTTCCCAAGACAGGAATCCATAACTTTCCTGCAGCCTCTTTGTGTTGCCAATCGATGTCGAAATAATTATAGTAAGGCGAATCACTTCCTCTTTCCAATACATCCATCAACCTCGTATTATCCGAAGACAAGGACATGTGATTAGGTACAATGTCCTGCAGCCAATTCATTCCATAACGTTGCAGCCTGGTGCGCAAGTCACGGAGCTCTTCTAATGTGCCAATCTGCGGATTAATAACAGATGGATCAATTACATCGTAACCGTGCGAACTATTTTTTCTGGACATCGTGATAGGAGCAGCGTAAATAGTAGATATACCTAAGGCATACAGGTAATCAATGATTTCTGCCAGTTGTTTAAAAGTAAATTCGCTGTTGAGCTGAATGCGATACGTAGCAGAAGGATAATTCATGGATATAGAAATAAGAATTTAAAAAAGACAAAATAGATGCCATGTTCCGACTGTCCCGAGTGTATTGAAATACACTTCTCTTGATAAGGGTCAACATACTGAGGCAATGCTTTCTACCATTTTTTATCACTTCTTTTATTTTTTAGGATATGTTCAACCACCTTTTTCAATTGAGTTACACTTTGTGTATTTAACACCCGGTTTTCAAGTGAAAAAAAGCAACACAATGGGGAATTTCGTTCCCTATTTGTCCATTTTAAAGGACAATCAATACCCCATTGTGAATAAGAGAATGCCTAAATTTTAGTAGGGTGTTTTGCGAATTAATCTAAGACACAAGCACATAGAAGAGGAGTCAAATACTGGTCAAACAAGTTGAATTCAATACCTTTGAAATGTATGATATTTGCGACAGCTTTGCTGAGGTAATCCCTTATTCGATCGACAATTACCCTATTTTTAATACCGCACTAACCCTGATGCATGAGTACTAAAAGCAAAAATGGTAATGGCACAGCTGAGACTGCTGAGCTTACCGCGCCTAAGACACCCGCGAAAAGCAAAACCAAAACGGTTGCGGTTGCGGAAACTCAACGTCTAATAGACGAATGGTCTGACGGTTTTGATCCGAAGGATCTTCTGCGCGTACTGACGGAAGTACGTAATGGAAATTTTAATGTGCGTATGCCCATCGATCAGGTGGGTATTAATGGAAAAATTTGTGATGCACTCAACGATATTGTTTCGCTGAATGAAAAAATGATCGAAGAGTTTACCAAAGCCGGTAATACCATCGGTAAGCAAGGTAAACTGACACAACGCATCGAAGTCCCCCAAGCCAAAGGGGCCTGGAGTACTGGTGTGGATTCGCTCAACTCGCTCATTTCAGATTTGGTACACCCTACCATTGAAATCGCACACGTAATCAGTTCGGTGGCGAAAGGAAACCTTTCACAACAAATGTCTTTGGAAATTCGCGGTCACCAGTTGCAGGGGGAATTTGCCCGTATTGCGAAAGAAGTAAACGACATGGTGAAGCAGTTGAACCTCTTCTCCATGGAGGTAACACGTGTGGCGAGAGAAGTAGGTTCGGAAGGTAAACTCGGAGGACAAGCAAAAGTAAAAGGGGTTGCGGGGGTATGGAAAGATTTAACCGACTCTGTAAACCAGATGGGATCAAACCTTACCGCGCAAGTGCGTAACATCGCCGAGGTAACAACCGCCGTGGCGAAAGGTGACTTGTCCCGTAAAATTACCGTGGACGTAAAAGGTGAAATTCTCGAATTGAAAAATACCATCAACACCATGGTGGATCAGCTGAACTCTTTCTCTTCCGAAGTAACGCGCGTAGCGTTGGAAGTGGGAACAGAAGGTAAACTCGGTGGACAAGCACAAGTAAAAGGGGTTGCCGGTACATGGAAAGATTTAACGGACTCTGTAAACCAGATGGCATCGAACTTAACGGGCCAGGTGCGTAACATTGCGGAAGTAACGACAGCGGTAGCGAAAGGCGATTTGTCCAGACAAATTACAGTAGATGTAAAAGGTGAAATATTAGAATTGAAAAATACCATCAACACCATGGTGGATCAGTTGAACTCCTTCTCTGCCGAAGTAACACGTGTGGCAAGGGAAGTAGGTTCTGAAGGCAAGCTCGGCGGACAAGCGAGAGTAAAAGGTGTCGGTGGGGTATGGAAAGATTTGACCGACTCTGTAAACCAGATGGGATCAAACTTAACCGCACAAGTACGTAACATCGCAGAAGTAACCACAGCCGTAGCGAAAGGTGATTTGTCTAAAAAAATCACCGTAGACGTAAAAGGTGAAATATTAGAATTGAAAAATACCATCAACACCATGGTGGATCAGCTCAACTCTTTCGGTTCGGAAGTAACGCGTGTGGCACGTGAAGTAGGTTCTGAAGGTAAACTCGGAGGACAAGCCACAGTAAAAGATGTGGGTGGGGTATGGAAAGATTTGACCGACTCTGTAAACCAGATGGGATCTAACTTAACCGCACAAGTACGTAACATCGCGGAAGTAACCACAGCGGTAGCGAAAGGTGATTTGTCCAGAAAAATTACCGTGGATGTAAAAGGTGAAATATTAGAATTGAAAAATACCATCAACACCATGGTGGATCAGTTGAACTCCTTCGCTTCCGAAGTAACCCGTGTGGCGCGTGAAGTAGGTTCTGAAGGTAAACTCGGCGGACAAGCAACGGTGGTTGGTGTCGGTGGAGTATGGAAAGATTTGACCGACTCTGTAAACCAGATGGGATCCAACCTGACCGCGCAAGTACGTAACATTGCGGAAGTAACCACAGCGGTAGCGAAAGGTGACTTGTCAAGAAAAATTACCGTGGATGTAAAAGGTGAAATATTAGAATTGAAAAATACCATCAATACGATGGTGGATCAGTTGAATGCATTTGGATCCGAAGTTACG